>JAYSWJ010000196.1:0-25049 GCA_043718065.1 Polaromonas sp.
GCCCGATGAGCATCACCAACCTCGAAGCGCTGAGTCGAACCATCGACCACCGCGAGATCTTCCACGACGAGATGCTCGCCCTCATGCGCCGCATCATGAGTGGCGAAATGTCACCCGTGCTGATGGCCGCGCTGCTGATCGGGCTGCGCGTCAAGAAGGAAACCATCGGCGAGCTGACCGCCGCGGCGCAGGTCATGCGCGAGTTCTCGACCAAGGTCGACGTCGCCGACCGCACGCACCTGGTCGACATCGTCGGCACTGGCGGTGACGGCTCGCACACCTTCAACATCTCGACCTGCAGCATGTTCGTGGCCGCCGCCGCAGGCGCGCGCATCAGCAAGCATGGCAACCGCAGCGTCAGCAGCAAGTCGGGCAGCGCCGATGTGCTGGAGGCTTTGGGTATCAACATCAACCTCACACCCGACGCGATTGCCCAATGCATTGCCGATGTGGGCATCGGCTTTATGTTTGCACCCAATCACCATACCGCCATGAAGCATGTGGCCCCCATCCGCAAAGAGCTAGGCGTGCGCACGATTTTTAACATCCTCGGCCCGCTGACCAACCCCGCTAGCGCACCCAACATTTTGATGGGTGTTTTCCACCCCGACCTAGTCGGTATCCAAATCCGCGCCCTGCAGCGCCTAGGTGCAGAACACGCACTGGTGGTGTATGGCCGCGATGGCATGGACGAGGTTAGCCTAGGCGCAGCTACACTGGTGGGTGAGCTAAAAAACGGCGAGATTACCGAATATGAAATTCACCCCGAAGACTTCGGCCTCACCATGGCCAGCAACCGCGCCTTGCGCGTAGACACGCCCGAGCAGTCCAAGGCCATGCTGCTGAGTGTGTTGAACAATCAGACGGGGGTTGCTAAAGACATCGTCATGCTTAATGCGGGGGCTGCTCTGTATGCTGCTAACGTTACGGCATCCATGAAATACGGGGTTGACGCTGCACGAGTAGCTATCGAATCAGGCGCGGCCAAGGCAAAGTTAGACGCACTGTTAGCCAAGACTCAAATGAATGTTTAAGCATTTTCCAGTCATGGCCTTACGAGTTGCTTTTCGAGATGTGCATAGATTAGCCCAAATACAAGGCCCAAACAAATACCAGCGACAGCATCCCACATCACATGCTGCTTAATAGCCATGGTGGAATAGACGATTAATACACACCAAACCCAATTAACTATTTTTAACCAGTTGGGACACTGCATCTCACGCAGTAGCGTATGCAATGACATGCCGGTAAACACCGCAGCGGCGACGTGCAACGAGGGGAAAGCGTTACCAGACAGGTCTATTTTGTGCAAAATAGACAGAGTAGGATCTTGAAACCAAGGCGCTGACGCGCTGAAAGGTACCGCTGTCGGAAAAAACAAGAATGTCAACAATCCAGTCAAGCACACTGCCCCAATGCCGCAACCGTAGGCCACCAATCTCACAAAATTGGGCTGCAGTGCCGGGACTAATGCGGTGTATACCCATAACGACGCGTACAAGTAAAAAGCTGGTGGCCAGAAAGCAACCCAATCATCTACCCAAGTGGTTGACATAATGGTGACAGCAAAGACGGGTGATGTGAGCAGTGCAAAGTAGCAGTAAAAAAACACCACCATGAACAAAGCGGTACCCGTAGATTTAAAAAACCACAGGTGCATAAACCGGCAAGCTAATTGCACGCACCACCGGCATGTTGAAATGGAGGCTACCAGGCTCATGCGTCCGCCGAAAGACGTTCAGGGGAAGTCTGAGCGAAGGTAAACTCCAAGCTGGCAACGCGGCCTTGGTCACAGCTTACTTCGCCCGTCACGTTCACGGCGTCGTCAGCCAGCTCGCGGGTATGAAGGTCAAACAATAGTTTCATTTGAGGTATGACCGGCTTGCGAAAAAAACATTTTCTCACTGCCAGAAGGACACCGACCTTACCAAGTTGACTGTTCCTGGCTTTAGGATCACCTGCGCGTAAGCCAGCACCTGCAATTTGCGCTGCGGCCTCGATAATCATCACTCCTGGCACGATGGGTCTGCCCGGAAAGTGACCTTTAAATACAAAGGAATCGGCTTCCCAAATGGCCTCACCTGTGTAATGGTCGTGCGCAAGTACAGTGACATATTTTGCAAACAACATGGCGTCGCGGTGCGGAATAAACTGCGTAATGGCAGCCGCATCTAAATGCATTGGATAAGTGAAGGCCACAGTATTTTTTTCTACGTCAACAGAGCGCATATCGGTAGGTATAGTATGCAGCCACTTTATTGTCAAAACTTGGCAAATATATAGCTTACTGCAAAACCTGCGGTGACAAAGTTGCGAGTAGCTACTAATGGACTGTCCGCAAAAACAGCGCCTCGCAAGTTATCGTAACGTATATATGAACCCATCCAAACATTCCCCATCTTGCGGCTCAGCGACACTAGAAATTGCGCGCCTGCGTAGCCACTGCGCGATTGGTATGCAGGGCGAGTCGAAGTAGCGTAAGTGGGTGTAACGGTGTAGAAAAGATCGTTTTGCTTTTGGCTGGTAAATATGGGGCCAACTATAAAACCTAAATTGCCGCCCGAAATTCCCCAAGGGTTTGCAATGTCTAGATTCAAATTGGGCGAGAAGGTTATGCCGGCATCGCGCGGCTTACTCTCTAAAGTGATACCTTGGCGTATAGGTAGGCGCAATTTCAGCGTCATGGCCTTGTCTTGAATAGGCGTGAGCAAAATATTAAGTTGCGGTCCAAGTTCCACCGAGGGCTTCAAATCGGGCATGCCTCTGCGCAGAATGATGTCGTCACTTTGCGTGGGTGGCGAACCTGATAGGCTGATCGATAGCTCAACCCGGTCAGAATTAAATATATCGCCCCGTAGACCTTGCCGATCTGCTTTGAAAAAATCCCCACGGTATTCGATATAAGGTACAGGAAGCACCAAAACACTAGTTTGATCTGAACCGCGATACGCGGGAAAATGCAACACCACTGCGCCAAGCCCTAGCTCTGTTTTAGGCGTTTCAGCATCAGGTGCTGAGGTTTGAGCGCCAGCAAGACTGCTAGCCAATACAGCACAGAGCGCAAAAATAACTGGTGTAAAACTGCGCATAGTCGTTAGAAAGAAGTGGGGACTACACACAATGGTTTGATAGTTTTCCATGCGATACCTTCGATTTCGACATCCAGCTCTTTGCGACAAATATCAGCATTCAAATATATGGCCTGTAAGCCAGAGCCGATACTTTCTTCTACCAAAGCTTGAATAAGTGCAGCATCTTTTTCATGGCGTATATAGACGCGCAAATTGAGATCTTGCAAGCGGTAGCCACTGTCCGCCTGGCTGCGTAAATTAGCTTGGTCTAGTAGAGCCTGTAAATTTCGCAAAGTTTCAAAGGTTTGGTTGCGTACGTCACCTTGGTGTAGCGTTTCGTGGCCTACGATACTTGCTGTGCCCGAAACAAGCAGCAGCTCCTGTTGGGGTAATGTAGCCAAGCTAGCACGCGAAAAAGTAGGACTGTGCAAACCGTATTGCGCAGGGTAGTGATAAGCGCTGACTTGACGGGGATTTTCGATAGGTACAGTCGGGCTGCGACCCGCCAGAAAAGCCACACTTAACGGGCCTGCGTGCACTCCTAGTGCACAAGCTGCAGGTACATTACCCGTCACACTACGCGCCGCATCCGCAAAGCCTTGTTGCCTACCCGCATTAAATTGTTGATAGCGCTCAACTCCGTCCGTAACGTCTGTGATGTCAGGCAAGTAGTTCCATGCACGCCACAAATAGGGATAGTTGTATTTTTCTAGAACCTCAAATAATTGTTTGTAGGCACTTTTTGCTGCTTCCTCAAGCGGACGCAAAGCGTCTGCGCTGTATGTAGGCTCTGGTATCTCAATGACGCCAAAAAGTAGATCGTCGTTGTAATTGCAGCGCATGCCTGTTGTTTGTAGCGCCCCCACTTCTAATTTGCTTAACCACAGTTCTAGATGGTCTTGCGTAGCGGCTCCCAAAAGCTTGGCATATACATGTTGCCTGACGCATTGGGTCTGACTGTGTGAGCGGTGCAAACCGAAAGTGACATGCGCGAGACTAGGATAGTTTTTCGCTAAGCCTGACCCATGGTCCGCTGCAGATTGTGCCGCGAGTGACGACACGATAAGTTGCGGGGAGTTAGTCAATCCCGGCATGATCGTTAGTTTCCGGAGTGGTCAAACTTGCGTGCTATCAAAGACACATTGGTGCCACCGAACGCAAATGAGTTAGACATCACCGCTTCTAGCTGCAGATGGCGGCGTGCAAGATGAGGCACAAAGTCCAAATCGCAGGCAACATCAGGGTTATCTAGGTGGGCTGTCGGAGGGATACTCCCAGACTCTAGCGCCATCACGCTAAGAGCAAATTCTAGTGCTCCGCCAGCACCTATCAAATGCCCGTGTACGGCTTTGGTGGAGCTAATAGGCATTTGGTAGGCGTGTGTACCAAAGGCAGACTTGATAGCGGCAGTTTCTGTGACATCTCCAGCCGTAGTTGCTGTGCCGTGCGCATTGAGATACCCGATGCTGTGAGCCGCAATAGTCGATTCTGCGAGTGCGGCTTTCATAGCATTGAGTTGTCCATCGACAGACGGCAGCGTGATATGGACGCCATCGGTCGTTGTACCGTAGCCGCAGAGCTCAGCATAGGGCGTACGGCTGCACGTAGGCTCAGAACCCTCTGCGTGTAATACCAAGGCAACAGCGCCTTCGCCTAATACAAAGCCACTGCGTTGCGCATCAAACGGACGGCAACTGGCGTGTGGCGCATCGTTACGTCGCTTGGCCATCACTCGCAATGCATTCCATGCCACAAAAGAGCCCGGGGTCAACATGGCCTCAGTGCCTATTACGATAGCAGTGTCGATGTACCCGTGGCGCAGCGCGCGGTAAGCCTCACCCAGTGCTACTGCAGACGAGGCGCATGCGATAGAGTAAGTGAAACTCTGGCCACGCAGCTGGTGTGCAATAGAGATAGCCGCAGCTGCGGAGTTGGCCATCATTCTAGGCACCGCTAAAGGATGCATGATGGTGGGGTCACGATTTTCGGCAGCTGCGCGTTGCAATTGTTCAAAAAATCGCGTGTACAACGCGTCAATGGTATGAGCACCACCCATACCGATACCTACGTAGACTCCAGTGCGGGTTTTCTGTTGTGCGCTTGCCTGATAGCCGGCATCAGTAAGGGCCTCTTGTGTAACTGCCAAGGCGAACTGGGTTGCCCTGTCCAAACCCGCAGTAGCCCTGGTTTGGCCGATTTCAAAATCAGCGGATACCTGTGCAGCCATCGCATCAGGTAGTAGCTTAAGAATAGAGGCTGGGGCCGAAGTAACGGCGCTGCGGCCTAGTAATGCAGCTTCGAATGTACTGACACGGCTTAACCCTAGTGGGGTCACCATCCCAATACCTCGGATGCTGACTTTGCGCAATCTAGGCACCAGAAGATACGAGCGCTTTTTCGGTAGCAGCCATGTCTGGCCATTTGCCGCCATTTTTGGCCAAAACGATGTGCTCCATGTGCGTGACTACTTCATTTAATGTCATGCCTTGAAACTGCATCACATCGCTTACATGGATGCCGTAGCGATCCTCTATTTCAAAGAGCATTTCTACAATCCCCAAAGAGTCGAGTCCTAAATCTACCATCTTGAGGTTAGGGTCGGCCAATTTCTCCGGCGTGATACCGCCTTGCATTAGCAAAAAATCATCAATAACTTGGCGCAACATAAAGGTCCCCGCTTCCCGTTTTAAAAATTTGAGGCCTATTTACATCCCAAATTTTCCCGATAGTAAGATTCTAGCCTTTCGGTCATGGCTATTCTGTCCTTATCGGCTGTGAATTTATAACCTAACCGTAGATTAATACGCAATGGTAGTGTGGGTTTGCGCCATATGGGCCAATTTTTACCTAGGTATTGGGTACTAAACTCAATAAATAAGCACTGAATTGGTACACCAGATCGAGCAGATATGAATGCACAGGTGTGACCGAAGGTATTCACGGGAGCCGTCAATGTCCGGGTGCCCTCCGGAAAAATAACTACTTGCGAGCCAGAGCTTAATTCGTCGCATGCTTGCCGCATCAGTTGCAGCGGGTCATCGTTACTAATGTGTCCCGATAAACGTGCCATAGGCCCAAAAAGTAAGTTGTTTTTGATGCTGGCTTTCATTACGCAGGTTGCACGCGGTAAACGAGACAATAGAACGACAGCATCCAGAAGCGACGGATGATTGGCGACCACTATTAAAGGCCTTTGTGCATTGAGCGAATCAAGAGCTGAGGCATCAATCCTGACAAAACAAAATATCTTTAAAAACAATAGGTAAATTGCCAGTGTCCAGCTGATGAATCTGCGACCTAAAGGAATACGAATTTTGACGGGCAAACACAGCAGGAAAACTGCAAAGGGTAGCCCTGATAAACACAAGAACGCTAGGCATCCTAGGCCTAGAAGCATCGCTAAATATTCATAAAAAGAACGAAACAGGTAGGCAAAAGTATCAAAAAAACGCGCCATATGTACGGTCAAACTGGGCTTTTGCGCTTGGTAGCCTGTAGGCTGTGTAGAGAGTTTCTAAGCTACTTTACCGAATAGAAACTGTACTTCCCGATTCTGTGCCAATGCGTACGCAGCAGGATGCAGCAAAGCTATAAGCTTGTCGGCGTTCAAATCTGCATAGTCCAGCTGGGCCGCCACAACTATTTCTGCAGCCAGCGCATGGAGTTGTTGTAGTTGGGTGTCTATACGCTCCAAAAACTGCGTATCAGTCAAATCATCGCGTAGCTCTTTGTTCAATTGCGCAAACCAAGGCAAAGTGGCTTGGTCTAGCATTTGGGGTAAATTGCGTTTAGCACTCACAAGATTCCATGCGCGTAAAAATAATTGCATTTCACTGTTGATGGCTTGAATGGCCGCCAGCTTGGTGCGCATACGCGCCATGCACGTGACATCAATCAATTTATTTTGGAAAAATAGCTGACACATTACCCCCCAGTAATAAGCGTAATCCCAAATCACTTTGACTGGCATGACCTCAGGGTCACCAAAAATCTTATATTGATCTGTATACAACGTCAGCATGTTTTGATACAACGAGAAGTAGATTTGCTCGTAAATGTCTGCCATCATCGATGTGGCACCTTGCGCTTGGTCTATGGCAATCAGTTCAGTGATGTAGGTGTTAGATATGGCAATAAAATCACTGCCCGGTGAGTAGAAAGGATCCAAAAACAGCCCAGCTTCACCCGTTAAAGCCCAGCGGTTAGTGCCAGAAAAGACTTTTTTACAGCCATAAGAAAAGCGTTTAAAAAATGCAAAGTCTTGCAATTTGTCGCGACGCGAATCCAATGCCTTATACAGTTGCGGTTGACGCACCTTAAACCACTCCATGGCCTTCTCAAAACTGTTGATCTGATCAATCGGATGCAATTTGGCATCGGCCACAATGCCCACTGAGTGCGAACCCGAAGATAACGGAATCAGCCAAGCCCAATAGCCCTCTCCTACCAAATGGTTGGTGGATAGCCAGCGGTTGCGTGGAGTGCATCGGTCAAGCCATTGCTCGTCTGTAGACCAATCATTAATATCAATACGGTCTGCTATGCGAAACCATATGGCATTGGCGTCATGTGTATTTTGTTCCGCTAAGTCGAGTTTGCGTTTAATCAATCCAGCGCGACCAGACGCGTCGCAGAGCCAACGAGATTGCATATGGTGGGATGTGCCACCCGCATCGAAATGCATTTGATGAGGAGAATTGCCTTCAGCCACTTCGAAACTGCGAATAACAGCACCGTCAATGAAGTTAACACCTTTTTCTTGTGCTAGCTTGGCCAACTCGTTTTCGAAGATGCCTCGGTCTAATTGATAGCTAGGGGTGGGCAGCACGCGGCTAGCACCTAGTTCAGTTACATTTTGTAGATCGTTACGACCGTCTGAGAAGAAAAATCTAAATCCGAATTTCTTAAGCTGCGCGTTGTCTAGATGTGATTTAAGTCCTAATATTTTTTCAAAATAATGTGCACCAATTTCTACTGAGGACTCACCTACTTTATGGGTGGCGTGCGGTACAGGGTGCAGCCTACGCTCAATGACGGTCACGCTTAATTGCGGCGTCTTTTGTTTGATTTGGAGCGCGAGCGTAAGCCCTGCAAGGCCTCCCCCCATGACGACAATATCCGAATAATTCTGCGCTGACATACTGCTTGGTTCCCAAATGTGGTGAATTTAGCGATCTGAAATCCTAAAGTGGACCATAAAATAGCCACAAAGATATGAAAAAATTACTTCATCCCGCAATTGCACTTTGGCTTGTATTTTCCTTGATTTGTGGATTTTTGGTCAGCCAGTCCAAATTCACAGCAGATATGTCGGCCTTTTTGCCCAGAGATCCCTCTGCCAGGCAGCAAATCCTCATAGATCAAATCAGTGAAGGCTTTGCGTCACGCTCCTTGATTGTGGCTATCGAAGGCACGCCAGAGAGCGTTTTAGCGCTTTTGTCAGAGTCCATGGCACAAAAACTCAAGGCTAGTACAGAATTCTCAAATGTAAACAATGGACGGGGCGATGCCAATCAAAAAGACCAAGAGCTGATATTCGCCAACCGGTATGTGTTGAGCCCACGCATAACACCTGAGCGCATGACGGTCGAAGGCTTGCGAGAAGCGGTAGAAGATACGCTGGCGGAAGTAAGTAGCTCTACTGGATTGTTCAGTAAATCGTTGTTATCACGTGATCCTACTGGGGAGTCTCTAGAAATCATCAAACGTGTGATCCCAGCGAATCAACTGGCTAGTTCCGGCGGCGTATGGATGAATGCCTCGCTTACACGGGCACTTATATTGCTACAAACTTCTGCGCAAGGCTCCGATTTAGACGGACAGCAATCGTCGCAGCTTGCAGTAGAGCAAAGTTTCATTCAAGCAAAGGCCCAAATAGGGCCAACGGCAGACAAGGCTATTTTAAAATTCTCGGGCCCCGGTGTGTTTGCAGTGAAAGCCAGAGACACTATTAAATCTGAAGCCGTTCGCTTGTCGACTATTGGCATGATTTTAGTTTTGACTCTGCTCTGGCTTATCTATCGTTCGGTGGCGACTTTATTTTTAGGTGTCCTGCCTGTGGTCACAGGTGCTATAGCTGGCATTGCCGCAGTCGGTCTGGGCTTTTCTTCGGTGCACGGCATGACACTAGGCTTTGGTATTACTCTGATTGGAGAGGCCGTGGATTATGCGATCTACCTGTTTGTGCAGTACATACCTAGTTCGCAGTCGCAGAAAGAAGAAAAATTCCAAACACAGGGATTCAGTTCATCGTTTTGGAGCACTATCCGATTGGGTGTAATAACATCAATTTTCGGTTTCAGCACCCTGTTGTTCTCTGGTTTTACGGGTTTGGCGCAGCTGGGATTATTTTCTATCGTGGGTATCGCAGTGGCCGCGGTAGTGACCCGCTTTGTGTTGCCAGTACTTCTGCCGCATGGATTTTCTGTACGCCAGCCTAAAAAATTGGGATTTATACTGGCAAATGCCACGCAAATTTTATACCGTGGTAAAGCCATGGCTGTAGTATTGGCCGCTATTGCGGTGATTCTTTTGGTCATGCGCTGGGATACTTTATGGAGCACTGAGTTGGGCGGCTTAAGCCCAGTGCCAGAAGCAGCACAGCAGTTAGATTCGGAGTTGCGTTCCGATATGGGCGCACCCGATGCCGGGGTATTAATTGTTTTGAAGGCTGCGAGTAGTGAACAGGCGCTACAGTTAAGTGAGGCTGTAGCTGCAAAATTAGAATTACTTATAGCTAAAGGCGAGCTCGGTGGCTTGCAAGCGGCTAGTAATTATTTGCCAAGCCAACGTACCCAAATTGCGCGTAAAGTAAATTTGCCAGAAAATGCAGAACTACAAAGCCGCGCTGCGGCAGCGTTAGCGGGGCTACCGCTAAAACCAGATAAATTAAGTGAATTTTTTCTCGACGTGGCTGCCGCTAAGAATAGCCAGCTATTAACACCCGCCAGTCTTAAGGGCACATCTATGAGTCTTGGTGTAGAGTCTTTGCTAATGCAAAGCGTAAAGTCGCCAGACAGTTGGACTGCACTTATAGCCTTGCAACCGCCCGTACGCAATGGCGCGCAAACTTCAATAGACGTTAAAGCTATCAACGCCACACTTGCAGACATTGGGCAAGGCAAAGAAAACAACATATACGTGATTGAGCTAAAGAACGAAGCCAGTGATGTGTATAAGGCTTACTTGCGCGAGGCGATCATTTTGTCGGCTGCGGGACTTTTGGCTATTCTCATGGTGCTAACTCTGGTGCTACGTTCAGCCCGCCGAGTGGTAAGAGTATTCATGCCTTTGCTGGCATCGGTAGCTATAGTCGCAGTTAGCGTTGTTGTACTTAAGGGTAGTTTGAGTTTGTTGCATTTGGTGGGACTTTTGCTGGTGATTGCTATTGGTTCTAATTACGCCTTATTCTTCGATCAACGCAGCCAATCAAATGCGGCGGCTGTTTCTGTGTCAAGTGATCACAACATGCTGTGTTCATTATTTTTTGCTAATTTGACCACCATACTTGGTTTTGGATTGTTGGCATTTTCTTCAGTTCCGGTGATGAACGCCATTGGCTTTACCGTAGGCACGGGAACATTTTTAGCTCTGGTATTGTCTGCGGCGTTTTCTCAACCGCGCACAGTGAATTCCGCTGTGTAATGTATATGTATAAATGGCGTACCGTGATGAAATTTTTATTGCGTTTTGTGTGCATATTTGCTTGGATAGGTTTGCAAGCCTGTATGCCGTACCGCGCGACAGATGGACCTATGAAAATACTTGAAGACACTTTGGATTGCGCCACACGACCCACAACATTGGTTGTATTCTTGCCGGGCGCATACGACACGCCACAAGATTTTAAGGACTATGGCTTTGTTAGCGCTCTGCGCAAGCGCAACATTGAAGCTGATGTTTTGCTGGTGGATGCCCATGTGGGGTATTTCACAAATCAACAGATAGTGCAAAGACTAGAAGATGAGGTGATTCTTCCAGCAAAAGCCAGGGGGTATCAAAATATTTGGTTCGTGGGAATTTCTTTAGGCGGCTACGGCACGCTTTTGTATAGCATGCGTAAGCCTGCTGACATTAACGGTTTCTTTATTATGGCGCCGTACATGGGCCCCAGAGATATTCCGGCGGAGATTTACAGACAAGGCGGACTGAAGACTTGGGCATCAGATGTTCAAGGCAATATGGACATTGATTTATGGCGCTGGCTGAAAGGCTACTCAGGCGCGAGTTCCAACATGCCGCAAGCCTACATTGGCTACGGAGCCAGCGATCGTTTTGAAAAGCCAAATCAACTGTTAGCTGATGTGCTGCCAAGAGAGCGCGGATTTGTGATCCCCGGGGGACATGATTGGGCTACTTGGCAAGGTCTTTGGAATAATTTTTTGGAAGTTGCACCGTTGCCTAAGTTAGCTTCAGATCAGAAAAACTGCAAGGTAAATTAAAAGTGATGCAAGGTAAATGGAGGCCGTCGCCTGCCATAAAGGCGACGGCAGCAATGCACGCAGCTGCAGCTTTGGCATTGGGCGCAGGCATTGCTTGGCCTTGGGCTGCAGGCGTGTTGTTGGCCAATCATGCGGCTTTGACCGCGGCGGGTTTGTGGCCGCGTAGCCGTTGGCTAGGAGCTAATCTTTTAGATCTGTCTGACGCAGCACGAGAAGCGCGGCAAGTCGCCATCACCATAGATGATGGACCTAACCCGAATGTGACGCCGGCAGTGCTGGACATATTGGATATGTTTGGGGCCAAGGCCAGTTTTTTTTGTGTAGGCAAAGAAGTTCAAGCTCACCCTGCGCTAGCGCGTGAGATTGTGCGCAGAGGCCACGGTATTGAAAATCACAGCTACGCGCATCGACATCATTTTTCTTTGATGACTATGGGGGCATTGCGAGGTGAAATTAGTCAAGCTCAAGATATCATTTATCAAACCACGGGGCGTGCACCGCAATACTTCAGGGCGCCTGCGGGACTGCGAAATCCCCTGCTAGATCCGGTTTTGCATAGTTTGGATTTAAAGCTCGCAACTTGGACGCGGCGAGGTTTCGACACCGTCACGCCGAACCCAGACACTGTGTTGGCTAGATTGGAAAAGCATTTAGGTCCCGGCGACGTATTGCTTTTGCACGACGGTAATTGTGCGCACACTTTGCAAGGCCAGCCGGTCATATTGGAGGTTTTACCTAAGTTATTGGAAAGCTTTCGCCAAAAAGGCTTTCAGGCAGTCACACTTGCGGATGCCGCATAATTAATCAACAATATTGATAGATCTACGGATGACAAACTTCGAAAAGCAACTTTTTGACCTAGCAGTAAAACCATTTGCACAAGTCGGCAAGTTTGCGACGCACTTTGCCAAGGGGAAATTGACTGGGGATCCCGTTTTCAAAGAAATATTGCAGCGCGGTCTAATAGTTTCGGGATCGCATGTGGTGGATATTGGGTGCGGTCAAGGTTTGTTTAGTGCCTGGATGCTGGCGGCTGACGTGATGGCCTCGGATCCTCGCTGGCCAGCTGGTTGGCAACCCGCACCACGGGCGGTAACGGTACAAGGCATCGAGCTAATGCCAGCTGACGTAATGCGTGCAGAAACAGGATTGGTAGATCATGGGCAGCGTTTTAAATTTGTAGCAGGCGACATGTGCACTACACCTTTTGATAAATCAGATGCCGTGGTGATTTTGGATGTACTGCACTATGTGCCATATGCTGCGCAAAACGATATTTTGGGTCGTGTGCGAGAGTCTTTGTTACCTAGCGGTGTTTTGATTTTGCGTATTGGCGATGCAGCGGGTGGCCTAGGTTTCAAGATCAGTAATTGGGTAGACAATATAGTGTTTTTTGTACGCGGGCACAGCCAGTCCCGCTTATATTGCCGCACGTTGACACAATGGATGGATATTCTGACAAAGTTGGGTTTTACAGTGGAGTCTAAACCCATGAGCCAAGGCACGCCATTTGCTAATGTTTTGCTGGTGGCACATTTGAAAAGCAAGTAACCTCGACTATGCAAGCATTGAATTTATTCCATTACACACTGGCGACATGTTTGGGCCATGGTCAGCAAGCCAACTGGAGTGCTGTGGCACAACAGCGCACGGGCCTCAAGCCATGCGCTTTTGAAACAGTGAAGTTACCTACTTTTGTAGGGCAAATCGAAGGCGTGGAAGATCAAAGCATGCCAGAGCATTTGAAGCACCATATGTGCAGAAATAACCAGCTTGCTCAATTGGCATTACTTCAAGACGGTTTTAGCGCAGCTGTGCTTTCGGCAATACAAAAATATGGCAAGCAGCGCATAGGTGTATTTTTAGGAACCAGTACTGCGGGCATTCTGAGCACAGAACTGGCCTACCGTCATCGTGATACGAACACAGGCGCACTACCTGCAGATTTTAATTACCAGCAAACACACAACACTTATTCGGTGGGTGGTTTTGTACGCGATTATTTTGACCTTGAAGGCCCTGCGGTGGTAGTGTCATCAGCGTGCTCGTCAAGTGCCAAAGTATTTGGTAATGCTTGGCGCATGATGGAGTGCGGTTTAATTGATGCAGCTATTGTGGGTGGGGTAGACAGTCTTTGTTTGACGACGCTGTATGGGTTTAACTCATTGGAATTGTTATCTACCGAGCTTTGCCAGCCATACGGTGAGCATCGCAATGGAATATCTATTTCTGAAGCGGCAGGCTTTGCTTTGGTAACGTGTGAGAAGACGTCTCCAGGCGGCATATCTATCACTGGCATTGGTGAATCGAGCGATGCGCACCATATGTCGTCACCACATCCTGAGGGTGCTGGTGCACTAGCGGCCATGCAGCAAGCCTTGGCGATGGGAGGGTGTACACCGCAGCAAATTGACTACATTAATTTGCACGGGACGGCAACGCGAAGCAACGATGCTGCAGAAGGGCTTGCCGTAGCTAATTTGTTCGGGGCCGATACTCCTTGCAGCTCTACCAAGGGTCATACGGGGCACGCTTTAGGCGCAGCAGGGATTGTCGAAGTTGCTCTGTGCGCACTGGCAATGCAAAACGGCCTGATACCAGCAGGCGTTAACACGCAAGAATTGGACAAAACGATAGGCGTGAATTACCTCTTGACGAATTTAGCACGGGCTCCAAAAAAGATAGTGACGAACTCCTTTGGATTTGGAGGTTCTAATTGCAGTTTGCTGTTAGAAAAACAATGAGTTTTATCACGGTATACGTTGACGCGATCGGTTTGTGCGGGCCGGGCTTAGACAACTGGGCTGCTACGCAAGCGGTGCTAAAAAAACAAGTTTCATATGCATCCGCACCCACGGTCATACAAGCATCTAACCATTTGCCGCCTGCTGAGCGCCGCCGCGTAGGTACGGCTGTAAAGCTAGCCTTGGCTACAGCAACAGACGCGCTAGCTAATGGGCCCTACTTGGCCAGCGAATTATTATCGGTGTTTAGCTCGTCGGGAGGCGACGGTGACAATTGTCACTCTATATGCGAGGCCTTGGCTTCACAAGATCGGTTGATCTCCCCTACCAGATTTACCAATTCTGTTCACAACGCACCGTCTGGCTATTGGGGTATTGCGCTGCAAGCTAAACCAGCCAGCACCAGCCTGTGTGCTTTCGATGCTAGTTTTTCAGCCGGTTTTCTGGAGGCCTGTACGCAAGCTATCGCTGCTAAAGCCCCCGTGCTTTTGATTGCTTACGACACACCGTATCCAGCGCCGCTGCGCGCAGTCAGGCCTATTGCACATAGCATGGGAGTCGCTTTGGTGGTAAGTCCTCGGGCAAGTAGCGCGACTTTGGCCAGTTTAAAAATTAGCTTGGGAAAAGCTAGCGCCAGTGGAATGGACGACGCGCAGTTAGAGGCGTTGCGACAAAACGTACCCGCTGCTCGCTGTCTGCCTATGTTGCAAGCTATTGCGAATGCCCAGCCAAAAGAAGATGTAGTGCTTGATCTGTTTGACAATCAACAGCTCCTGGTTGAAGTGACCAAGATGAAGGCTGCACCATGACATTACCTAGTGTGTCGCCAACATTGAACGCCATGGAAATTGCACGTCTTATTCCTCACCATGGCGACATGTGTCTATTAGCTGCAGTGCAATACTACGATGCCCAAACTATTCGTTGTATGGCCGTGTCGCACAGATCAGCTACAAATCCTTTGCGTGAAAACGGTGTTTTGCACGCAGTATGCGGCGTCGAATACGCCGCACAAGCAATGGCGGTGCACGGTGCCTTATTAGCAGGCCAAAGTGACAAGCCACCACGTGGGGGGCGTTTGGCTGGCGTGCGCTCTGTAGACATGCATGTGAACCGCCTTGATGATATCGCGTGTGATTTGACGATACATGCCCACTACGCAATGGGCGACGACAATACCATGGTCTATGAATTTAGCGTCGACGCTCTAGAACGTAACCTGCTTAAAGGCAAAGCTACTGTAGTGCTTATGCCAGCTAGCCACAACGAAACTACGATATGACAGATAAAAAAAGAGCCCTAGTAACTGGC
Source organism: Polaromonas sp. (assembly GCA_043718065.1). Classification (GTDB taxonomy): domain Bacteria; phylum Pseudomonadota; class Gammaproteobacteria; order Burkholderiales; family Burkholderiaceae_C; genus JAAFIP01. Next base: position 15,571 of record JAYSWJ010000196.1, read on the forward strand.
GGTAGCGGTGCGCTAGGCGGCGCAATATGTGAGCGTTTGGCTGTAGATGGCTTTGATGTCTATATCCATGCCAATGGCGCCTTAGTTGCCGCCCAAATGCTAGAAAAAAAAATTATAGCTGCAGGCGGTAGTGCCAAAGCACTGCAGTTTGATGTGACAGATGCGCAAGCTACGCTCAATGTGCTGCAGCCTCTCGCGGAAGAAAAAGCTTTTCAAGTGGTGGTTAACTGCGCGGGTATTCATGATGACGCTGTTTTTGCAGGCATGAGCGCCAACCAGTGGAGTAGTGTTATCGATGTATCACTCAATGGGTTTTTTAACGTGACTCAGCCGCTTATGCTGCCTATGCTACGCACACGGTATGGGCGCATTATTAATATTTCGTCAGTGGCAGCCATTGCGGGCAATCGTGGTCAAGTTAATTACGCTGCGGCTAAAGCCGCTTTGCACGGTGCTACTAAGTCGCTTGCGCAAGAGGTGGCTAGCCGCGGTGTGACGGTCAACGTGGTAGCCCCCGGTATTATTGAATCACCGATGATTGAAGGCGTATTCGATGCCGAAACAGTAGCACGTATTGTGCCGATGAAGCGTGTGGGCACCGCGCAAGAGGTGGCTGCTTTAGTGGCGTTTTTGGCCGGTAAAGAAGCTGGCTATATTACGGGGCAAATCATTTCCATTAACGGCGGCATGATCTGATAGCCTAGATCGTTGACGCAGCAAGCAAGCAGGTTGATCCATACAATGGTGTTTACAACTTATGGCTTGAGATTTTCTAGTGGCCTGCCCAGTGTCATCAAAGACCTGTCCCCGTCGGTCAGCGTAGTTTCTACGGTGTGCACATAACTGTTGTCGCCTGATAAACGTATCTCTCTGAGCGTCATAAATAGTTTGCTGGTTTTTGGCCTTAGTACCAGTTCCCACTTATTGGCAGGCCCTGACAGCTTCCAGGTAAAGTACTGCTCAATGCTGACTTGATCGCCTCGAAACGTAGCAGTCAAACTTTTGACGAGTGATGCCATGTCAGCAAAATCATCCAGCGACATGCTGCGTTTGAAAGTGCCGCGCTCAATGGACACTTTGTTGCCCTCAATGATCAAGTTTTCTGGACGCGGTTGCAGGGTGCGTTTTTCCAAGCGATCGGGCGCCTGAAAGATAAGTTCGCCGTTAGATTCAACCGGGTTATCCAAAATTTTTACGTACTTACGTTCGGCAAATTCAGCCCGGACTAATTTGCTTGAAGCAAATTGTTGCATCAAGGTAGGCATATCAATATTGGCAGCATGTACTTGTGCTCCCCAAAGCAATACTAGGCTAGAAAAAACAAGCGTGATGTAAGTCATTTAGGAGTACCAGGAGGTTGCCAGAAATCAAAAAAATTAAACCAATTAGCAGGTGCAAGTAAGCAATACTTTTCAATCAACTGTACGTACTTAGCCATCGCTTGCTGCGCCGCAAGTACGCGATCTGCTGCTGCCACACTAGAAAAATCCATAATAGGTTCTAGATGGATGGTGTAGCGATTCCCACCTTCAAAAATACCCACCATAAAGAAGACTGGATGTTTGAGCATAGCGGCCAAACGAAAAGGCCCTTCAGGTAAGGATGCTGGATCGCCAAGTAAGTTCAAACTTACATTGCCTGAGGCCTCCAGCGCGCGATCAGCCAATATGCCAATCAAACCGCCAGCGGCCAGATGGTCACGCACTTGTAGCATGGCGCTAGGCTGCCCCAGCGAAATGATGGCTTGCTGCGCTTGGGGGTTGATAGCGTGCAGCAGTTGCTTGATGTTGCGCGCATTGTCCTCGTACATCAAGAGCGCCATATCAAGGCTAGGGTACTGGTAGGCAATGCTGCGCACACTGTCAAAACTGCCCATGTGCGCGCCTATCAAGAACAAGCCTGCCCCTCGCGTTGCGGCACCCAGTGCTTGGTTATCAGGGTCTTGGATTCGCACATCGAATAGATCTAAACGACTGTTGAGAAAATAAATTCGGTCTAATGTTACCGAGGCAAATGTGTACAAGTGCTTGAAAACGGCTGCACTTCCATGCGCTTGGTTCGGGATGCGCGCTAAAAAAGACCGCGATGCACGCCGCGCTTGCGGCGATGAGAGATAAAAATACGCCACGATAGGTACCAAAATCCAACGCGAAATGCGCCGGCCCAGGTGCAGCGCTATCCATGCAATCACTTTGAGCGCCAGCATATTGCCGCGCTCAGTTTGGCTGGCCCAGCGTTGTTTGCCGTCGGTGGGAGCAGAAGTGTTAGCCATTGTAGTAATTAGCTTGCTGCTACGCGCAGCTGCCCACTGCAGGCAAGTACATGCGGTTCGGGCGCGCTGCGCACGATGTGAGCGGTGAATTTATGATCTGTAGGGCTGGTGCTAATCAAATCGATAACTATCTTGTCACTGGGCACAACTGCTGCAGAAAATTTCACGTTGTTGATAGTGCATTGATTCAGCGGCAGGGCTAATTGGGTTCGGGCCAAACGCATCACGCGTTCTAGCAGCAACACACCGGGCAAGATAGGCTGTCCAGGAAAGTGGCCCGCAAAGCAGGGGTGGTCAGCAGGAATATCTAAAGTATGCATTGATGGGTTGAAAAGCTAATCGGTGGTGGCCGTTTTAACTAACGCCAGTAAAACTTCGCGTGGCAATTTACTGGTACCGTTGCGCGGCAAGCTGTCCAGTAATCTTAAGGGGCGTGGCAAGAATGCTGAAGCAATCCTTCGGCGCAACTCGGCCAGCAACGTGTCTGTGGTGTGCTCAGGCGCTACGGCCACCGCCGCAAGGCGTGCGGTGTTGCCTACGCCTTCTGTGGCTTCGCTTTGCACAATAAAAGCACCATCAAGTACGCCAGGGATAGATAAAAGTTGGTGATTCAAATAGTCTAGCGTGGTACTTTTGCCGGCAATGTTGACCATGTCGGCGGTTCTACCATGCAGTATAAAAATATGTTCTGTTTTAAGCTCCAGCACGTCATTCACAGGCATGTGGCCCTCTACCTGCAGGCCGCTGGCAACGGATGTGCCGTCTGCTTGGTGAATGCTGATGCCGTCAAACGTGGTCCAGTCTGCCGTGGCGGTAGTGCGCCGCGTGGCCAACTGCCCAGTTTCGGTGCTGCCATAAATCTCTAACAGTTGCGCATGGGTTTTTTGCTCTGCTTGCAGTGCCAGCGGTGTGGACAAAGGGGCGGTAGCACATACGAGTAAATCTATCGGCGAGGGTGCATATACCTCAGTGATGAATGCGCGCAAATGAAATGGCGTGGTGACCAAAGCTCGCGGTCGGGGCGTGTGGGCCATGGCGCGCTCAATGTCTGCCGGGTAAAAAGGCTTGCCTGTGTCAAACGCACAAGCGTTTTGCAGCGCGATCAAAACAGTAGATTCAAACCCATACATATGCTGTGGTGGTACGGTACCCACAATGGTGTAGCCGCTGCCCGCCACAATACCTAAACGCGCACCTTCGCTTTGCACATTCACTACCAGCTTGCCCCAAGTTTTGCGGTAGGGCACAGGCAAGCCAGTACTGCCGGAGGTAAAAACATAGGCCGCCACGTGGTCGGCGGCAATCATGGGCACCGCTGTTGCACTGTCCACAGGTGCTTTCAGCAGCCAATCATTCAGCTGCACTTGTGGCAGAGCGATAGGGCATGTGGGCTCATCAGTTAGGCAATACAGCGCCCCGTGCGACCGGGCTAGGTTGGCGATGAGTTCTTCAGTGTGGGTAGAGGGCAGCAGGCAGCTTTGGCCACGCACCAGTGCAGCGCCAAAACCCACGGCAAAAGCATAGCGATCTTGGCAAGCCAACAGCACATATTTACCCTGCGGTAAATGCTGCGCGCAATGCAGCACATCTGCAAGGTACTGGGCCGCAGAGATGGCACTGTGGTGGCGGTAAGCGATAGGGGCGCTTAACTGGGGATGGGTGATCAAAGGCAGCATGGGTAGGATGCGGTCAAGGTTTGTCAGGTGCGCTGGGGGCAGACGGCACGGCAGTGCGGTGCTGTTGGTACGCATCAAAGCCCTGCTTCATGCTGGCATGGTCAAAATCTTTAAATAAAATCTTGCGCAATGCATATTCGCCCACAAAAAACGCGGCCACAGACGGCCACTGCAACAGCACGCCAAATGCAGACCATACCGCAATGGGCGCTGCCACAAAGAGAATGATCGATACCACGCAGGTGATGATAAAAAACGCCGTCCAAGCCACCGTCACCTTGCGCGCGTACGCCTCAATCTCAGCAGGTAAACGGGTGTGCACCATGCGTGCAAACGTGACCACCAACGGCGTAGCACCTGCCGCCAAGGTGTGGCCAAACACCCAAGCCAGCAGCGCGTTAGTACCCACATGCTGTGCAAAATACAACGCCTGTGCGTTCGACAAGAAAAATGGCCAGGCCAGCCACAAAAATAAGGCTACAGGCACTATGGCTAAAAAAGCAGCCACGCCGTAACATACCGCCAGACTGCCAGATTTATTCACGAATAAGCGCCGAACCACCCACTGAAAAACAAAGCCAATCAACAGCAACGCAGGGATACCCAAGGCCAGCGCGGCAGCAATGACCTGCCCGTTGGGCAAGATCAACGCAAAATGGCTGGCCAGCGCGTACGCAGCTACCAGCATCACAATCAAAGCGCCTTTGAGCAAACCTGTCGTCCTTGAAGCCAGCGCTTGGGGGCGTTTACTTAGTGCGTTCTTGCGCAATGTAGGCGCTTAGCGCGCGGATAGAGGCAAAGCTTTCCACGTTGCGTGGGTCGTCCGAGCGCATTTGAAAGCCATAGCGCTTAGACACCGCCAGGGCAATTTCTAAAATATCAATAGAGTCCAAGCCCAACCCGTCGCCATACAGAGGCGTGTCAGCCGTGACTTCTTCAGGCTTGACTTCGAGGTTCAGCGCGCTAATCAGCAACGCGATCACTTCTTTTTCAAGTTCAGGCTGCGGTACGGCCAGGGGAGCTGTTGCGGTAGAAGATTCCATTAAACTTAACCTATGGTGTGAGCTGGGCGGGTAGTGGGGTTGTCGTTACAGCGCCAACCTGATAATTTTGCTTGGCAAGATGTTACCTATGCCAATGTCAGCATTTTATCATTCACTGTCTGTTTTTACCTTCGCCTGGGTGTGTGCAACAACCCTCGGTTTCCCGCTTTTTGCCTCTGGCCGTCACGATTTTTAACTATGAACGTCACCCCTTCAAGCACCCATTTGGTGTTGATCCCTTGTTATAACCCCGGTGCCAAGGTGGTAGACATGGTGCGCCGCGTGCGCCAGCAGTGGGCCCCCGTGTGGGTGGTGGTAGACGGCAGCACCGACGACAGCACCCAGCTATTGCAAGACCTGGCCGCGCAAGACAGTGGCTTGACCGTGCTGGTGCAGCCCGTCAACGGCGGCAAAGGCAGCGCCGTGCTGCACGGTATTTCTGCGGCCCTTAAGCAAGGCTACACCCACGCCCTGACGATGGACGCCGACGGCCAACACCCCACAGACTTGGTGCAGAAGTTTATGGCCACGTCCATCGCCCAGCCCGCTGCCTTGATTTTGGGCAAGCCCGTGTTCGACGCCAGCGCCCCCGCCCTGCGCGTAAACGGCCGCAAGGTATCCAACGCATGGGCCAATGTAGAAACCTTGGGCGCAGGTGTGGGCGACTCGTTGTACGGTTTTCGCGTCTACCCACTACGTCCACTGCAAACGGTCATGCAGCGCAGCCGCTGGATGCGCCGCTTCGACTTCGACCCCGAAGTCGCCGTGCGCCTGTGCTGGGAGGGTTTAAAGCCCATCAACCTCGACGCACCGGTTAAATATTTCAGCCCAGACGAAGGCGGCGTGTCCCACTTTAAATATCTGCGCGACAATGTGCTGCTAACGTGTATGCATACCCGCTTGTTTACTGAGTTTTTAATCCGGCTGCCTTGGTTGCTGGCGCGGCGCAAGTCTTAATCCAGCAGCTTTTACCCTATATCTCATGTCCGACATCCTCCAAAAAATCGTAGAAGTAAAGCACCAGGAAATCGCGGCAGCGGTCAAAAAGATACCGCTATCTGCCATGCGGGCCGACGCGGAAAGTCGGGTGCTAGTGCGCGACTATGTGGGTGCCATGCGAGCCAAAATAGCGGCGGGGCAGGCCGCGGTGATTGCCGAGATAAAGAAGGCCAGCCCGTCCAAAGGCGTGCTGCGCGAGGACTTTTTTGCGGCAGATATTGCCCAAAGCTATGCCGACGGCAATGCTGAGGTAAAAAAGAAAACTGACGCCCTAGTTAACGCCGCGTGCTTGTCAGTACTTACTGACCGACAGTTTTTTCAAGGTGAACCTGACTTTTTGCGCCAAGCCCGGGCCAGCTGCCAGCTGCCAGTGTTGCGCAAAGATTTTATGGTCAACCCGTACCAAATCTACGAATCGCGGGCCATGGGCGCTGACTGTATTTTGATGATTGCAGCGTGTTTAGACGACGCGCAAATGGCTGATTTGCAGGCCATTGCGCTGGATTTGGACATGGCGGTACTGGTAGAGGTGCACGACCGTACCGAGCTGGAACGCGCTTTAAAGCTGAAAAACGTGCCGCATAAAACCATGCTGGGCATCAACAACCGCAACCTTAAAACCTTTGAGGTTAGCCTGCAAAACACCCTAGACATGCTGCCCGATGTACCCGCCGACAAGCTGCTGGTCACCGAAAGCGGCATTGCCACCCGCGACGATGTGCAAAAAATGCGCGCCGCTGGTGTGCACGCTTTCCTGGTGGGCGAGACCTTTATGCGCGCCGACGAGCCGGGGTTGGCGCTGGCGCAGTTGTTTGGTTAGACACGGCGATTTGGCACAGCGCAAGCCTCCACACAGCGTTGCAGCACGCTTGGCCAGACACCCAATTTACTATAAATTTCATAGCTGCTTGAGCAGTATCTACGGATTGAATGGCACATTTAACCCTTAATTTATTCGGTGATGACGGCGTAAACCTAGCCATGTCCACACAGCTTGCACCATCCCCTACTGTGGCTGCGCCGACTCTGCAATCATTCAACCCCGCAGACTGGCCCGTGGCGGCTGACTGGCGGCCCGTGGTGGACGCTTTTGCCGCCAGCGCCGCTGCCGCGTCGCTAGGCCAGTACCTGCAGCAGCGGCTGGCTGACGGCGCGCAGATCTACCCGCCGCAGCCCTACCGCGCGCTGGAGTTGACCGCGCTGGCCGATGTACGCGTAGTGATTTTGGGCCAAGACCCCTACCACGGGCCGGGCCAGGCCGAGGGGCTGGCTTTTTCGGTGGCGCGTGGCGTCAAAATCCCGCACAGCTTGCGCAATATGTTCAAAGAGCTGCAGCGCGACTTGGGAATGCCGCCCCCCACCCACGGTAGCCTGCAGGCGTGGGCGCAACAAGGCGTGCTGCTGCTGAACACCACGTTAACGGTAGAAGATGGCCAACCCGCTGCCCATGCTAAACGTGGCTGGCAAGTGCTTACTGACGCTGTAATTGAAGCCTGCAATCAAAAAACAACTCCTGTAGTTTTTATGCTGTGGGGCAGCCACGCGCAGGCCAAGCAAGATTTGATTGCCGCGCACAACCAGCAGCGCCCACCAGATAAGCGGCATATTGTGTTGATGGCCAATCACCCGTCGCCGTTGTCTGCTCTGCGCCCGCCTGCGCCGTTTATCGGCTGCGGGCACTTTAGCGCAGCGCGTGCAGCGGTGGCGCAGTGCGATGCGCAGGCTGCTCAATCGCTATTTATTTCATAGCTGCTTGAGCAGGTTTTACTTGGGTTACAAGCCTAAATCACTATAAAAAAGAGCCTCAGCGAGGTAAACGGGGCAATTCACACCAGCGCACAGCTGGCTACAAGCTAGTCGCCTAAGCTGCCCATACGCATATCGTCCAAATAGTCGCGGGCAATGTCTACCGTACTGCGCTCGCCTACGTGGGCAAAGCGCTTTTTCAGCCATGCTTGCGCGCAGTCATTACCCAGCTGGCGCAGTTTTTGAATCATCGTGCCGTCGGCAGACGCTTTGCTAGACGCCGGATAGGCCTCTAGCGCCTCGCCGCCGTCAATGCGGTGCAGCAGCACCTTGCGGTAACGGTTGGCGTCCAAATTACCGCGCTCCAGCATGCGGTTGACAAAGTCAATCGAGCGCATTTGCGACAGCAAGCTGGCGTTAAACGTCAGCTCGCTGATGCGATCCATGATGTCAGCCGCATCAGTGGGCGCTGCGTTGCGCTCCAGAGGGTTAATTTGTACCAGCACCACATCGGTGGCATGGCAGCGGTAAATCAGCGGGTGCAGCGCCGGGTTGCCTGAATAGCCGCCATCCCAATAGTGCTCGCCCTCAATTTCTACCGCGCGAAACATCATGGGCAAACAAGCCGACGCCATCAGCGAGGCTGCCGTCAACCGCTTGCCGCTGAAAATCTCCGCCTTGCCGGTATTGACATGCGTGGCCGATATAAAAATACGCGGCTCGGCCAGTTTGCCAATACGGTCAAAATCAAACTGTTTTTCCACCAAATTGCGCAGCGGGTTGATGTCCAGCGGGTTGATTTGGGAGGGGGACAAGCTGCTTTGCATTGCAGGCGCGGCGATCTTCCAGCCGCCCATCCACGCGTCCACAATGGTGCGCTGCAAGCTGCTGGCAGCGCCCATGCTAACGACAGCGTTCCAAAAACCATCCAGCGCCTCGCGGGCGGCCTCGCGCGGGTCGGGTTTGGTGCCTTTGTTATCTTTTTTGGCTGTGGCAAAGCCTTGGCCCAGCGCCACAGCATTCATAGCGCCTGCGCTGGCCCCACTAATGCCGTCAATCTCTAAACGCCCATCGTCCAGAAGTGCATCCAGCACGCCCCAAGTGAAGGCGCCATGCGAGCCGCCGCCCTGCAGGGCTAAGCTGACAGTTTTAGATTTTTGGGTCATAGAAAATGAGCTGGTGGTGATCGATGTGCTGCATTGCAACAACCGTACCATACCAGTAAGTCGAAAATATGCACGTTATTGCCGCAAAGTTGCTGCAAGCTTACGTTTAAGCCTCATTCACAGCGCATTGAATCGGCTGTTAATTGAGTCAGAGCGGCTTAGGGCTCAATTTTTAGGGGCTAAAAACTAAATCTATTAAATCTTGAACTGCAAATATTTGACACACGGCTCAAATCTCTGGCATAATCAAAGGCTTCGCGCAAAAAAGCATTCGCTAATTGCGCATATCCGCCCAAACGTGACGGGATTGAATTTAACGGTTCACTTCTGTAGCGACGGGCCCAAGACTGCTTCTGGCTGCATTTTGCCTCCAGAAATAAGTTGGGAAGATTTGAAATGATCCAAACAGAATCTCGACTCGATGTCGCCGACAACACGGGCGCTAAATCCGTGCTGTGCATCAAGGTGCTTGGTGGCTCTAAGCGCCGCTACGCATCCGTAGGCGATGTAATCAAGGTCAGCATTAAAGAAGCTGCACCACGCGCCCGCGTTAAAAAAGGCGAAGTGTACAGCGCTG
>JAYSWJ010000197.1:0-24988 GCA_043718065.1 Polaromonas sp.
GCCGGAGCCGGGTGGCATGAGCAGCTCGCAGGTGCTGACCTTTTTAGAAGAACTGGCCCCGCTCAACATGGTGGGCATGGACTGCATGGAAGTGGCCCCTGCGTATGACCATGCCGAACTCACCACCAATGCTGCGGCAACATTTGTGTGGACGTACCTGTGTGGCCAAGTGGCCAAGCTAGTCTAGCTGCCAGCCCAGTTCTGTACCCATTTACCCAGAGGCAAACGCGCCATGCTATTGCAGTCAGACACCCAGCTGAACCAAAAAAGCTACTACGAAGCCAGTGCGCAGCGCGATGCAGGCCTGGCCCCTCTGCAGGGCGATGTGCATGTGGACGTGGTGGTGGTGGGCGCGGGCTTTGCGGGGTTGTCAGCGGCCATAGAGCTGGCCCAGCGCGGCTACAGCGTGGCCGTGCTAGAGGCTGACCGCATTTGCAGCGGTGCCTCGGGACGCAACGGCGGCCAAGCCATCGTGGGCTTTGCCAGCGGTCAAGAACCGTTTGAGCAGCAGCTGGGCAAAGCTGATGCCCGCTTAGCATGGGACATGTCGCTCGAAGCCATTGGCATGATTTACCAGCGTACAGTGCAGTACGACATCGACTGCGACTGGACCAAGGGCTATTTGTACGTGGCCGACTCGCCACGCAAAGCCCGCGCGCTAGAGCGTAGCATGCAAGAACAAAAAGACCATTACGGTTTAGAGTGCGACTTTGCCCAAGGCGCTGACACACAGCGCTATATCCAAAGCCCGCACTACTGCGCTGCAGCTTATGAAAGCGTATCAGGCCACCTGCATCCACTTAAGTATGGTCTGGGTTTAGCGCGTGCCGCGCGTGCATTGGGGGTGCAAATTTTTGAGCATTCGCCTGTGGTGGATATACGGCGCAGTGCCCAAGTGCAGGCGCACACTGCGCGCGGTGTGGTGCATGCCAGCTTTGGTGTGCTAGCTGGTAACTGCATGCTGGGCGAATATGGCCCGCGTGTGGCACCAGAAATTGCGCCGCGCATCATGCCGGTGGGCACCTACATGGTGGCTACGGCCCCGCTGGACCCACAGCTGTGCAAAAGCTTAATCCCCCACAACGCCGCTGTATGTGACAACAACTTTATTTTGGACTACTTTCGCTTTAGCGCCGACCACCGCATGCTGTTTGGCGGCAAGGTTAGCTACAGCGCTATGACCCCAGCTAATCTAGAGCAAGTGATGGCAGCGCGCATGCGCCAAGTGTTTCCTCAGTTGCAAAACACAGCGATTGACTATGTGTGGGGAGGTTTTGTAGACATCAGCATGAACCGCGCGCCCGACTTTGGCCGTTTGGCGGACAACCTGTATTACTTGCAAGGTTTTAGTGGGCACGGTGTGGCGCTAACAGGCTTGGCCGGCCGTTTGGCGGCCCAAGCTATCGCCGGGCAGGCTGAGCGTTTTGATGTGTTTGCCCGCCTGCAGCACCGCAAGTTTCCGGGCGGGGCGCTGCTGCGCATGCCGAGTTTGGTGCTGGGCATGCTGTTTCACCAGCTGCGGGATAAGCTGTAGGTTTGCGAGTTGAGCTTGCACAAAGCTGGCCTGCGCAAAGCGTTTAAATGTGGTCTAACGTCGCCAGCTCTGCAGCAATTACCTTGGCTAATATAGGGCCGCAGCGGGCAATGTCGATCAAAGGAGCATAGCCATAGCCAATGACCAAACCTTTGGCATCCTTGCGGCCCAAACAATAAGCCGACAGCGCGCGCACGGTGAGGCCTAGTTGCCCAATCCGCTGGGCCAGCGCTACGTCGTTCACCTGAACCGGCAGCCGCAAGCACAGGTGCAAGCCCTGCTCAGCGCCACTAATCTGCGCTAGGCTGCCCAAGCAAGGTCGTAGCGCTTCTAGCAAACAACTGCGCCGCTGCGCGTAGCGCAGGCGCGCTTTGCGCAGCGCGCTGGCGAAATGGCCCATTTCGATAAATTCCGCTAGCGCAGCTTGCAGGGGTAGTTGGCCGGGCCGGTTAAGGTCATAGTGGGCTTGCTTAAACGGTGCTACCAATTCTTTGGGCACCACCAAGTAGCCCAATTTGAGGCCAGGGTACAGCACCTTAGAAAACGAGCCCATATACAGCACCCTTGCGTCAGAATCTAGCCCTGCTAAAGATGAAATAGGCGGGCCGCTAAAGCGAAACTCGCTGTCATAGTCATCCTCTAGCAACCAAGCTTTATGTTCTTTGGCCAGTGACAAAATTTGATGCCGCCGCGCCAGCGACATCACCGCGCCCGTGGGGTACTGGTGCGAAGGGGTTACATAAATCATGCGCGGTGGATGCGCTGCGTCTGCCGCTTGTGGCGCAATACCGGAATGGTCTACCGCCACAGGGTGCAAGTGCAAGCCTGTGGCCGAAAAAGCTTTGACGGCACCCCAATAGGCAGGATCTTCTATCCACACAGTATCACCATGGTCTGCCAGCAGGTGGGCGCACAACTCAAGCGATTGCTGGGTTCCACTGGTAATAATGACCTGGTCTACATCCAGCGGCACACTGCGTGATACGCGCAAATAGTCGGTTAACGCCCGGCGCAGCGGTGCGTAGCCGCCAGTGTCGCTGTAATCCAGCATTTCAGCATAGGCAATGCGCCAATGCTTGTTTTGTAATCGCTGCCACAGTGCAATAGGAAAACCGCTGAAGTCGGCCACATGGGTGCAAAAAGGCTGGACCTCTAGCTGAGTGGCGCAAAATGTAGTGGCCAGCACTTGGCCTCTGCGAGAAAGTTGCGCTGTAGGAAGTGGCTTAGGCAGATGGCTTAGCGGCGATGCTACGGGTACGTTGTCGTTGACAAAAGTACCACTGCCCACGTGACTGACCAAATAACCTTCTACGCTAAGCTGGCTCAGTGCTGCCACAACCGTGTTACGCGACAAACCTAGGTCTTGGGTTAGTTCTCTGCTGGATTGCAATCGGTCACCCGCAGTAAGCTTACCGTCCAAGACAGCGCGGCGCAATGCCTCATAAAGCTGGCGGTGCAGGGGAAGTTTGTCCTTAAGACCAATGCGTGCCATCTCGGCCAGTAAAAATTCTGACAACATGTTAATAGGGTTTAAACAAGCTAAATGACCTCTAGTGTAAAGTGGAACCATAGACTTTATTCAACTGGCTCTTATGGCGAACCAATTACTCTGACACAATAGTTTTATGACGCAAAAAAATTACAACAAGGCAAGCCTATGAGTCTTCTACCCAGCATGGTATGGTTACCCGCCGACCATCGGCTGCTGGGCAATGCAGAGCGTCAATTACCTTTTTTAATACTTGGTGACAAATATGCCCGCGCCGTTAAACAAGGTGCTGGTGCGCAGCCGGTGATTTTTCCGCTGTGCGATGCAGGGCAAATCGACGAACTGCTTGGTTTGGTGGATGGTGTGATGTTGACTGGTTCTCCATCCAATGTGCACCCTTCGCATTTTGGCGAAGAAGTAGCTGATACGAGTTTGCCGCTAGACCCGGACCGTGATGAGTTGACACTTGCATTGGTAAGGGCCTGCGTAGAGCAGCAAATACCACTGCTGGGTATTTGTCGAGGGTTTCAAGAGATTAACGTAGCCATGGGGGGCAGCTTGCACCAACGTGTGCACCATGTACCTGGCTTGCAAGACCACCGCGAGAGGGCCGATCAGTCCTATGATGTGCAATACGCTCCTAGCCATGCTGTGCAGTTCGAGCCGGGCAGCGTTTTGCACCAGTGGGCCGGTGCCACTTCGGCTCAAGTTAACTCGTTGCACGGACAAGGTATCGCCAGACTGGCACAGGGCTTGCGTGCTATTGCCCATGGTCCAGACGGCTTAGTCGAGGCGTTTGAGGTTGCACAAGCACACTCATTTGCCTACGCCATGCAGTGGCATCCTGAGTGGAAGTTTTGGGAAACGCCTTTTTATGCGGCCATTTTTACCGCATTTGGGGACGCGTGCCGTGCACGCAAGCGGGGCAGAGCTACCGCATAACTATACGCTGCTAACCGCAGCGGTAAGGAAACTATGTACGATAAAAAAGCAACCACTTTTAATGAACTTGAGCAATGGCTCAATGAGCGTCGCGTCACCGAAGTCGAGTGCCTTGTGCCCGACTTAACTGGTGTAGCGCGCGGCAAAATTTTGCCTCGCGCCAAATTTACCGAAGATCGCGGTATGCGCCTACCCGAGGCTATTGTGGCCATGGGCGTGACAGGAGAGTTTCCTGAGAGCGGCAGCTACTACGATGTCATCGACCCTACTGACAAAGACATGCAGTTGCGGCCCGATCCATCTACCGTTCGTATCGTGCCTTGGGCTACTGACCCCACCGCGCAGGTGATTCATGACTGTTTTGACCATGCGGGCAACTTGGTTCCGTTTGCGCCACGCTCGGTGTTGCGTCGGGTGTGCGATTTGTTTGCTGCCGAAGGCTTGCAACCCATCGTAGCTCCAGAGCTAGAGTTCTACCTAACTGCTCGCAACACCGATCCCAATACTTTGCTTAAAGCGCCCATCGGACGCAGCGGCCGTGCAGAAACATCGCGCCAAGCCTACAGTATTGACGCGGTAAACGAATTTGATCCGCTGTTTGAAGAAATTTACGACTACTGCGAAAAGATGGAGCTCAACGTTGACACGTTGATTCACGAGGTAGGTGCGGGGCAGATGGAGATTAACTTTTTCCATGCTGAACCTTTGGGTTTAGCAGATGAAGTTTTCTTCTTCAAGCGTACCGTGCGCGAAGCTGCATTGCGCCACAACATGTACGCCACCTTCATGGCCAAGCCTATCGCCGGCGAGCCTGGTAGCGCTATGCATGTTCACCAAAGCATATTGAGCAAAGCCACAGGCAAAAATATCTTCAGCAACGAGGACGGCACTCCATCAGAGTCTTTTATGCACTACATCGGCGGATTACAGCGCTATATACCAGCAGCGATGGTGCTGGTGGCCCCCTACGTTAACAGCTACCGTCGCTTGTCGCGCAACAGCGCAGCGCCCATCAACATTGAGTGGGGCTATGACAACCGCACAGTAGGCATCCGCTCACCAATTTCTACCCCAGAAGCGAGGCGTGTAGAAAACCGTGTGATTGGTGCCGATGCTAACCCTTACGTGGCACTGGCAATGACCCTAGCGTGCGGCTACTTGGGTTTGAAAAACAAAATTAAACCAAAAGCAGAAATGAAAGGGGACGCTTATTTAGCGCCTTATTCATTGCCTCGCAGTTTGGGTGAAGCGCTGGATTGGTTGCGCAAGGAATCTGATTTGCACGAAGTTTTAGGTAAAGAATTTATTACTGTGTATTCAGAAATTAAAGAACTTGAGTTTGATGAGTTTATGAAGGTCATATCACCTTGGGAGCGAGAACATTTGCTGCTGCATGTGTAAGCGTACCAGGCTTACTTTGGCCAGCATCTAAAGCAAAAATTCCCGCTCTATTTCTATTGAAAGCAGTACCATGAACACCGTAGTCGATACCGCCATGATCCAAGCGTTGGACAGCGCTCATTTTCTGCATCCATTTACTGATTTCAAACAACTCTCCAGCAAAGGTGCCCGTGTCATCACGAAGGCTGAGGGCATCTATGTGTGGGATTCTGAAGGCGCTCGTATGCTAGATGCGATGAGCGGATTATGGTGCGTGAACGTAGGTTACGGCCGCAAAGAACTGGCCGATGCAGCACACCATCAGATGATGACGCTGCCCTACTACAACAGCTTTTTTCAAACTACCAATGTGCCTGCAGTCCAGCTGTCAGCCAAACTGGCATCCTTAGCCCCTAACGTAGGCGATAGAAGTTTCCAGCACGTCTTTTATTCCTCTAGCGGCAGCGAGAGCAACGATTCCAATGTACGCATGGTGCGCAGGTACTGGGATCTGTTGGGGCAACCTCAACGCAAAGTAATCATTGGTCGTATTAATGCCTACCACGGCAGCACCATGGCCGGGGCATCGCTAGGAGGCATGAGTGGTATGCACGCGCAAGGTGATTTGCCTATTCCCAACATCACCCACATTGAGCAACCCTACCATTTTGAAAACGGCTTGCCAGGCGAATCTTTAGATGAATTCGGGTTGCGTGCTGCAGGTTGGCTTGAAGCCAAAATTTTAGAAATAGGCCAAGATAAAGTGGCAGCATTTATAGCAGAGCCACTACAAGGTGCAGGAGGTGTGATTATCCCGCCAGACACCTACTGGCCAGAAATCCAGCGGATTGTCGACAAGTACGGCATATTGCTTATTAGCGACGAAGTGATTTGTGCTTTTGGGCGGTTAGGCCACTGGTTCGGCTACGAAAAGTTTGGCTATAAACCCGATTTAGTGACTTTTGCTAAAGCTATCACTAGCGGCTATATACCTCTAGGCGGCGTCATGGTGGGCAACCGCGTCGCCAAGGTGTTGATTGAACAGGGCGGCGAGTTTAACCACGGCTATACCTACAGTGGGCATCCTGTAGCCTGCGCAGTCGCGCTGGCAAACGTGGCCATTATGGAAAAAGAACAGTTGCCGCAGCGCGTGCGCAACGATCTAGCGCCTTATTTAGAAAAAAAATACCTAGAAATTAACGACCATCCATTAGTAGGGCTTGCAGAGACCTGCGGATTGGTTGCAGGCTTGGTACTGGTGAAAAAAAAAGCACGGCGTGAACGCTTTGACCCAAGCCACGGCGTCGGAATGATCTGTCGTGGCCATTGCTTTAATAACGGGCTCATCATGCGTGCTGTAGGTGACCGCATGATTATTTCCCCGCCACTCATCATTACGCATGCGCAAATCGACGAAATGGTAGCGCTGATATTGCGATGCCTCGACCTAACCCATGACGAAGTTAAAAAGAACGGCTGGCTGGCATAGGGATTGCTAGCATTGAGAAGCTTAGATTTATTGGGTAGCATTAATTGTTACTGTGTTTCGATCAACTTTTCAGGAGTTTCAAATTGGATAATCAATTCGCTAATAAATTAATGCGCAAACGCTTAGGGCGTTTTGTACTGGCGACCTTGCTTGGTTTATCAGCCAGCTTGGCAGTAGCGCAAGAGGAAAAAGTCCTCAATATTTATAACTGGTCAGATTACATCGCAGAGGACACGATCCAAAACTTTGAAAAAGAAACTGGTATCAAGGTGCGCTATGACACTTTTGATAATAACGAAATTGTTCACGCCAAGCTGGTTGCAGGCAAAACAGGTTATGACATTGTGGTGCCTTCGTCAAATTGGGCTAGGCTACAAATGGATGGCGGGCTGCTGCGCAAATTAGACAAAGATCAGCTGCCTAATTTGAAAAATCTAGACCCTGAGGTACAAAATCAAATAGCCAGCTTAGACCCGGGCAATCAATTTCTTGTTAATTGGCTATGGGGTTACACAACGATTGGTATCAATACAGCCAAAGTAAAAGCAGCTTTGGGTGCAGAGCCCATGCCCGCAAACGTATGGGAGCTGTTCTTTAACCCCAAATACGTCAGCAAACTCAAAAGTTGTGGTGTCTCAGTTTTAGATAGCGCTACCGAGGTGCTGCCCGCAGCATTGCATTTTTTAGGCAAAGACCCGTTCAGTAAAAATGCAGCAGACTACACCGAAGCAAGCGCGATCTTAAAGTCGATACGCCCTTACGTTACGCTGTTCAGTTCGTCTGGCTATATCAATGACATGGCAGGTGGTTCTATCTGCTTGGCACTAGGCTGGTCAGGTGACATTAATATCGCGCGCAAACGTGCGTTAGACGGTAAAACTGGCCAAGACATCGTGGCGCTTATTCCTAAAAACGGCGGCATTCTATTTTTTGACATGATGGCAGTTCCAGTAGATGCACCGCATCCCAAAAATGCTCACTTGTTCATGAACTACATCATGCGTCCCGAAGTGCATGCTGCTATTACCAACAAAGTTTTCTACGCCAACCCCAACAAAGAGTCGCGCAAGTTTATCAAACCGGAGATGGCGCAAAACCCAACGGTGTTCCCATCAGCAACTGATATGGCCAACATGCAGCCGCCCAAAGCTATTAATAACGACATCCGTCGTCAAGTGACACGGGCTTATACAGCGTTTAAAACGGGTCTTTGATTCAGCCAGAAAAATATAACAATAAGAGGTATCCCGGTGGCAACTGATGTAAATACCCCGGCTTTCCCAGGAAAGCAAAGTGCAGTTCCTTTTTTGCAAATTAAACGTGTTGTCAAACAGTTTGGCGACGTCTTTGCGGTAGACGACGTGTCCTTAGACATCGCGCAAGGTGAAATTTTCGCTTTATTGGGATCGTCGGGTTGTGGTAAGTCAACGCTTCTGCGGATGCTGGCTGGCTTTGACAAGCCAACCTCTGGACAAATAGTGCTCGCAGGCAATGATATTGTGGCGCTAGCTCCCTATGAGCGACCTATCAACATGATGTTCCAAAGCTATGCTTTGTTTCCGCACCTCAGTGTGTGGGACAACATTGCTTTTGGTCTGCGCCGCGACAAGATGCCTAAGGATGAAATTCAAACAAGGGTAGACCAAATGCTGGATTTGGTTCAGCTTAAAGCTTACGCTAAGCGTAAACCATACCAACTATCTGGAGGCCAGCAACAGCGTGTAGCGTTAGCACGCAGTTTGGCCAAGCGTCCTCAGTTGCTGCTTCTTGACGAACCCTTGGGTGCTCTCGATGCTAAGTTGCGCGAGCGAACCCAGCTAGAGCTCGTAGACATTATTGAGAAAGTAGGCGTAACTTGCGTGATGGTGACCCACGACCAAGAGGAGGCTATGACCATGGCCACGCGAATTGGTGTGATGAGTGAGGGCAAGATTTTGCAAATTGGCCGCCCTGCTGAGGTTTATGAAACGCCTAATTGCCGCTTTGTGGCGGATTTTATCGGCAGTGTCAATCTTTTCAAAGGTACGGTGACGGTAGACGAGCCCGATCACGTTGTGATTTCCACACCAGAATGCCAGCACTACATTAACCATGGCATCACCGGTACCAGCGGTATGCCCGTGCACGTCGCAGTACGACCTGAAAAAATTACCATTCAAACCACGCCCCCAAAAGACGAAGACAGAGAGTCGCCAGCACAAGTGGGCTTTAACGTGGTGCAGGGCGTTATCAAAGACTTGGCTTATCTGGGCAGCTTAACTACTTACCATGTGTTAATTAATGGCAGCAGCACAGTTGTAAAAGTTACACAAACCAATGCCGCGCGCCACGAGGCTAGCGCCTTGACTTGGGGTGACAAGGTCTATGTGTGGTGGTGCGGTAGCGATGTAGTTGTGCTGACCCGGTAAATAACGATGGCTGCGCTTGTTTTATCTTCACCGTCGATGTATGAAAGATTTACGGGCGCTTGGGGCCGTAAGCTGGTGATCGGTATTCCGCTGCTATTTTTGCTCTCTTTTTTCCTATTTCCTTTTCTGATCGTTTTTAAAATCAGCGTGTCCGAAATGGACAATGTGGTTTTTAAAGAGCTTTTTTCGTGGACTGAGGGCGTGCTGCAGCTCAAAATTAAGTTGGGAAATTATATTTATGTTGCGCAAGATGACTTGTACTTCCGCACCTACCTTAGCTCGCTCAAGTTTGCGGCCATCACAACAGTAATTTGTTTATTTATAGCCTACCCGTTTGCCTACTTTATTGCGCGTAGCGCACCAGAGAAGCGGCCTGCGCTTTTGATGTTGGTCATGCTACCCTTTTGGACTTCGTTTTTGTTGCGTGTGTATGCGTGGAAGATGCTGCTGGCCGACAACGGTGTTTTTAACAACATTGCGATGGGTGCAGGATTGATCTCTGAGCCATTGAAAATGATGAACACGCCGTTCTCTTTGGTGCTGGGCATGGTCTACACCTATTTGCCATTTATGATTTTGCCGTTGTATGCCAACTTGGTCAAAATGGATTTGCGTTTGCTGGAAGCGGCGCTCGATCTAGGCGCAACATCGTGGCAAGCATTTTGGCGTATTACCGTGCCGTTGTCTAAGAGCGGCATCATTGCAGGTTCCATGCTGGTGTTTATTCCATGCGTAGGCGAATTTGTGATTCCTGAATTGCTGGGCGGACCGCAAACCTTGATGATTGGTCGCGTGCTGTGGGATGAATTTTTCAGCAATAACGATTGGCCCATGGCCGCCACAGTGGCTGTGGTGATGGTACTGCTGATTATTGTTCCGCTGGCTTGGTTTAACAAGTACCAAGCCGAAAACACCAACGGGGGGCACGCATGATGTTCAATGCGGGACGATTCAACGGTGGGAAACTGACCTCCAAGGCATGGATGACGGCAGTATTTGTTTTTCTTTACTTGCCTATTTTGACTTTGATCGTGCTGAGCTTTAACGCAAGTCCTATGGTCACTAACTGGGGCGGCTGGTCGCTGCGCTGGTATGAAGCATTGTCTAAAGATACTGAAATTATTTTGGGTTTTAAGCGCTCTCTACAAATAGCGTTCCTAACGGCGTGTGCCTCCGTAGTACTAGGCACGCTGGCTGCACTGGCATTAAATCGGTTTAAACGATTTCCTGGACGCACATTGTTTGCGGGCATGGTGAATTCACCTTTGGTTATGCCCGAAGTGATTATTGGTTTGTCTTTATTGCTCATGCTGGTATCAGTACAGCGCGCGTTTGGCTTTCCTGAGCGCGGCATGATGACCATCTGGTTGGGGCATACCTTGCTGGGCATGGCCTATGCCACGGTGGTGGTGCAATCACGTCTGCAAGAGATGAGCCCACAACTTGAAGAGGCCGCGCAAGACTTGGGTTGCCGTCCGTGGCAAGTGTTCTTTTTAATTACGCTGCCATTGATTTCACAGGCTTTAGGGTCTGCTTGGTTGCTCACATTTACGCTGTCTTTAGATGATGTGGTGTTGTCCGCATTTTTGTCTGGCCCCGGGTCTACAACCATGCCGATTGTGATTTTTAGCCGCGCTAGGCTGGGCCTCAGCCCTAGTGTGAATACGATAGCTACGCTTACGGTACTGGTCGTTAGCTTGGGTGTGGTGCTGGCCAGTATTTGGATTGCGCGCACAGAACGCAAACGAGCACGTGAGATGTCTGCTGCATTTCGCGGCACGGGTGCTTAAAACGGATTGATTTTTTTGGAGCTTCTATGAAAAATAAACTATCGATTTTGGCCTTAGCAGTTGCGGCTGCATTTCCCATGGTGCACAACGCCCATGCGCAAACCAATGCGGAACTTAAGCAAGAGTTGGAATTGCTGAAGAAACAAATTCAAATCTTGACGCAAAAGATAGATACGGCACCTGCCGCAGCACCAGCATCTGCTGCGCCAGCTACTAATGCGGGCGCGGTTGACCCGCAAGAATTTAATCGAGTCAAAATTAAAGCAGAATCTACTGAAGATGCTTTTGATGCTGCGGGTTTTAAAGGTTTAAAAATCAGCGGGGTGATTGACCCAACTTACATTTACAGCTCTAGCCAAGCACGCTCCGGGTTTACTTTTTTGAATAATTTTGACGGCGCTTCAGGACCCAGTGCCAATGGTTTACCAGGCTTAGATGCCTACACATTTGACAACAGTTCTTTTGGTACGGCGATGCTGGACTTTCAAAAAGAGACCACTGGCGGCAACAAATGGCGTTTGACATTAATGCCGCACAAATCCGCAGGTTCAGCATATCGCGCGGGATCTATCGTGCACGAGGCCTCGGTGTCTGTGCCATTGGGTGATGAAAAAACCAGGTTGATTGCTGGTCAAATACCTGACTGGTCGGGCTATGAATTGACGGCTGCCAACCTGAATCCTTTGGTTACGCACAACCTGTTGTTCGACTATACAGCGCTTACTTATTACACTGGCGCAGGTGTTGAACTAGTGCGTGGCCCATGGACTAGCAAATTTTTAGTAGGCAACGTGAACCAAGCTGCACGCGATGCCGATGACAAGAAGCCCGCGCTGGTTTACCGTATTGATTACGCTGTAAATGAATTTACTGGCGTGGGATTTTGGGGCGGACATTCGTTCGCAGACAAGGCCACGACGCCAGGGCGCTTTGATATGTTCGAGGTTGACGCTTACTATACTCGCGGCGACTTGACAGTCCAAGGTCAAATTGCTGCAGGTCGTCACAAAGCTAAATCCTTTAACGGCGGTGATGCCAAATGGGTGGGTGTTTCAGGCTTGGTAGGGTATAAAGTTACGCCACGGGCGCAATTGGTTGCACGCTACGATTTCATCAGTAACTCTAAAAATGGCGGCGGTACGTTTGGCGGTGCGGGAGTTGACGGCCGTAACGGATTCGGCCCAGCATGGGAAGATGATGGCGCTGGAACCAACACTTGGTTTCAGCCAGATCCAGATAAAGGTGTCAACCGTTATGCCTTGTCTGTGGGCATGAACTATTTGTTTAACCCAAGCACAACTTTAAAAACTGAAGTTAGGATGGACGGTGCAAACGGCGCCGTGTTCCAGCGCCTTGATGGAAGCTATAAAAAGACCAACTTGTTGCTGGGTACATCTATCGTTGTATCTTTCTAATAGGCTAAACTAACAGCGTAAAGTACTGCTATTTTGTAGCCTACTTTATAAACATACAAGCGGGGTTGACAGTGTTGTCACCCCGTTTGTGTTTGACGCTGCCGATGATGCCAATTTGGCTTAGCAAGACCAATCTATTGAGAGCATGATGACCACAATGGCTGATATTCAAAATTTAAAATTCGATGGCCGTGCACTTATTGACGGTCAGCGCGTTAGCGCTCACAGTGGTGCAGTGTTTGATTGCATCTCACCTGTAGATGGACGTGTGCTGACGCAAGTAGCGCGATGCAGCGCAACTGATATAGATGCAGCGGTAATGGCTGCGCGCAAAGCGTTCGTCGACAAAAGATGGCGTGGGCTGTCTCCTGCGCAGCGCAAACGCACGATGATTAAGTTTGCGGATTTGTTGCTTGCACATGCTGACGAATTGGCCCTGACCGAAACGCTGGACATGGGCAAACCTATTCGCTATGCCAAAGTGGTAGATGTGAACAGCGCGGCCAACTGTATTCGTTGGTATGGTGAAGCGGTGGACAAAATTTACGATGAAATTGCCCCTACTGCAGACACTGCGCTGGCGTTGATAACCCGCGAACCTGTAGGCGTAGTAGGCGTGATCGTGCCGTGGAACTACCCGATGATCATGGCAGCGTGGAAAATTGCACCCGCATTGGCGGCAGGCAATTGTGTGGTGCTTAAACCGAGCGAGAAATCTTCCCTAACCGCTTTGCGCATGGCCGAACTTGCTCTAGAAGCTGGGCTACCTGCTGGCGTGTTTAATGTAGTGACTGGTTTTGGTGTCGAGGTTGGTTCACCATTGGCTTTGCACATGGATGTAGATTGCATTGCCTTTACCGGTTCTACCCCTGTTGGTAAGCAAATTCATATTATGGCTGGGCAAAGCAATTTAAAGCGCGCTTGGACCGAGCTAGGTGGTAAATCGCCCAACATTGTGTTTGCAGATTGTCTGAATTTAGACAAAGCAGTGGAAGCCGCAATTGGCAGCATATTTTTTAACCAGGGTGAGAGCTGCAATGCGCCTTCGCGCCTGTATGTAGAGGCAAGTATTAAAGACCGGTTTTTAGAAAAAGCACTGGCTTTAGTGCCCAACTACATGCCTGCTAACCCGCTAGAGTCCACCACCACCATGGGTGCCATAGTCGACCAAACTCAGCTGAGCAGCATCATGCGTTATATAGAAAGCGGCAAAAGCGAAGGTGCTCAGTTGATAGCAGGTGGCCAGCAGGCGCTACAGGCAACCGGGGGCTGCTATGTGGAGCCGACTATTTTTGACGGTGTGGCGCCTCATATGAAAATTGCGCGTGAAGAAATATTTGGCCCTGTACTCTCGGTGCTCACGTTTACTGATGCAGCCGATGCAGTGCGCCAAGCCAATGACAGCGTATATGGTCTACAAGCGGGTGTGTGGACCGCCGACCTGAACAAAGCGCATGGCGTAGCGCGTGCGCTGCGTGCTGGTACGGTACATGTCAACCAGTATGATGAAGATGATATTACGGTGCCGTTTGGCGGCTACAAACAAAGCGGTGTAGGGCGCGACAAATCGCTGCATGCATTTGATAAATATACTGAAACCAAAACCACCTGGATTCGCATTGACAGCCCCGTGTAAAAAAATGAGACCACGCGCATGACCAATGAACAGACGGTGAGCCAAACGATAGAGACTTTAAGTGCTCAGGGCATTCACAGCGTGCTAACTCAGTTTGCTGATATCCATGGTGTAGCCAAAGGTAAGCTGGTGCCGTTGGCTAACTTGCAAGAATGGATTACTACTGGAGCTGGCTTTGCGGGGCCCAGCATTTGGGGCACGGGACTAGGGCGTTATGGTAAACACAGCGAATACTATGGCCGGGTGCAAACAGGCAAGCTACAGCCACTGCCCTTTATGCCCGGCGTAGCGCATGCGGTCTGCGATGGCTATGCTGGAGGCGAACCGCTGACTACGTGCTCGCGCCAGGTGCTCAAAAAGCAATTACAGCGCTTGCAGGCTAAAGGTTGGACATTATGGGTTGGTATTGAGCCTGAGTTTTTTTTGCTTAGGCAAGATGCCTCGGGCCAGTGGAGTCATGCCGACGCAGCCGACCAGCTTGACAAGCCTTCTTATGATCTGAAAGCCATTTATCGCAACCAAGGTTTTTTGGATGACATGCGCAAAGCTCTCACTGCGTTGGGTTTCGAGCTGCAACAAATTGACCATGAAGACGCCTGTGGTCAGTACGAAATCAACTACAAGTTTGATGATGCGCTGGCCGCTGCTGACCGCTACATGCTGTTCAAAATGACGGCCCATGCTGTGGCCTTGCAGCATGGCATGACCTTTAGCTGCATGCCTAAGCCGTTTGCCAATGCGCCCGGAAGTGGTTTGCATTTTCATTTGAGCATCACTGATGCGCAGGGCAAAGCAGTGTTTACCAACCTGACCGACCCTTTAGAACTTAGTGCAGCAGGCTACAGCTTTGTAGCAGGATTGCTGCACCATGCCGATGCACTGGCCGCTCTGTGCGCGCCTACCATCAACAGCTATAAACGCTTGGCCAGCAGCGACAGTGCCTCTGGTACCACCTGGTCTCCAGTATGGAAGGCTTATGGCGACAACAACCGCACCTGTTTAGTGCGCACCGTGGCGGGGCGTATAGAGTGGCGATTGCCTGACCCGTCTTGCAATGTGTACGCTGCATTGGCCGCCACACTGGCAGCCGGACTAAATGGTATCGAAAATTCGATGGTCCCTCCTGCGGCATGCGATGTAGATTTGTATGAACAGCACGCCAAGTGCTGCGCTATGCCTGCACAATTACCACGCGACTTAAAAACTGCTGTGGATGCACTAGAGGCAGATACTGTGCTTACAAAGCAGGTAGGCAGTGCATTTTGCGATGAGTTTGTGCGACTAAAACGCTTGGAGTGGGATGCTTTCAGTGCCCAGGTGACCCCGTGGGAGCTAAAAAAATACGCCGACACCTACTGAAAGGCGCGGCGTACATTGTTAGAGCGCGGCTAAAGTGATAGCTACCGAGCTAATTGCAGAGCCTCGGCGCAATTAATGCTGGCTTACTTTAGCGACATTACCCAAGCTGCCAACTTGCCAGCTTCAGCTTCGCTGACCTGTGGGTTCGCGGGCATAGGCACAGGCCCCCAAACGCCTTTACTGCCTTTTTGAATGGTCACCGCCAATTTTTTAGCAGCATCAGGATCGGCTTTGTATTTGGCAGAAACGTCGTTATAAGACGGACCCACCATCTTTTTGTCTACCGCATGGCATGCCATACAGTTTTTAGCGGTAGCCAAAGCAGCATCGGCCATAGCCGGAGCTGCTACCGCACTTAAAGCAGCCGCTACCAAAGCAGTAGAAATGAGAGAGAGTTTCATAGTCTTCCTTTAAAACACCTAGGCGGTGTAAGATGCATAGCACCTGATACACAACATAACGCAATTCTAGAGCCTAGCGTTGACCACTGGTTAACTGTGGACTCTAAAAGCGTTGGAATAGCCAATGATGTGGAAAACGGTGGTGTTATAAAAATGTCCTATTTGAGGCGAAAAAGCCTAAAAACTGGATTTGAGTTGATTTTTTATTGTTCTGGAGCGCGGTATGTATTTTTTATACCTGGGATTATTGGTACTGTTAATGAAGTTCTTGGACATTGGCCCTGTGGGCAGGCTAGACTGGGCTGGGGATTGGTATTGGTTTGCCGCTCCGTTCATTTTGGCTGCCGTGTGGTGGGCATGGGCCGACTGGTCGGGCTACACCAAGCGACGTGCCATGGACAAAATGGACAACCGCAAAAAAGACCGCCTCGCCAAAAACCGTGACGCTATGGGTATGGGGCCTAAAAAACGCTGAATTAGGTGCTTTTTGTGTGTGTTTTAGTGGTTCTAGGCCGTAGAACCTGCTCAAGCAGCTATTTAATTAATAGCATATTCAGTACAGATCCAACACAGCGCCCTTGGACGCACTGGACGCATTGAATGCAAACTTGGCTTGCACGCCGCGTGTGTAACGCGGTGCTGGCTTTTTCCAAGCGGCACGGCGTGTGGCCAATACGGTATCGGTTACGTTCAGTTGCAGCAGCAGTTGCTTGGAGTCAATCGTGACACTGTCGCCGTTTTCGATTAACGCGATATTGCCACCCTCAGCCGCCTCGGGTGCGACGTGGCCTACCACCATGCCCCAGGTGCCGCCGCTAAAACGGCCATCGGTGATCAAACCTACTGTCTCTCCCATGCCAGCACCAATCAGCGCGCCGGTAGGGGCTAGCATCTCGGGCATGCCGGGGCCGCCTTTGGGGCCTAGATAGCGCAGCACCATCACGTCACCGTGGGTGATTTTGCCGTCCAAAATGGCTTTCAACGCGCTTTGCTCGTCGTCAAAGCATTTGGCCGGGCCGGTCATCACGGGGTTTTTCAGGCCGGTGATTTTGGCCACTGCACCTTCGGGGCTGAGGTTGCCTTTGAGGATGGCCAAGTGGCCTTCTTTGTACATGGGTTTGTCGATAGGGCGAATGCAGTCTTGGTCGGCACGCGGCACATCAGGCACGTCTTGCAGTACCTCGGCGATGGTTTGACCCGAGATGGTGATGCAGTCGCCGTGCAGCAGTCCTGCGACCAGCAGAGTCTTCATCACTTGGGGAATGCCGCCGGCTTTGTGCAGGTCTACCGCCAAGTATTTTCCGCTGGGTTTGAGGTCGCAAATCACGGGTACTTTTTTGCGCATGCGCTCAAAATCGTCAATCGTCCAGTCTACATCCGCCGCGTGCGCGATGGCCAAAAAGTGCAGCACGGCATTAGTCGAGCCGCCCGTGGCCATGATGACGGCTACGGCGTTTTCAATGGCTTTTTTAGTCACGATGTCGCGTGGCTTGATGTCTTTCTTTATCGCTTCCATCAGCACTTTGGCCGATTCTTTGGCCGAGATCTGCTTTTCGTCATGCGGGTTAGCCATGGTGGACGAGTAGGGCAGTGAAATGCCTAGTGCTTCAAACGAAGATGACATGGTGTTGGCCGTGTACATACCGCCGCACGAGCCGGTGCCTGGTATTGCGCGCATTTCGATCTGGCGCAGGTCTTCGTCGCTCATATTGCCAGCAGCGTTTTGGCCGACGGCCTCAAACACACTCACAATGTTCAAATCTTGGTCTTTGTAGCGGCCTGGCAAGATCGTACCGCCATACACGTAAATGGCAGGCACGTTGGCGCGCAGCATGCCCATCAGGCCGCCGGGCATATTTTTGTCGCAGCCACCGACGACCACAATGCCGTCCATCCACTGGCCTTGCACGCAAGTCTCGATGCAGTCTGAGATCACTTCACGCGACACTAGCGAATACTTCATTCCTTCGGTGCCCATCGCCATGCCGTCGCTGATCGTCGGAGTGCCAAACACCTGCGCGTTGCCACCCGCCTCGATGATGCCCGCAATGGCCGCGTCGGCCAGCTTCTGCAAGCCACTGTTACACGGCGTAATGGTGCTGTGCCCATTGGCCACACCTACCATCGGCTTGCCAAAGTCGCTTTCTTTGTAGCCCATGCCATAGTACATAGACCGGTTGGGCGCGCGGGACTTACCCTCGGTGATGTTAGCAGAGCGCAGGTTTTGGATAGGAATGATTTTGGTGGCCATGGCTTAGCTAGGTTGTGACTGAAGAATATGTTAATTGTAGTGGGCTAAGCCTGCGATTTTGCTTGCGTTCGAAAGCATGTGAACCAGACTCTAGGCCCGTATACGCATTAGTGCTTGGCGTGTACTGCTACACGGCTGTCCCCCGTGGCGGCCTGCTCATACAAAGCAAAGCAAGAGAAGTTCAGTGTAAGCAGTACATCCT
Source organism: Polaromonas sp. (assembly GCA_043718065.1). Taxonomy (GTDB): domain Bacteria; phylum Pseudomonadota; class Gammaproteobacteria; order Burkholderiales; family Burkholderiaceae_C; genus JAAFIP01. The sequence goes on from JAYSWJ010000197.1 coordinate 18,297, forward strand.
TTGTCATTATTTGAATGGCCGTGATGGTCATTGTGTTGATTAAATTTCAAGCAACTAGACATTACATGCACAATACGGGCATGCTTATTCACCCCCAAATTAACCCGATTGCCTTGCAGCTAGGCCCACTTGCTATTCATTGGTATGGTTTAACCTATCTTGCAGCTTTTGGACTGTTTATGTTTTTAGGCATTCGTAGGTTAAAGCACCAGCCGTTTGCGTCCATCACAGGCATAGGCGCATGGAGCCGTAAAGATGTGGAGGACATTTTATTTCTGGGTGTGATGGGCGTGGTACTAGGTGGGCGCATTGGTTACTGCTTGTTTTATAAACCTGGCTATTACCTTGCGCATCCGTTGGAGATTTTCTATGTCTGGCAGGGCGGCATGAGCTTTCACGGCGGCATGCTGGGCGTGGTGGTGGCAGAGATCTGGTTTGCGTATTCGCGCAAGCGCCCGCTGCTGCAGGTAGCCGACTTTGTGGCACCCTGCGTGCCTACTGGGCTGATGATGGGGCGCGTGGGTAACTTTATCAATGGTGAGCTGTGGGGCCGTGTTGCTGACCCATCACTGCCATGGGGTATGGTCTTTAGAGGGGCGGGTGACGCACCACGCCATCCGTCGCAGATTTATCAGATATTGATGGAAGGCTTGCTACTGTTCATTTTGCTTTGGCTGTATGCGCGCAAAGAGCGTAAGCCGGGTCAAGTGGCGGCGGCGTTTTTAGTGGGCTATGGCATCTTCCGTTTTATTGCTGAATATTTCCGCGAGCCCGATGCACACCTAGGGTTACTCAGTATGGGGTTGAGCATGGGGCAGTGGCTTTGTGTGCCCATGATCTTAGGTGGAGCCGGGTTATGGTTTTGGGCTCACAGACAGACTAAAAGATAGAACATTTTAGATTCACAAGTATCTCGATTTATTTTCACAAAAACAGCTGCAATTTAGAGTGGCCTTTAGTGCTACTACGTATAAATACTATTTGTAATTATCCATAATTACGGATAATTATTGCATGCATGCTGTTCAAAAATCTTTGCACATGGAAGTTGCCACGCAATTGCGTGAGCGTATATTTGCGGGCACCTTAGCGCCCGGCGCTTTTATGGACGAGCCCGTGCTGGCGGAGGGCTTGCAAATTTCTCGCACGCCACTGCGCGAGGCGCTAAAGGTTTTGGCTGCTGAGGGCTTGGTGCGGCACGAACCCAGGCGCGGTAGCTTTGTGAGCGAAGTGACTGCGCAAGATTTGGATGAAATATTCCCCGTGATAGCACTGCTAGAAGGACGCTGCGCTCTAGAGGCAGCAAACCATGCCAGCGACGCCGATATCGCTGCACTGGAAACCTTGCACCAACGTTTGCAAAAGCATGCCAAGGCCAAGCGCATTACCGAGTATTACGAAACTAATTTCGCCATCCACGAGGCCATCATTACACTGGCCAACAACAAATGGTTGGCGCAGGTGATTGGCGACTTGCGCAAGATCGTCAAGCTGGCCCGTTTGCAGCAGCTGCATGCCCCTGGGCGGCTAGAGCAAAGCCTGGCCGAGCATATGGCCGTGTTTGCTGCGCTCAAGGCCCGTGACGGTGAGGGCGCTGAGGCGGCCATGCGCACCCACCTTACGCGCCAGCGCACTGCGCTGCGCGAGCTAGCGCAGGTACAGCGAACACGATTGGTCGTATAGGGCGCAACATGAGCACACCTAGCTGGATTGCCCGTAACGTTTCGCGTTTTCGCCCTGCGGGCAAAACAGCGTTTGGCGTAGACACTGGCTTAGACAAATCAGCCAAGTTTCGCGTCAGCAGGGCGCCAGAGCCAAGCGATAGCGGTACAAAAACAGCCCAACGCCGCAGTACCCGCGAGCGGCTGGACGGCACCTTGCGCCACAAAGAAGAGGCGTTATCGCCCCGCGTGCTGCGCCGCACGCTACAAGAGCTGCAATCCATAGTAGACCCTCGCGTGAGTGAGGTAGAAGGCGGACGCCGCGCTCAGGGTGTCGCCGGTTGGTATGCCAAGGCCACACCAGAGCAGCGGCGCGACTGCTGGCTGTTGATGAGCGAGCAGTTCATGGCCAACCCTGAGGTGGTCAAGGCTGCGCAAGCCAAATACGCCGCTATGGTGGGCTCAGCTGACGAGGCAGCGGCAGAGGTGCGCTTGCGCAAAGCAACCGTGTCACCCCGGCGCAGATTGCTGCAGCGTTTTAGCGTGTTCCCAGAAGGTATCCGATTTTTGGTAGATATGCGCGCACAAATGCTGCCACATCTTAGATTTGACAAGCGCTTGCAGGCGCTGGATGTCGAGATGGAGTACATGTTTACTACCTGGTTCGATATCGGATTTTTAGAGTTGCGTCGCATTAGCTGGGACTCGCCCGCATCAATGATTGAAAAGCTCATTCAGTACGAAGCCGTGCATGACATTAAGAGCTGGGCTGATTTAAAAAACCGGCTCGATAGCGACCGACGTTGCTACGGGTTTTTTCACCCCCGCCTTCCCGATGAACCATTGATCTTTGTAGAGGTGGCATTGCTGGACGAAATAGCGCACAGCATTCCACCACTGCTGGACGAGTCTGCTGCCGTGGCCGATTTGAAGAAGGCTACCACTGCTATTTTTTATTCCATCAGCAACACCCAAACGGGTTTGCGTGGGGTTAGTTTTGGTGACTCGCTGATTAAGAATGTGGTGGAGACGCTTAAAACAGAATTTCCCCAGCTAAAAACATTTGCCACACTGTCACCCATACCTGGTTTTCGCGCATGGCTGGCGAAGAACGCCTCGCATATGCTGGCTAATTTGGACGATAAAACCCGCCAAGAGCTAGGTCGTGCAGTGGGTTTTGAGCCGCCAGCGGCAGAGCACTTTTTAGCTGCTGCAGACCGAGAGCAGCAGCTAGACGTTAAATCACCTATTCGCCAAATGCTGTTGCGCTGCGCGGCACATTATTTAAGCGGTGAGCTGCTGGACGGTGCACCGATAGATGCTGTAGCGCGTTTTCATTTGGGTAACGGCGCACGTATCGAGCGGCTGAACTGGCAGGGTGATGTCAGCACCAAAGGCATCAAGCAGTCCTATGGTGTGATGGTAAATTATTTGTATGATCTGAAAAGACTAGACAAGTGTCGGCAAATGCTCTCAGAAGGCAAAATACCGGTTTCGAGTGATGTAGAGAAGTTAATTTAATATTGTTAGGAGACTTTCATGAGCCAATTTTCTATGCCTAGTCGGCGCACTTTTGTGCAAACTACTGCAGCACTTGCAGCTATGCCCGTCATAGCCTCTTATGCCCAGTCTACCTGGCCTGCCAAGCCAGTGACCATGGTGGTGCCATTCCCCGCAGGCGGAGGAACTGATGCCTTTGCGCGCCCCTTGAGTGCCCAGTTTTCTAAAATTACCGGCAAGCAACTGATCATCGACAACAAAGGCGGTGCAGGCGGCACCGTAGGCGCGTCGTTTGCGGCCAAGGCAGCCAATGACGGGTACAACTACTTTATGGGTGCTGTACACCACGCTATTGCACCCAGCATGTACCCCAAGCTGGACTACAACATTGAGAGCGATTTGGTGCCGTTGGTATTGGCCGCGATCGTGCCGCAGGTGCTGGTGGTTAATCCCAAAAAAGTGCCTGCCAATAGCTTCAAAGAGTTTGTCGAGTTTGTGAAAAAGAATCCCGGTAAACTCAATTACAGCTCTGCCGGTGGCGGTACATCGCACCACCTAGCAGGTGAATTGTTTAAGCTGCAAACGGGCACGTTTATCACCCACATTCCCTACCGTGGGGCAGGCCCTGCGCTGCAAGATTTGATAGCCGGACAGGTGGACATGATGTTTGATGGCCTGGGCTCATCAGCTACCCACATCAAAGGAGGCCGCATCAAAGCGCTGATGGTGTCTGGCTCTAAGCGCAACCCGGCTTTTCCAGACGTGCCCTGCGCGGCTGAACTGGGCTTGCCCGACTACACCGTGGCTACCTGGTATGGCATTTGGGGCAGTAAAGGCATGCCCGCAGATGCGCAAGCACGTGCGACTGACGAGTTTCGTAAGGCGCTAGGCAGTGACGAATTGAAAGCTGTGTGGGCCAGCCAGGGCGCAGATTTTCCCAATTCCACGCCTGCACAGTTTGCCGCATTTTTAAATGCTGACATCAAGCGCTGGGCCGCTGTGGTTAAAGCATCGGGTGCCAAGCTTGATTGACCTGCAGGTCAGCCGTGACAGCGCAGGGCAGATAGCCACCATCACACTGCTCAACCCAGCGCGGCACAACGCCATGACGCGTGCTATGTGGCGTGCATTGCGTGAGATGGTAGAGTCTGTCAGTAGCTCTCAAAAAAATAGCTGCTTGAGCAGCAGTCTAGAGGGTTACAGCGCGATTAGGTGTTTAATAATTACGGGCGAGGCAGGGCATTTTTGTGCAGGTGGCGATATTTCTGAATACCCGGAATTTCGTTTCAATGAAGACAGTTTGCGCGCCTTTCATCAGCAAGATGTAGCACCCGCATTGCACGCACTGCTGACCTGCAACGTGCCCATCGTAGCGCAGATTGAAGGCAACTGCCTGGGCGGCGGGCTAGAAATAGCCGCTTGCTGCGACATTCGTGTTGCCGGGCAGGGAGCCAGTTTTGGCGCGCCGATTGCCAAGCTGGGCATGCCCATGGCACCGCAAGAGCTGGCTATCGTGCTGCGTGCCACAGGCGAGGCTACGGTGCTCGAGATGTTGCTAGAAGCCCGTACTTTCAGCGCTGCGCAAATGCAGCAACGCGGCTTTGTGCAGCGTGTGGTAGCAGATGCTGACGTGGCCTCTGAGGCATTGGCCACCGCGCTACGCATAGCAGCGCTTAGCCCGCAAGCAGCGCGGCTCAATAAGCAAGCTATAAGGCAGTTTTATATGCAAAATACGCCAGAAACCCAGGTAAATACTGCTCAAGCAGCTATGAAAAATGTAGTAATATTAGCCACTGCTGACGATGCATTTGCCTACGCCAATAGCGCAGAGCACGTTGAAGGCATCACCGCCTTCCTACAAAAAAGATCCTCACAGTTTTAAAAGAACCCTGCGATGACTAACGCCAATTTGTACGCCTATCTACGGGCTAATTTCCCATCTAACCTTGATACCATCGCGGTAGAAACCGATAATGGTTTGCATTATAGTTGGCGCGACCTAGACCGCGCCAGTGCCATGCTGGCTAATTTACTTGCCTCGTTAAAACTACCAGCAGGGGCACGGATTGCCGTGCAGGTAGAAAAGTCTGTTGAAGCCATGACGTTGTATTTGGCCACATTGCGCGCAGGCTATGTATTTTTGCCATTGAACACCGCTTACCAAAGCAGTGAGATGGAATATTTCATCACCAACGCCGAACCATCAGTAGTGGTGTGCAGTAGCAAAAATTTTGGCTGGGTGTCTAAGATTGCTTTTACTTGCGGTACCCAAAACGTTTTTACCCTCAACGATGATCGTACAGGTAGCCTGCTGCAACGCGCTGTGCATTGCTCTGATAAACATAGCTGCGTGACAAGTAAAGACAGCGATTTGGCGGCTATTTTGTATACCAGTGGTACCACTGGGCGCAGCAAAGGGGCTATGCTTAGCCATGGCAATATGCGCAGCAATGCGCAGACGTTGAAAGACTACTGGGGCTGGCGCAAAGATGATGTGCTCATCCATGCGCTACCTATCTTTCATGTGCACGGCCTGTTTGTGGCTATCCATGGCGCGTTGGTCAATGGCAGCAAGATGATTTGGCTCAATAAGTTTGACCCTAAAACAACCATTGCCGCAATGCCTCGCGCCACCGTGTTTATGGGTGTGCCTACGCTGTACGTGCGCATGCTGGCTGAACCGTCGCTAACTAAAGACGTTGCCAAAAATATGCGCTTGTTCATAGCAGGTTCTGCGCCGCTGCTGAGTGATACTTTTGAGCAATGGCAGCACAGCACGGGCCATACCATCTTGGAGCGGTACGGTATGAGCGAGACAGTGATGCTAACCAGCAACCCGTACGCAGCCGATATGCGCTATAAAAACCAGAACGAACGCCGACCAAGCACCGTAGGATTTCCGTTACCCGGTGTGAGCCTGCGAGTTTGCGACGATGGCGACAAGCCATTAAAAACTAACGCTATTGGCAGCCTGCAAGTCAAAGGCCCTAACGTATTTGCAGGCTACTGGCGCATGCCGGAAAAAACTGCAGAAGAGTTCACCCGTGACGGCTACTTTAAAACTGGCGACGTCGGCAAAATAGATGAGCGTGGCTATGTGCATATTGTGGGGCGCAGCAAAGACCTTATTATCAGTGGCGGCTACAACGTATACCCGGCAGAGATTGAGGGCACCATCAACGAACTACCCGGCGTGGCCGAGTCGGCGTTGATAGGTGTGCCGCACCCTGACTTTGGCGAAGTGGGGGTAGCACTGGTGATTGCCAAAGCAGGCGCGTCGATCAAACCAGACGCCATTATTTCCGCGCTTAAATCACAGCTGGCTAATTTTAAAATCCCTAAGCATTGCTGCGTTGTCACTGAGCTGCCGCGCAATACAATGGGAAAGGTACAAAAAAATCTGTTGCGTGCGCACTATGCCGCATTATTCATGCACAGTTTGTAAATTTGTAAATTTGTAAATTTGTAAATTTGTAAATTTGTAAATTTGTAAATTTGTAAATTTGTAAATTTGTAAATTTGTAAATTTGT
>JAYSWJ010000198.1:0-3688 GCA_043718065.1 Polaromonas sp.
GGTCAATGCGCTTGGCTTACTTTTACGGGCCTTGAATCCTCTATCGAAGGTGCATCAATTCGCTTTGAATTGAAAAACGGGGTTTCTCAGGGACGACTAGCTAGCGGTTTTAGTTTTCCCAGTGGTCACAGCTCTGGCGCGGTAGTGGCCTACGGTATGTTGGCGTGGTTAGCCTGCCAATGGGTGGCTAAGCAGTGGCATTTACCCATCGTACTCGGTGCAATGGCACTGGCGTACAGCGTGGGCGTTAGCAGAGTATTTTTGCAAGTGCATTTTGCCAGCGATGTCATAGCTGGGTTAGCATCAGGTACAGCATGGTTGGTGGTGTGCCTTGTTAGTTTGCAATTGACTAGCGGGCAACGCACCACCGACATGCTACCTCGCGTAGATTAAACCGTTAGGGCCTCATCTACGCTGTCGGACAGGTCTTCGGCTAAAAACCCGCCCGACTGGCGCTGCCATAGCTTGGCATACAGCCCACCACTGGCCAGCAGCTCTGCGTGCGTACCAAACTCGACGATGCGCCCTGCGTCCATCACTACCAGCCGGTCCATACGGGCGATGGTGCTTAAGCGGTGGGCAATAGCGATGACGGTTTTGCCTTGCATCAGGGTGACCAGTTGCTCTTGAATCGCAGCTTCTATTTCGCTGTCTAGCGCAGAGGTAGCTTCGTCCAATATCAAAATGGGAGCGTTCTTTAGCACCACGCGCGCTAGGGCTACGCGTTGTCGCTGGCCGCCAGACAGTTTGACACCGCGTTCGCCCGCATGCGCCTCGTAGCCGGTGCGGCCTGTCCAGTCGCGCAGCTCGTTGATGAACTGGTGGGCGTGCGACTGCTCTGCGGCCAGCTGCACTTGCGCGTCGGTGGCTGTGGGGTGGCCGTAGCGGATGTTGGCGGCAATAGAGCGGTGCAGTAGCGACGTGTCTTGCGTCACCATGCCAATAGCGGCGCGCAGGCTTTCTTGTGTCAAGCCGCGCAGGTCTTGGCCGTCTATGGTTATACTGCCAGCCTCTACGTCATAAAAGCGCAGCAGTAAATTGACTAACGTAGACTTTCCTGCGCCCGAGCGGCCTACCAGGCCTACGCGCTCGCCAGCGCGGATGTGCAGGTTCAAATCTTGAAGCACTGCCCGCCCGCCGCTGGCAGCTTGACCGTAGCTAAAGTTGACATGGCTAAACTTGATGTCGCCGTGCGGTACTGTCAATTCAGTAGCTGTGGGTGCGTCGACCAGCGTGTGCGGCACCGCAATAGTTTGTATGCCTTCTTGCACTACGCCTACGTTCTCAAAAATTCCCGATACTTCCCAGCTGACCCAGCCTGCCATGTTGGCGATTTGCCAGACTAAGGGCAGACAAGTGGCTACTACCGCAGGCGTAATTTGCCCTGCCTGCCAAAGCCACAGGCTCATGCCGGCGGTGCCTACCAGCAGCAGTACGTTCAATATATTCAGCGTAAACATAAACCGCGTAGTCATGCGCATGTGGGCCGCAATTTTGTCGCGATGGTCGTCAATGGCTTCGCGCACATAGGCGTCCTCATCGCGTGCACGCGAGAACAGTTTCACGGTCATGATGTTGGTATAGCTATCTACCACACGGCCCATCACCATGGACCGTGCCTCGCTGCTTACGCGCGACAGGTCGCGCATGCGCGGGACAAAATAGCGCAAGAAAAATACATAGCCTACCAGCCAGCACAGCATAGACACGGCCAAGCGCCAGTCAAACACCAGCATCAGCGATAGCGCGCTTAGCCCATACACCACTATGTACCATACAGCACGCACGGTGGCTACCACACTCTCGCGCAGTGAGTTGGCGGTGTTCATCACCCGGTTGGCTATGCGGCCTGCAAAGTCGTTTTGAAAAAACGGGCCACTCTGGCGCACCACATGCCAATGGCTTTGCCAGCGTATCAAAGTGGTAGCACCGGGAATAACCGCATTGTTGCGCACCATGCTGTCCAGCAGCACCAGCGCAGGCTTTAAAAGCAAAATGACAATCGCAATACCCAGCAGCAACGGGCCTTGCTGTTGTAAAGCCAAGGCAGGCGTAGCGGATGTCATTAAACCCACCATGCGGCCAATGAATATAGGAATTAAAGTGTCTACCAATGCCACACCCAAGCCGGTGACCAGCATGAATGCATACAAGCCACGCGTTTGCCGCACAAAGTGCCAGTAAAAAGCGACCAATCCAGGCGGCGGGCCACTGCTAGACGCATCGGAGGGTGTAGAGATATTACTTATGCGAGATTCGAAAAATTTGAACATGTGCTGCAATTATCCACACATCCTAAAAACGGTTGTCACATCAGGTTTTTACAGCCCCACTGGCCACGGCCGCTGCTTGCACCGCTGCAGCACGCGCAGCCTTGACCTGGGCTTCTACCCGCTCAGAATAGCGGTCAGTCAGCATGTCGGTGTGCCCGCGCAGCAGCACGGTAAAGCGCACCAGCTCTTCCATGGTGTCGACAATACGGTCGTAGTAGCTGCTGGGGCGCATGCGGTCTGCGTCGTTAAATTCTTTGTACGCCATTGCCACACTGCTTTGGTTAGGAATGGTCACCATGCGCATCCAGCGGCCCAGCAGACGCAAGGTGTTGACAGCATTAAACGACTGCGAGCCGCCGCTTACCTGCATCACTGCTAGCGTGCGGCCCTGCGTGGGGCGTAGCGCGCCCATAGCAAGGGGTAAGTGGTCGATCTGCGCTTTCATCACGGCGGTAATGGCGCCATGCCGCTCGGGGCTGCACCACACTTGGCCTTCAGACCACAGCGACAGCTCGCGTAGCTCGGCTATGGCGGGATGGTTATCGTTTTCTACTTGGTCAGGCAGGGGCAAGTCTGACGGATCGAAGATACGCGTTTCTGCACCGAAAAATTGCAACAGTCGCGCGGCTTCTTCAATAGCCAAGCGCGAGAAAGCACGGGGCCGCAGTGACCCGTACAGCAGCAAGATACGCGGCGCGTGGCCAGTAGGGTCTAACGACTGGGCTAAGGTTTGGCCAGCGCCGTAGTGTGCAAACTGCGCTTGCAGGGCGGGTAGGACGGTAGGATCAATTAGCTGGCGCAGGCGTGGCATAGGTAGAAGAATAGTTTAAAAATTAGTTAGTGGAGTGAACGTGCCGTCAGTAATTCACTGACGGCAAAGCCCACAACAGCCCCCACACATTGCGCGGCCACAAAGCCTGGGGCACTGGCGGGCGCTATACCCGCAAAGCTGTCGCTCAGCATGCGGCCCAGCACAGCAGCGGGGTTGGCAAACGATGTGCTGGCAGTAAACCAATAGGCCGCGCCGATGTAGCAGGCCACCAGCACGCTAGCCTTAGCCAGTGTGCTGTGTGCGCCTTGTGCATGCAAGTGCGAAGCGCCCGCGCGTGCAATGACAAAAATCAAGCCTGCAGTGGCCACGGCTTCTGCCAGCCACTGCCCCCAGCCACCGCGCAGCTTGGTGCTGGTTTGCCAGACGGTCATATCAAACATCGCGTTAGCTAGCCACGCGCCTAGCACAGCGCCCAGCAACTGAGACACTATAAATACCATAGCTGCTTGAGCAGGATTTACTTGGGTTAGAGACTGTTTTCTTACAAAAAATAGCGTTACCAGAGGGTTAAAGTGTGCGCCACTGATGGGGCCTAATACCTCGATCAATACAAACAACGCAAATACGGTGACCAGTGTGTTGG
>JAYSWJ010000199.1:0-24715 GCA_043718065.1 Polaromonas sp.
GCTAGCACGGTCAAAACCCGCGAGCAGGGCCAGAACCCTGCAACGCGCACATTTCAGGCTTTTCGGATTTTCATCAACGCCGAGCTTGAAGAGCTCGAAAGCGCGCTAGAGGCCAGCCTTGATTTACTTGCAACCGGAGGACGTTTGGTGGTGATCAGCTTTCACAGCCTAGAAGACCGCATCGTCAAACAATTTATCGCCAAGCATTCGCGCGAGGAGGTAGACCGCCGCTCGCCCGACTGGATGCTGCGCAAAGCACCAGACATGAAGCTAACAGCGCTGGGGCGTGTAAAAACCTCAGAGGAAGAAGTTAAAACCAACCCCCGCTCGCGCAGCGCAGTGATGCGCGTAGCGCAGCGCAATGCGGCAAACGCAGGGGGTAAAGTCTAATGACCAGGCTCAACATCGTCTTGCTATTGGCAGTGCTGGCCAGCGCTTTGTACTTGGTGCGTACGCAGTACGAGTCACGCCGCCTGTTTGTGGAAGTAGAAAAAGCCCAAAGCTTGGCCCGCAAACTAGAGATTGACCACGAACGACTAGAAGTAGAAAAGCGCGGCCAAGCTACACCGCTGCGCGTAGAAAAGCTAGCCAAAGCACAGCTGCAAATGCGCAGCGCTACACCTGCTGTAACGCAGTATGTGCGTGTGGCGCAGGCTGCAATCCCCGCGTCGGGCGCTGCGCCCGGCACCGCGACAGGCGCTACCCCATGAAAAGCGTCGCCTACCATTCCAGCCCATTGCTGGCCAGCAAAACGCCGGTATGGCGCAGTAAATTCATTGTCGCCGCTATTGCGCTGGGTTTTGTGGGGCTGGCCGGTCGCGCAGCGTATGTACAAGTGTTTAACAACGAATTTTACCAACGCCAAGGCGAAGTGCGCTTCGCACGCACGCTAGAGCTGCCCGCCAACCGTGGCCGCATACTGGACCGCAATGGTTTGATCCTTGCGTCAAGCGTGCCAGCGCCCAGCATTTGGGCTATTCCTGAAGATGTAGAGCGCGACAAAGTCAAACTGGCGCAGTTGGCCAAGCTGCTAGACATGCCGCTGGCAGAGCTGAACAAAAAACTTGAAGACGAAGACAAAACTTTTGTCTGGATCAAACGCCAAGTTGATGAGTCGGTGGCCCAGCAAATTGCCGCGTTAGGTATCAAAGGCGTTTACTCGCGCAAAGAATACAAACGCCAATACCCCGAGGGTGAAGCCGCTGCGCACGTGGTAGGTTTTACCAGCATAGAAGACAACGGCCAAGAGGGCGTGGAGTTAGCGTTTAACAAAGACTTGGGCGGCAAAGCAGGCAGCCGTCGCGTGATCAAAGACCGCTTGGGTCGCGTGGTAGAAAACGTGGGTGACACCATAGCGCCGCTGGACGGCAAAGATTTGCAATTGTCAATCGACAGCAAAATACAATTTTTCGCCTACCAAAAACTGCGCGATGCTGTCGTGGAAAACAAAGCCAAAGCCGGTAGCGTGGTGGTGCTAGACGTGCAAACGGGCGAGATTTTAGCCTTGGCTAACTACCCTAGTTACTTGCCCGGCAAACGTGAGAACCTTAGCCCCGCGCAAATGCGCAACCGTGCACTGACCGACACCTTTGAGCCTGGCTCCACCATGAAGCCTTTTACAGCCGCGCTGGCACTAGAAAAAGGTTTAGTCAGGCCTGAAACACAAATTCAAACAGCTCCGGGCAAGATCATTATTGCGGGCTCCACCATCACCGACTCGCACCCCTTGGGCATGTTGAGTGTGAATGAGATTATTCAAAAATCAAGCAACGTGGGCACCGTGAAGATGGCGATGCAAATGCAGCCACGCGAGATGTGGGAGATGTACACGCAAGCCGGTTTTGGACAAAAACCGCAGCTGCAGTTTCCTGGTGTGGTGACAGGCAAGCTGCGGGCCTATAAAACATGGCGCCCTGTAGAGCAGGCCACTATGAGCTACGGCTACGGCTTGTCTGCCAGTTTGTTTCAGCTGGCGCGGTCCTACACCGTGTTTGCGCGCGATGGCGAGTTGATTCCTGTAACACTGCTCAGAGCCGAAGATGCCACTGCCGCTGCTGGGGTGCGTGTCTTTAGCGCTAAAAATGCCCAAGCCGTGCGCCATATGCTTAACTTGGCAACCAGCGCAGGCGGCACAGGCCCTAAAGCGCAAACTATGGGATATTCCGTGGGTGGCAAAACTGGCACAGCACGCAAGCAAGAAGGCAAGGGCTATTCAGACAAAAAATACCGCAGCTGGTTTGTAGGTATTGCACCCATCGACAACCCTCGCATCGTCGTAGCGGTAATGGTAGACGAGCCAGGCAATGGCAAGTTCTACGGTGGTGATGTAGCGGCCCCTGTGTTCAGCGAAACCGTAGCGCAAACCTTGCGCATGTTGGGCATTCAGCCCGATATGGCGGTCAAGCCGCAGATCGTCGCTAACCAAGAAGAGGAGTCGTTTTAATGCACGCCCTCACCACCCCTGAACAAGCCAGCCAATGGCTGCGCAAGCATGTCACAGGTGCATTGCGTACCGACAGCCGCAAAGTAGGCCAAGGCGATGGCTTTATAGCATGGCCAGGTGCTGCAGTGGATGGGCGCCAGTACGTGCAAGCCGCCTTAGATGCTGGTGCTGCAGCCTGCATTGTCGAGGGGCAAGACGCACCAAGCTTTGGTTTTAACGATGCACGTATAGCCAGCTACCAGCAGCTCAAACCCGCTACAGGCTTCATAGCAGCGCATTATTATCAACAGCCCAGCCAGCAATTAGATGTGGTCGCCATCACGGGAACTAATGGTAAAACCTCCACCGCATGGTGGGTGGCGCAGGCCTTAAACACGCTGCGGTACCGTCTACTATCGCCTACAGATCTGGCTACGTTAAATTCTAAATTACTATCAAAATCAGAGCTGCTTGAGCAGTATTCTTGTGGGTTAGTGGGCACTTTAGGTGTAGGAATACCCGGAAAAATGGTGTTCAACGGCAACAGCACCCCCGACCCTGTGTTGCTGCAATCTGCATTGGCAAATATGGTGGCTGCGGGTGCCAAGGCCTGTGCTATGGAGGCCACGAGCATTGGCTTGGCCGAGCAACGCTTGGCAGGTATGGCCATCAAGATAGCGGTGTTTACTAATTTCACACAAGACCACTTGGACTACCACAGTAGCATGCAAGACTATTGGCAAGCCAAGCTCGCCTTGTTCGATTGGCCCCAGTTGCACAGCGCGGTGGTCAATATGGACGACGCCAAAGGCGGCGAGGTGGCTGCCCATTGTGCGGCACGCGGCGTGCAGGTGTGGACCGTCTCCCAGCTGCGCACCGACACACGTTTGTGGGTGCAAGATATCAGCTATACCGACACGGGTATGCAGTTTGTCGTGCGTGAGGGCAGCGCCAGCGCGCCAGTGCATTGCAGCATGGTGGGCGACTACAACATTTCTAATCTGTTATGCGCTATTGGCAGTATGCGCAGCCTAGATGTACCGCTGGCCGCTGCATGCGAGGCTATTGCGCAGTGCACCGCCGTACCAGGTCGTATGGAATGTATTACCCAGCCCAATGCCCCCTTGGTAGCCGTAGACTACGCGCACACCCCCGATGCGCTAGAAAAAGTATTGCAAGCTATGCGCCCCATGGCACGCGCGCGCAGCGGTCAGCTGTGGTGCGTGTTTGGCTGCGGTGGCGACCGAGATGCCACCAAACGCCCCTTAATGGCGGCAATTGCCGAGCGCAATGCCGATAAAGTAGTGGTGACCAGTGACAATCCGCGCAGCGAGGCAGCCGAGGCTATTGTTGCGCAAATCGTCGCAGGTTTTTCTGCGGCATCGCGTATGCAGGTGCAAACTGACCGCGCCACCGCCATTGCCTATGCAGTGCAGCAAGCAGGTGCACACGATGTGGTAGTGATAGCAGGCAAAGGCCACGAAGATTACCAAGACATTGCTGGTGTGAAAACACCTTTTTCCGATATTGCGCAAGCGCAGGCGGCCCTAGCCCAACGCGCAGGTAAGGTGGCCGCATGATGATGAGCCTACAACGTGCCGCTGATCTGCTGCATAGCCGTGGTGTGACTGCCCGCTTGGTGGGTGACGCTGCAGTAGGTGTGCAGCGTGTGCATACCGATACGCGCAGTTTGCAAGCAGGGGATCTGTTTGTAGCGCTGCAAGGCGAGAAGTTTGATGCGCATGATTTTTTAGCCCAGGCAAAGCTGTCTGGCGCGGTCGCTGCACTAGCCCAGCACGGTATTGAACCTGCAAGAATGCATGGGCTGCAAGTAGAAGACAGCAAGTTGGCACTGGGTCAGCTAGCTGCTGCTTGGCGTAGTCAATTTAAGTTGCCGCTGGTGGCAGTAACAGGCAGCAACGGTAAAACTACCGTGACGCAAATGGTGGCCAGCATATTGAAAGCGGCGTGCGCTGAGCAGGCCTTGGCCACGCAAGGAAATTTCAATAACGATATTGGCGTGCCACTGACCTTGCTGCGTTTAAACGCGACACACACCATGGCCGTGGTTGAGCTGGGCATGAACCACCCCGGCGAAATAGCCTATTTGGCCCAGCTAACGCAAGCTACCGTTGCAGTGGTGAATAACGCGCAGCGTGAACACCTAGAGTTTATGCACACGGTAGAAGCCGTGGCACGAGAGAATGGCACAGTGATCGAGGCGCTGCCGCAAAATGGCGTGGCCGTATTTCCAGGTGACGATGCCTATGCACCACTGTGGCGCAGCCTGGCGGGTATGCGCCGCTGTATCACGTTTGCCATGGTGGGTGCTGCAGATGTTACCGCCCGCGCAGAGTGGGAAGACGGCGCATGGCGTGTGCAAGCCGCCACGCCACTGGGCGCCATGAATTTCAAGCTGGCGATTGCAGGAGGCCATAACGTTAAAAACGCACTAGCCGCAGTGGCTGCCAGCATTGGGGCAGGTTTGTCGCTAGACGTGATTGCCCGTGGCCTAGAGTCGTTTGAAGCGATCAAAGGCCGCTCGCGTGCGTTAAGCGTGCGGCTGCGCGGCAAACCCATCACTGTAGTGGACGATACCTACAACGCTAATCCTGATTCAGTACGAGCGGCTATTGATGTGTTGGCTGACTTGCCAGCGCCGCACTTGCTGGTGCTAGGGGATATGGGCGAAGTGGGTGATCAAGGGCCAGAGTTTCATGCGGAGATCGGCGAGTACGCAGTGGAGCGGGGTATAGAAACGCTGTTGTGCATGGGGGATTTGATGCGCTACGGCGCAGCAGTATTCCCCGGTGCGCGACATTGCGGCGGTATTGACGCGCTTAACACTTGCGTGTTGGCTGACTTAGCGCAATACCGCAGTGTGCTGGTCAAGGGGTCACGGTTTATGCAGATGGAACGTGTGATTGAGGCAATCACCGCACAAGCTAATTCACCACTAAAAAATACAACACAAGAGGCAAACCATGCTGCTTAGTCTGGCCAGTTGGCTGCAATCGTTATCACCCGATTTAGGATTTTTTCGGGTGTTTCAGTATTTGACTTTCCGTGCTGTGATGGCCGCGCTCACATCTTTGTTAATTGGTTTGTTTGCTGGCCCGTGGGTGATACGCCGTCTCACCGCACTCAAAATTGGGCAACCTATCCGCGAGTACGCGATGCAAACCCATTTAGCCAAAAGCGGTACGCCCACCATGGGTGGCGTGTTAATTTTGCTGTCCATTGCTATTTCAACACTGCTGTGGTTCGACTTGTCCAACCGTTTTGTATGGATCGTGCTGATCGTGACTTTGGGTTTTGGTGCTATTGGCTGGGCAGACGATTGGCGCAAGGTGGTGCACAAAGACCCCGAGGGCATGCGTTCGCGCGAGAAGTACATGTGGCAATCAATCATTGGCTTGCTTGCAGCACTGTATTTGGTGTTCAGCATCTCTGAGAGCAACAATTTACGTGTCTTGGATTTGTTCATCAAATGGGTGCAATCAGGCTTTGATGTGAACTTGCCGCCCAAAGCGGGTTTGATGGTGCCGTTTTTTAAAGAAGTCAGTTATCCGTTAGGCGTGTTTGGCTTTGTGATCATGACCTATTTGGTTATCGTGGGCTCTAGCAACGCTGTGAATTTAACTGACGGTTTAGATGGTTTGGCCATCATGCCTGTAGTGATGGTAGGTTCAGCTTTGGGGGTGTTTGCCTATGTGACTGGTAGTGCTGTGTTTTCTAAATACTTGTTTCTGCCGCACATCCCAGGTGCAGGTGAGCTGCTAATTTTTTGCGCTGCGATGGCAGGCGCAGGCTTGGCATTTTTGTGGTTTAACACCCATCCCGCACAAGTGTTTATGGGCGACGTAGGTGCACTGGCTTTAGGTGGCGCATTGGGCACCGTAGCAGTCATCGTACGCCAAGAAATTTTGCTTGCCATCATGGGCGGTATTTTTGTAGTGGAGGCGCTGTCGGTGATGGCACAAGTGACTTACTTTAAATATACCAAAAAGAGGTACGGCGAAGGTCGCCGCATTTTGAAAATGGCCCCACTGCATCACCACTTTGAAAAATCGGGATGGAAAGAAACGCAAGTAGTCGTGCGTTTTTGGATTATTACCATGCTGCTGTGCTTGGTGGGTTTATCAACTTTAAAACTACGTTAAAGCTGCGTTAATGGGCAATTTGAAAGATACTTCTGTTCTCGTTTTAGGCCTAGGTACATCGGGCCTGGCGATGGCGCGCTGGTGCGTGCGCCAAGGTGCGCGTGTGACCGTAGCTGACACGCGTGAAGCACCGCCGCAAATGGCAGTGTTAAGAACCGACTTACCCAGTGTTAAGTTTGTGCATGGTGAGTTTTCGGAAAATTTACTACAAGGCACAGAGATCCGCGCCGTTTTCAAAAGCCCGGGGCTTGCACCGCAGCAGGTAGCACCAGTCATAGACGCAGCTAAAGCCAGTGGTTTGTGGGTCAGCGGTGAATTAGGACTTTTCTCCCAAGGCCTGCAGTCGCTTAAAGAGGCGCAAGCCTATGCGCCACAGGTGTTGGCCATCACTGGAACCAACGGTAAAACCACGGTGACATCCTTAACCGGCCAGTTGGTAGAGCGTGCAGGTAAATCTGTGACGGTAGCGGGCAATATTGGTCCTACCTTGCTAGATACTTTGGCTGCGCATATGGATGCCGAGAGCTTGCCTCAAGTGTGGGTACTTGAATTGTCTAGCTTTCAGCTGGATGAAGTTGACAACTTTATGCCATCCATGGGCACGGTGCTTAATTTATCGCAAGACCATTTGGACTGGCACGGCAGCATGCCAGCGTATAGCGCGGCCAAAGCGCGTATTTTTGGCTCGCACAGCCCCGAAGCTGCGCCTATGCTGCTCAATCGCGACGACGCTGCCGTCATGGCCATGGTTCCAGCGTTGATTAAAGGTAAGCCTCAGCGTTCGTACCTAACTTTCGGCACGGATATGCCCACCCGACCCAGTGACTGGGGGCTGGAATCTGTTAACGGCATGACGTGGCTGGTTAAAGCTATGGAAGCTGACGAGACACGTCGCCGCCGCAAAGACGATGCCCAAGAAATCCATATTCAGCGATTGATGCCAGCTGATGCACTGCGCATTCGCGGACGTCACAACGCTGCTAACGCGCTAGCAGCTTTGGCGCTGGCCAGCGCTGCTGGCTGCGCACTGGCCCCTATGCTGTATGGCCTGCGCGAATACCGCGGCGAGCCGCACCGTGTGGAGTCCATAGGCACTGTGCGGGACGTAGAATATTTTGACGATAGCAAAGGCACCAATGTGGGTGCTACGGTAGCCGCACTTACAGGTTTGGGTGCTGAACGCAAGCTGGTAATAATTTTAGGTGGTCAAGGCAAGGGTCAAGACTTTACGCCATTGGCAGCGCCCGTTGCGCGTTATGCACGCGCTGTGGTGTTAATAGGTGAAGATGCGCCTGCTATTGCCAAGGCGTTAGACAACTGCGGCGTTGATTGTGTAAGCGCTGCCGATATGCAAGAAGCAGTGACACTAGCCGCAGCGCGCGCCCAAGCAGGGGATGCGGTGCTGATGTCACCAGCATGTGCAAGTTTTGATATGTTCAAAAACTATGAGCACCGTGCGCAAGTATTTTGTGCTGCTGTGAATGCACTGGCTATTGATGCACAGGTGTCTTTGGTGGAGGGCGCATGAGCAATGTAGCTGCTTCCAGCACAAGCGCCCCAGCAAGCGTGGCTCAGCGCATGATCGCGTGTTTCGCTGGCATGCGCTCGGCAGCGCAGTCTGCGTCGGAAGTGCTGCCAGTACGTGTGGGCAGCGCTGAGTTTGCCCGTACGCGCTCTACGCCTGCGCACATATTGGGATTTGACCAAGTGCTTCTGTGGGTGACAGTAGCTTTGCTAGCCTTCGGACTGGTGATGGTGTATTCCGCTTCGATTGCCATGCCAGATAACCCCAAATTCTCACGCTACGCTAGCACCCACTTCATTACGCGCCATGTGGCTTCGCTGTGTTTTGCGTTTGTCGCTGCGCTGATCGCGTTTCAGATTCCGATGCAAATTTGGGAAAAATTTGCACCTTGGTTGTTTGTTGCATCGCTAATCTTGCTCATGTTAGTTTTAGTGCCCTTCATTGGTAAGGGAGTCAATGGCGCGCGACGCTGGATTTCGCTGGGATTTATGAATTTTCAGCCTTCTGAATTGGCTAAATTTGCTGTGCTGTTGTATGCCGCCGACTATATGGTGCGCAAAATGGATGTGAAAGAAAAATTCTTCCGCGCGGTGCTGCCCATGGCAGTGGCAGTGGCGCTAGTGGGGGTGTTGCTATTGGCAGAGCCTGATATGGGCGCATTTATGGTGATCGCTGTGATCGCAATGGGTATTTTGTTCTTGGGTGGTGTGAATGCGCGGATGTTTTTCTTGATTGGCGCTGTTATGGTGGTGGCCTTTAGTTTGATGGTGATGTTGTCTGACTGGCGGCGTGAGCGTATTTTTGCGTACCTTGACCCTTGGAGTGAAAAGTACGCGCTGGGTAAGGGCTACCAGTTGTCGCATTCACTCATCGCTATTGGACGCGGTGAGATTTGGGGTGTCGGTTTAGGTGGCAGTGTAGAAAAACTGCATTGGCTGCCAGAAGCGCACACTGACTTTTTACTGGCTGTTATTGGCGAAGAATTTGGGTTGATTGGGGTGTTAACGGTTATTGGGTTATTTTTGTGGATGACGCGTCGCATCATGCACATTGGCCGTCAAGCTATTGCGCTGGACCGTCTCTTTGCGGGTTTAGTAGCGCAGGGTGTGGGAATTTGGATGGGGTTTCAAGCCTTTATCAATATGGGTGTGAACCTTGGGGCACTGCCTACGAAGGGGTTGACTTTACCGCTGATGAGCTACGGCGGGTCTGCTATTTTGATGAATTTAGTAGCGCTGGCAGTGGTGCTACGGGTTGACTATGAGAACAAACAACTCATGCGTGGAGGCCGCGTATGAGCAAGATTGCACTGGTGATGGCAGGTGGTACCGGGGGGCATATTTTTCCTGGTTTAGCTGTAGCTGAAGCTTTGCGTGGGCGGGGCTGGCAAGTGCATTGGCTGGGCGCACCTAACAGCATGGAATCACGCTTGGTACCTGCCCGAGGTTTTGCACTGCAGACCATTGATTTTGCGGGCGTTCGAGGCAAGGGTGTGCTGACCCTTGTGCTGCTGCCTTTGCGCTTGCTTAAAGCTTTTTGGCAAAGCATTCAAGTGATTCGCCGTGTGAAACCCAATGTAGTGCTGGGCTTGGGTGGCTACATCAGCTTTCCAGCGGGCATGATGGCCGTGCTGTTGGGCAAGCCTTTGGTTTTGCATGAACAAAATTCAGTGGCCGGCATGGCGAACAGGGTGCTGGCTCAAGTGGCCGATAAGGTGTTTACAGCGTTCCCGGGTGTGTTGGCAAAAGGTGAGTGGGTGGGCAACCCGCTGCGTGAAGAATTTTTGCAGCAAGCGCAACCAGCCCATCGATTTGCTGGCCGCAATGGCCCGTTGAATTTGCTGGTGGTAGGCGGCAGTTTAGGTGCCAAAGCGTTGAACGACATCGTGCCCAAGGCTGTGGCCCTTATGCCTGTGGCACGGCGTCCCCACATCGTTCACCAAAGCGGCGAAAAGCAGATTGACGCTTTGCGCGCTAACTATGCCGCTGCAGATGTGCAAGCCACACTCACCCCGTTTATTGACAACACGGCGGCAGCGTTTGCACAAGCCGATGTGATTGTTTGCCGTGCAGGCGCATCTACCGTGACTGAAATTGCGGCCGTGGGTGCTGCTGCCATATTCGTGCCTTTCCCTTCTGCAGTAGACGACCACCAAACTACCAATGCCAAGTTTTTAAGCGATCAAGGTGCTGCGCAACTAGTTCAACAAAAATATTTAACACCGCAACTATTAGCTAATACGCTATTAAAATCAGAGCTAGTTGAGCTGTTATCTATTGCTCAAAAGGCCAAAAACATGCAAAAAATTCATGCAACTGAGGCCGTTGTTGAGGCTTGCGAAGTTTTAGGGGCGCGCAATTGAAGCACGCTGTTCGCCATATTCATTTTGTGGGTTTAGGTGGTTCGGGCATGTCCGCTATCGCCGAGGTATTGCATACCTTGGGCTACACCGTATCGGGCTCTGACCAATCTGACTCACCCACGCTCAAGCGCTTAGCAAGTCTGGGCATTACAACGTTTATAGGCCACGCGGCAAACCATGTGCGCGGCGCTGACGCTGTAGTGATTTCTACGGCAGTCAAAGCCGATAACGCCGAAGTAGTGGCGGCACGCGAGCAGCATATTACTATCGTGCCGCGCGCGCTGATGTTGGCAGAGCTGATGCGTCTGAAGACCGGCATCGCTATTGCTGGCACGCATGGCAAAACAACGACGACCAGTTTGGTCGCTAGCGTGCTGATAGCTGCAGGGCTTGACCCGACCTTTGTGATTGGCGGACGGCTCAATAGTGCAGGTGCCAACGCCCGCCTAGGCAAGGGCGACTACATTGTGGTCGAGGCAGATGAATCTGACGCATCATTTTTGCACCTGCTGCCTGTCATGGCCGTGGTGACCAACATTGATGCTGACCATATGGAAACTTATGGGCATGATTTTGAACGCTTGAAAGGTGCGTTTATCGATTTTCTGCACCGCATGCCTTTTTATGGCACTGCGGTTTTGTGTACGGACGATGCTGCTGTGCGCGACATTATGGGCAAGGTGACGTGTCCTGTCACCAGCTATGGTCTGAACGAAGGTGCACAAGTGCGTGCGGTGAATGTGCGCCCTGTGCACGGCCAAATGCACTTTACCGTGCAGCGCCGCAACGGCGTGACTTTGCCTGACTTAGAGGTTGTTTTGAACCTGCCAGGCAACCACAACGTACTTAATGCGTTGTCAGCTATTGCTGTAGCTACCGAGCTGGATGTGGCTGACACTGCCATTCAAAAAGCGTTGTCCGAGTTTCAAGGCGTGGGTCGTCGCTTTCAAAACTATGGTCAAGTGCCTGCTAAAGATGGCGGCACCTTCAGCGTAATTGACGACTATGGCCACCACCCAGTGGAGATGGCGGCTACCTTGGCCGCTGCGCGCGGGGCTTTTCCTGGCCAGCGCTTGGTGCTGGCATTTCAGCCGCATCGATACAGCCGCACGCGTGACTGTTTTGAGGATTTCGTCAAAGTCATTGGCCAGGCTGATATGGTGCTGTTGTCTGAGGTATATGCCGCTGGCGAGGCACCCATAGTCGCCGCAGATGGCCGCGCATTAACGCGTGCATTGCGCGTAGCGGGCAAAGTAGAGCCTATTTTTGTGGACGACATTGCCGCCATGCCCCAAGCGGTAGCAGATAACGCACGCGCAGGTGATGTGGTTTTGTGTATGGGCGCAGGCTCCATTGGTGCAGTGCCTGGGAAAATTATTGAAATGCTATCAAAATAAGAGCTAATTGAGCAATAATAACGTGGGTTTGAGTATTTAAGGACTTAAAAAGTAATGAACTTCGGTAAAGTGGCAGTGTTGTACGGTGGTGCTTCGGCGGAGCGAGAGGTCTCGCTCATGTCCGGCACAGGTGTGCTTAAAGCGCTTCAATCACGCGGCGTAGATGCGCACGCGTTTGACCCGTCTTTGCGCGACTTGAGCGAGCTTAAGCGCGAAGGTTTTGCGCGCTGCTTTATTGCGTTGCATGGCCGCTTTGGCGAAGACGGTACGGTGCAAGGCGCGCTTGAATTGTTGGGCATTCCGTATACAGGTTCCGGTGTGATGGCCTCGTCTATTGCGATGGACAAAGTTATGACTAAACGCGTATGGCTGTCTGAAAGTCTGGCCACGCCCTCTTGGCGCGAGGTGAGTAGCGCTATCGATACTGAAAAAGCTTTTGCTGCTCTGAGCAGTCCAATGATTGTTAAACCTGCGCGAGAAGGTTCAACCATTGGACTAAGCAAAGTCACAGAGGCAAGTCAATGCGCGCAGGCTTACCAACTGGCCGCCCAGCATGACCCGTTGGTGCTATGTGAGCAATTTATCGCGGGCGACGAGGTGACTTGCCCAATTTTGGGTAGTGGGGCTGATGCACGCGCCCTACCAGTTATCCGAGTTGTTGCACCGGGCGGCAACTACGACTATCACAACAAATATTTCGGTGAAGAAACTCAATACTTTGTACCTTGCGGCCTACCACAAGGTGAAGAGGCGGCCATTCAAGCATTAGTGGTCAAAGCCTTTCGCACTTTGGGTTGTAGCGGCTGGGCACGTGCTGATGTGATGATTGATAGCCAAACACGCAAACCCTACTTGCTAGAGATCAATACGTCACCGGGCATGACCAGCCATTCGCTGGTACCTATGTCGGCGCGCGCGGATGGCATGAGCTATGAAGATTTGTGCGTGCACATTTTGGGCACTACAGCTTTGGAGCATACGAAGCTATGAACGCCATTTTGCCAACACCCATCGACGTTCGTTTGATGAACATCAGTGCGACGCTGTTGGGTGCGGGCGTGTGCGTAGCAGCTTTGGTAGGTGGTGCAGCTTGGGCTGTGCGTCACCCGGCTTTTTCGATTGCACACATCGTTGTGCAAGGCGATACCGTGCATAACAACGATGTGACTTTGCGTGCCAATATCGCCTCGCGTTTGCAGGGTAACTTCTTCACACTGGACTTAGCGCAGGCACGTACAGCATTTGAATCTGTACCTTGGGTACGCAAAGCTGTGGTCAAACGGGAATTTCCCAATCGCTTGCGTGTAACGCTAGAGGAGCATCGCAGTGCTGGGTTTTGGGGTGTAGACAGCGAGTCGCGTTTGGTGAACTCGTTTGGTGAAGTGTTTGAAGCCAACGCAGGCGATGCAGCAAGTGAAGAATTGCCACGTTTAGTAGGTCCCGACGGGCAGGGCGCACAAGTTCTAGAGGTATACCGTAGCTTAAACGCACTGTTCATACCTCTGGATGCCAATATAGAAGAGTTGGAATTGACAGGCCGAGGTGGTTGGCGGATACAGCTGGACGGCGGTGCGGCGATCGAGTTAGGGCGCGGTAATGCGCAAGAGTTGGTGGCAAGAACGCAGAAATTTACCCAAACCTTCACACAAGTGCTGTCGGCCTACCAGCGCGCTGGTTTGGACCGGATCGAATCGGTTGATTTGCGACACAACCAAGGCTACGCCATCAGATTGCGTGGCGTAACCACCTTGGTGACGGCACCGGGTACGGATAAAAAATAGAGGCTCAACATGGCAAAAGACTATAAAGATTTAGTGGTGGGTTTAGATATTGGTACCTCCAAAGTGATGGTGGTGGTGGCTGAGGTGATGCCAGGCGGCGAGCTGAAGTTGGCGGGACTGGGTATTGCACCGAGCAATGGCCTAAAGCGCGGCGTGGTGGTGAATATCGACGCCACAGTGCAGAGTATTCAGCAGGCGCTTAAAGAAGCTGAGTTAATGGCAGATTGCAAGATTACCCGTGTGTACACCGGCATCACAGGCAGCCATATTCGCGGTATTAATTCAAGCGGCATGGTAGCGGTGAAAGATCGCGAGGTCACGCCAGCGGATGTAGCGCGCGTGGTAGAGACGGCTAAAGCCATCAACATTTCTAACGACCAGCGATTGCTGTTGGTAGAGCCGCAAGAGTTTGTGATTGACGGGCAAGATGTACGCGAGCCTATCGGCATGAGTGGACTGCGCCTTGAAGCCAAAGTGCACATTGTCACGGGCGCACAAAGCGCAGCTGAGAACATTATTAAATGCGTACGCCGCTGCGGCTTGGAGGTAGAGCAACTGATGCTTAACCCGCACGCTTCAAGCCAAGCTGTGTTGACCGAAGACGAAAAAGATTTGGGCGTAGCTATGGTGGACATCGGTGCAGGTACCACCGATGTGGCTATTTTCACAGGTGGCGCCATTCGCCACACGGCGGTCATTCCCATTGCAGGTGACTTGATTACCAGCGACATTGCTATGGCGCTGCGTACGCCCACTAAAGATGCTGAGGACATCAAAGTAGAAAGCGGTTGTGCTAAACAGCTGCTGGCCGATCCTCAAACCCAAGTTGAAGTACCTGGCTTGGGTGATCGCGGCCCGCGTATGTTGGGCAAGCAAGCTCTGTCAGGCGTGATTGAGCCACGCGTAGAAGAAATTTATTCGCTAGTGCAACAAGTGATTCGAGAGTCTGGCTACGAGGAAGTCTTGTCTTCGGGCATTGTCATCACAGGCGGTAGCTCGGTGATGACGGGCATGATCGAATTGGGTGAAGACATATTTTTAAAGCCAGTACGGCGCGGCCTACCTCAATACAGTGGTGCGCTGTCCGATATGGTGGCGCAAACGAGAGCCGCTACGGTTATGGGGTTGCTAGAAGAAGCACGCTTGGCGCGTTTAAGGGGTTTCAAAGTGGCCCAAAAGAGCGGTTCAGTCAAAACTGCCTTCGGTCGATTCAAAGACTTCGTTGTGGGGAATTTTTAAGATGTTTAAAAAACTCCACATGGCGCGAGGTAGTCCGCCCCGATGGCCGGGCAAAGACCCCGGCGGAACTGTTGATTGGATAGACAGCACCTGAAAGAGTAAGTCAAAAAATAAAAAAGCATCTAAGTTAATAATTTTCGGCAACTGCAATAAACAATTTAAGGAGAATTCAAATGGGTATCGAAATGATCGAAGTCGAAGAGTTCAATCTCGGCACACAAATTAAAGTCATCGGTGTAGGCGGCGGCGGCGGCAACGCTGTAGAGCACATGATTGCGCGCAGCGTGCAGGGCGTGGAATTCATCACAGCCAACACAGATGCGCAAGCACTCTCGCGCAGCGCAGCGCACAAAACCATCCAACTTGGTACGACAGGCTTGGGTGCGGGTAGCAAGCCCGAGAAGGGTCGTGATTCTGCGCAAACTGCAGAAGACGACATTCGCAGTGCCATTGATGGTGCGCATATGCTGTTCATCACTGCAGGTATGGGTGGCGGCACGGGCACCGGAGCGGCACCTGTGATTGCACGTATCGCCAAAGAGATGGGCATTTTGACAGTGGGCGTAGTGACCAAACCATTTGAGTGGGAAGGTGGCCGCCGTATGACCAATGCCGACAATGGGCTGGCTGAACTAGAGGCCAATGTTGATTCATTGATCGTGGTGCTTAACGAGAAACTACTAGAAGTATTGGGCGACGACATTACCCAAGACGAAGCTTTTGCGCACGCTAATGATGTGCTGAAGAATGCAGTGGGTGGTATTGCCGAGATCATCAATGTACCTGGCCATGTGAACGTTGACTTTGAAGACGTACGCACTGTGATGGGCGAGCCTGGCAAAGCCATGATGGGCACGGCAGCCGCTAACGGCCCAGACCGCGCGCGAATTGCGGCCGAGCAAGCTGTAGCCTGCCCGCTGCTTGAGGGTATCGATTTGTCGGGCGCTAAAGGCGTGTTGGTATTGATCAGTGCAGCCAAGGGCTCGCTCAAATTGAGTGAGTCCAAGCTTGCCATGAACACTATTCGTGCCTATGCTTCGCAAGAAGCGCATGTCATCTACGGTACAGCCTACGATGACAGCTTGGGCGAGGACATTCGCGTCACAGTGGTGGCCACGGGTTTGAGCCGCCAGGGCGTACGCCGCGCAGCGCCTCCACTGCAAGTACTGCGTACAGGCACGGATAATGTGCCTTTCAACGTACCCACCGTGAACAACGTAGTGGGGCAAATGCCAACGACTACAGTGGGTAACGGCATGGGTGTTGCGGGTGTCCAGCCCGATTACAACGGTATGGCGGTACCTAGCGTATGGCGCACTAACCGCACCCAAGCTGCGGCTAAAGTGGATGCTTTGTCGTCGGGCGGTATGGATGATTTTGAAATCCCGGCTTTTTTGCGCAAACAAGCGGATTAAACGCGACATCCGATGTGGATATTTAGAGCCCTTGGGTCATGCCCCGGGGCTTTTTTCATGCCAACCCTTAAAATAACGTTGTGCTACAACAAAGAACCATTAAATCATTGACTAAAGCCGTAGGTGTAGGTATGCACAGCGGTCAACGCGTTGAGCTGACCCTGCGGCCAGCGCAGCCCGACACGGGCATCGTATTTCGCCGCGTGGATCTGCCCGAGCCTGTGGATATTGCGATCTCGGCGCTATCAGTGCACGATACGCGCATGGCTACCACGGTCATGGCAGGTGGGGCTAAGGTGCAAACCATAGAGCACTTTATGTCCGCTTGCTCCGGTCTGGGTATTGACAACCTGCAGGTGGACATTACGGCTGAAGAAGTACCTATTTTGGACGGCTCTGCCTCATCGTATGTGTTCTTGCTGCAAAGCGCGGGCATCGTGCTGCAAAACTCTCCTAGGCGTTTTATTCGGGTAACCAAGCCGGTGGAGGTGCGCCAAGGTGACGGTGTTGACACTAAATGGGCGCGTCTGGCACCGTATGAAGGCTATAAATTGAGTTTTGAGATTGAATTTGACCACCCAGCCGTAGACTCTACTGGCCAACGGGTAGAGTTTGATTTGGGGGCGGGTAACTACAGCCGTGACATTGCCCGTGCCCGCACTTTTGGCTTCACCCGTGATGTAGAGGCTTTGCGCGCTAATGGCTTGGCTTTGGGTGGTGGGCTGGACAACGCCATAGTTATGGATGACTACAAAGTACTTAACTCGGACGGCCTGCGCTACGACGACGAATTTGTCAAGCACAAGATATTGGACGCGATGGGCGACCTGTATTGCTTGGGTAAACCTTTGCTTGCCTCCTACACAGCTTTCAGGTCGGGCCATGCGCTTAATAATTTACTTTTGCGAGAACTGCTCTCGCACCCAGAGGCTTACGAAATCACCAGCTTTGATGATGCCCGACAAGCGCCATCCGGGTTTGCCCAACTGCCCACAGCTTGGTAATAGCAAGGGGCTAAGTTGACTCAGCTATCTAAAACCAATCCCAAGCCAGAAGCCCATGCACGGCTGACTTTGCAAGACGCTCTGGTGGAGGCGTCGACACCCACCTTGCGCGTCAGCCCTGAAATATCACCAGAGGGTGCGGGTCAGCTTGAGCCCACTGTGGCCAAAGACACTTGGCAGGCATTGCAACTAAGCCCAGCGGACACAGCCGCCAAATTAGCCGAGCTGCGCAAAGCCAACGAGGCCAACGTGCTGGCGACTAAAAAACTACAAACGCTGCAAACCCAAACTGGAAATTTGCGACAGCAAGTACAAGACTTTGAAGCGAAACAGTGGCAGCAACCTGCTCTGATGGGTGCTGGTGTAGCGTGCTTGGCAATCGGTTGGCTATGGCTTGGCGAGCGTAAAAAGCGCTTGGCTGCGCAAGCCGATGCGCATGCGCTGCATGAGGCATCTCTTAGCATTTTGGAAATGCCCGAGGGACCTGCATTAAATTTTGTTGAGCCAACTGCGCCGCAAGTGGGTATCCAGGATCTGGTTACTGATCTTGGGCTTTCAGGTGACGCCAAGTTGTATCCTGTGATGCAAGAGACGGTTGCCTCAGCAGATGCAGTCGAGCCATGGTGGAAGCGTACCAAGCGTAAATCGGAAACAGCAAACCCAGTGCTAGTTGACTTTGATACTTTATCAGCCCACCACAGCACGCAAACTCCATCACGATTTGACAGCTTGGAATCTTACCTGGACGACGCTGAACTAGCAGATATGCAAGCATTGGGGCAGGCACCCCATGACCCTGACTTTGCTAATTTAGAGCTGCTGTCGCAAACGCGGGTCAAACCAACATCTAGTGAAGATGCCATGGAGCATTTGCTAGAAGTCCGCATGGCTGTGCAAGCGCTTCGCTTTCTAGAGCAGCCTTACGCGGCGCAAAAGCTGCTCATTGAGCATATTGATGCCGTGCCCATTACCTGCGCATGGGCTTATATTGAATACCTTGAGCTCAGCAGCCAAATAGGTGCGCGTGAACAGTTTGAAGCCATGCGCAAGCGTTATCGTTTGCAGTTCAACCGGCTTGCGCCGTACTGGATGGAGCCCAATGCAGCGGTTCAAAATTTTGAAACCTATGAACGCCCTATGGCAGATTTGTGTGCGATCTGGGCATCCCCTGATAAATCTAAGGCATTGATCGCAACTTGGCTGTTGGGTAACTTGCACTCTCGGCGTCTATTTCAGTTGCCTGCGTACCATGATTTGCTGGATTTGTACGAGATGTTGGAGTTTTATGAGGCGGTTGATGCGATGCCAGCGGTTGAGTTTGTTCCTACCGTCAGCTTGCTAGACTTGGACTATGAGTTTGCGGTAGACGTGACATTGGACGAGCAGTCCGAGGCTGACGCTTTGCGGGCCGTGCCCACTGTAAAGACCGGTGATTTTGCGGTAGACTTTAATTTGACTCAAAACGTAACACAACCAGGTTCTTTAACCAGTTTGCCTTATCCTCCTGCTGCAGTGCCATCAGTTAAGGTGCTGTGATGTTTGAATTTTATTTTCATGTATATATTGTTTGAAGAAGGCGGCAAATTTCTAGCTGGCCGCGTGTTGTCTCAGGCCGAAGCTTCGTTGCAAGTGGAGCTAGAATCTGGCAAACGTGTTAAGTTGAAATCAGCATTGGCGCTGCTACCGTTTGAAAAACCAGCACCCGCTGACTTACTGGCCCAAGCCAGCGCAATGGCCCAAGGCATGGACGTTAATTTGGCGTGGGAGTTTGCCGCAGACGACGAGTTTGGCTTTACTGATCTGGCGCATGACTATTACAGCGAGCAGGCTAGCACGGTAGAGCTTGCTGCCTCGCTGATGTGCTTGTTCAATGCACCGCATTATTTTCGCCGTGCAGGCAAGGGTCGATTTAAAAAAGCTGGGGCTGAGGTAGTGGCACAAGCACTGGCCGCCATCGATAAGAAAAAAGCTATTGCCGCCCAGATCGACACGTGGGCGCAAGAGCTAGTAGCAGGCACCGCGCCCCAGGCCATACGCGACCAGCTGTACAAAATACTGTTCAAGCCTGATAAAAACGCGCCTGAATACAAAGCCGTGGTGCAAGCATCGCGCGCCAGCCACACTGCGCCCCTCGAGCTGCTGCAGCAAACGGGTGCTATCAGTTCGGCCTACCAGTTTCATTGGCAGCGGTTTTTATTTGACCAATTTCCCAAGGGCGTGGGCTTTCCTGCACTGCAAGCACCCGAGATCAAAGACAACTTGCCCACCGCCACACTGCAAGCGTTTTCTATTGACGACAGCCACACCACCGAGATAGACGACGCGCTGAGCGTGCAAGGCTTGGGTAGCGGCACGGTCACCGTGGGTATCCATATTGCAGCGCCTGCGCTGGCTATCAGCGCAGGCAGCGCCGTAGACAAAGTAGCGCGGGATCGTATGTCTACCGTTTACATGCCTGGCAACAAAGTAACTATGCTGCCCGATGCGGTGGTGCAAAACTACACGCTGGCTGCCGGGCGCGACTGTCCCGCTGTCTCTTTGTATGTCACCTTGGATGAGGCCAGCCTTGCGATTCAAAGCACAGTGACCAAGCTAGAGCGTGTACCGATAGCCGCCAATCTGCGTCACGACGTGCTAGACACCGAGGTGACTGAGGCCGCCCTAGCAGATGTGTCCGCATGGGAGCAAGCACCCGGCCAAACGCCCGTGGGCATGCGCGGTCAACTGGCATTTTTGTTCCGCCTAGCGCAGCACCTTAAAGCGCAGCGTGAAGTGGTGCGCGGCAAACCCGAGACGTTCAACCGCCCAGATTACAACTTTTCTGTGCAGTCTGACGATGGTGGCTTGCAGGGCCACGAACACGTAACCATCACCACCCGCCGTCGGGGGGCACCGCTTGATTTGATCGTGGCAGAGGCGATGATTTTGGCCAACAGCACGTGGGGCCAGTGGATGGCCAGCCTGGGCGTGCCGGGCATCTACCGCAGCCAGGCTAGCCTAGCGCCCGGTGTGAAGGTGCGCATGGGTACCAAGGCGCTGCCGCACGCAGGCATTGGCGTGCCCAGCTACGCGTGGAGCACCTCTCCACTGCGCCGCTATACCGACATGGTCAACCAATGGCAAATTATTGCCTGCGCCCGCTTTGGGCAAACCGCCGCGCTGGCCGCACCGTTCAAACCCAAAGACGCTGAGCTATTTGGCATTATCTCCAGCTTTGATGCCGCCTACAGCGCCTACAGCGGCTTTCAAAACGGCATGGAGCGCTACTGGACGCTGCAGTATTTGCAGCAAAACAAAGTGACCGAGATTATCGGCGTGGTCTTTAAAGAAGGCATGGTGCGCGCTGACGACTTGCCCTTGGTACTGCCCGTGCTGGGCACTATGGATGTGCCGCGCGGCAGCAAAGTGCGCGTCAAGCTAGGCGCTATCGACGAGATTACTTTGGATATTGGGGGCACTTTGCTAGAGCGGCTAGATGCCCCAGCGCCCCAGCAGTCCAACGGTGCAGAGGACGACGTGTCTGACGACGAGGAAATGGCAGGCCCTATTGCCATAGCGATGGATGTGAACGAGGCACCAGAGGCTGGACCGGTGCCTGCTGCCTAGCGATAATAAGCGCTGTGAAGTTCTTTCAAAACCTAAGCTTACTCACGATCACGCTGGGCGTGTCGATTTTTGTCCATGCTGCTTTGCTGGCTATGCGTTTTGCAGCGCCCGATCAGTTCAACCGGATTTTTCAAGACTCGCCGCTTGAGGTGATCTTGGTCAATGCTAAATCTAAAGAGCGTCCAGAGCTGGCCAAAGCTATTGCCCAAGCCTCGTTGGCCGGTGGTGGCGAGGCCGACAAAGGCCGTGCCACCACGCCCCTGCCGCCCAGCGCCTTGAGCGAGATAGGCGACGCGACTGAAGACGCGCAGCGCAAACTAGACTCTATGCAAGAGCAGCAAACCATGATGTTGGCGCAAATTAAAAAACAACTCGCCACCATGCCGCTGCCCGACCCGCAGCAAGCCGCGCAAACCTCGGACGCCACCGCGCAAGAAGAAAAGCGCCGCCAGCTGATGCGCCTGCTGGCCGAGATTGAAAAACGCATTAACGAAGAAAACGCGCGCCCTAAAAAGCGCTACATCAGCCCCGCCACACGTGAAGAAGCCTACGCCGTGTACTACGACGGCCTGCGCCGAAAAATAGAAGACCGCGGTACACAAAACTTTCCTGAGGCTGCGGGTAATAAGCTGTATGGCGAGCTCACCATGATCGTCACCGTTAACTTTGATGGCCGGGTGCTGGCCACCGACGTAGTAGAAACCTCGGGCAATCTCACGCTAGACCGTCGCGCGCAAACCATTGCCCGCAACGCTGGGCCGTTTGGCAAGTTTACCGACGCTATGCGCGCTAAAGCAGACCAAATCGTGGTGGTATCACGCTTTAAGTTCACGCGCGACGAGACGCTTGAAACCAAGCTAACCTCACGCTAGCTGCGATTCAGTAAAAAAATGGCCAAAGTAGTCATACGTTGGGTGCTGCTGGTTGCGCTGGCTTTGTGTGCCCTGCAATTGTTTTTTGTGCTGCGCATTGTCAGCATGCTGGTGATTGACCCGCAGTCTACTGCGTTTGAGCGCTCAGAAGT
Source organism: Polaromonas sp. (assembly GCA_043718065.1). Taxonomy (GTDB): domain Bacteria; phylum Pseudomonadota; class Gammaproteobacteria; order Burkholderiales; family Burkholderiaceae_C; genus JAAFIP01. Next base: position 21,939 of record JAYSWJ010000199.1, read on the forward strand.
TTGGCGTGTGCTAAATTTGCCTGACAAACCGTTCAAATGGCGGCAAACTTGGGTGCCCTACGAGAGCATGTCTAACAACCTCAAACGCGCGGTTATCGCCAGCGAAGACGGTGATTTTGTCTACCATGACGGTGTGGAATGGGACGCTGTCGAGCGTGCCTGGCAGCGCAACGCCAAGGCTGAAGAACAGGCGATTGTGCGCAGCCGCAAAGGCAAAATCAAAGTGCCCAAAATCATCGGCGGCTCTACGATTACGCAGCAGTTGGCTAAAAATTTATTTCTATCGGGCGAGCGTACCTTGCTGCGCAAAGGCCAAGAGTTTGTACTGACACTGGTGATTGAGCTGGTATTGCCCAAGCAACGTATTTTAGAAATTTACCTTAACAGCGTGGAGTGGGGCGAAGGTGTGTTTGGTGCCGAGGCCGCTGCGCAGCGCTACTTTCGTAAACCCGCCGCGCAACTCAGTGCGTACGAGGCGGCGCGTTTGGCGGTGATGCTACCGCGACCTAAATTTTTTGAACTGCTGCCTAATTCAGCCTACATCAACAGCCGTGCGCAGACCATTGCCGCGCGGATGGGTGATGCAGAGTTGCCTTAAGTTTGCACCGTGGCGTGCAGCTTTGTTGCTGCACAAAACTTACAGGCTCGATCAATTAGCTATAGATTAAATAGCTGCTTGAGCAGGTTTTACTTGGGTTACCAGCCTAAAAGCCTGTTAAAAAGACTCTGGTAACGTAATACCCAGCTGGTCACTGACTGCGCGCAGGTGCGCACGCAAGGCAGCGTTATCGGCCTTTAGCAATACCAAAGCGTTTTCCAGTGTTGTCACCCGTGCCAGCAGCCCGTCGGCCTCGGCGGCGGTGGGTGCGTTGCTGGTCAGCGCGTCAACATCTACCTCGCCGCACAGCAAGTGCACCCAGCGCTGCTCGCGTGCGCCGCTGGCGCGGGGTAGCTTGAGCACGGTGGTGGGGCCGCCATCGTCGCCGCGCTGGGCTAGCGTTTGCAGTACTGCGTCTACCGCTGCTGAGTCGGTAAACTTGTACCAGCGCTCGCCTGCGGTGCGCAGCTCGGCCGGGGTTTGCGGGCCGCGCAGCATCAGCAGGCCCAGCAGCACGGCTTGCGGCTCGGTGGTGCCAGATACGCGCATAAAGTTGTGCTCAAAGCGCGGTATGCGGCTAGAGCTGGCTTCAAACACCAAGCTCATGGCTTTAAGAGAATCTAGTGCCGTGCGCGTGTCGTCGTCTGATATGTCCATCACCGGGTCGCGGCTGGTCTTTTGGTTGCAGCCTAACACCAAGGCGTTTAGCGACAAAGGGTAGCTGTCGGGCACAGTGCGGGCTTTTTCCATCAGCGTGGCCAGCACGCGGGCTTCGATAGGGGTGAGTGAACGCATAAGTAACTGGGATAAATAACGGAGATAAGTAATGGGGATAATAAGGCGATGCAAAAGATAGTGATCTTAATCTCAGGCGGCGGCTCTAACATGGCCGCTATCGTGCGCGCATCGCAAACGCAGGGCTGGGCTGTGCGCTATGACGCGCACGTAGCGGCTGTGGTGAGCAACCGGGCGGACGCCAAAGGCCTGCAGTGGGCCGCTGCGCAGGGCATTGCCACTGCGGTGGTGGACCATAAGGCCTTTGCCAGCCGCGATGCGTTTGACACGGCGCTGGCGCAGCAGATTGACAGCTACGGTCCCACATTAGTGGTGCTGGCGGGTTTTATGCGTATTTTGACGCCCAGCTTTGTGCTGCGCTATGCGGGGCGGCTGCTGAATATTCACCCTTCGTTGTTGCCAGCGTTCCCGGGTTTGCATACGCACCAACGGGCACTGGATGCTGGTTGCCAGTTTGTAGGCGCCACCGTGCACCAGGTGACTGCAGAGCTAGACCACGGCCCCATCGTTGCGCAGGCGGTGGTGCCTGTGCTGACGGGCGACACGGCAGACATGTTGGCGGCGCGGGTGCTGACGCAAGAGCATTTGATGTACCCGCGTGCGGTGGCTAGTGTGTTGTCCGCCTACCAGTCAAACGCTATAAATTAAATAGCTGCTTGAGCAGGGTTTACTTGGGTTACCGGCTTAAAAAGCTTATGAAATCAGGGTAAAACGGGTTTGCTCTATGCCGTCGATCACCACGGTTTCGTTAAACATCGCAGCGGGCCGCACCCACAGGCCCATCTGGCCATACAGCGCGCGGTACAGGGTCATGGGCTCTAAGGTTTCTGAATGGCGCACGGTGCCAACGACGTCGTATTCGCCGCCTTTGTAGTGGCGGTAGCGGCCTATGGGAGTTTCAATCAGCGTGGGCAGGTCGTGGTCGGTCATGGCTCATTATCTCGCTTCTGTATGTGGTGGAGGGGTTGCTTGTCTTTGGACTAAATGTATCGCCGGAGAGCTGGTTGTTCGGGTAAGCGTGCGCTGCGTTGAGTTGGTCGCTGCGTTAACGTGCGCACCGGAGAGCTGGACTCGAGCCGGGCATCTCTTTCGCGAAAAATATTCCGCAAGCACGCGCGAACTGAAGTCTTTTGTGCGCCACCTTCAATAACGCGCGCCTTGCTGCATATTTTTCATCGAGACGAAACCGACTCGTCACATTGTTCTTTGCTTGGGTTAGGACAGCCCGCGTTTTATGGTTGCAGTTGGACTGGTGAACACTATCAATTGCATAGCTGGTTGAGCATGATTTACTTGGGTTAGAGGCTCAAAACACTCTGAAAGTGTAACTACTCAGGTCCCTCGCACGAGTATGTCAAAATACACAGCATGAAAGGCCTACTCA
>JAYSWJ010000200.1:0-3670 GCA_043718065.1 Polaromonas sp.
GGCCGCCTACTCCCCCTTTATGCCGCTACGCTGAGTGCACCACCGACCCGCTCTTGCGAGCTTGGAAGGTTTTCCATGCCTAGTGAAGGCACATCACACAACACTGCAATTTGGTGCGCATGCAACGGCATCATACTCAACCTATTCGCAGCCGTGGCGTTTGGTGGGTACAGCGCAGCGGCATAAAGTAGGAGCCCGAAGGGCGGGGGACAGCCGCACAGCTGTACCCACCGAACGCCACGGCGGGCACAGCCCTTTTGTCGCCTCCTAATCTTCCACTGCTTGTAAACCCTCGCCCATCAATTGCGTCAATTTCAGAGTCTTCAATAATGTCTAACCCCACTTTCGACCACATCATCATCGGCGCAGGCACAGCCGGCTGCTTGCTAGCCAACCGTTTAAGCGCGGATAAAAACAAGCGTGTGCTACTGATCGAGGCAGGCCGTAAAGATGACTACCACTGGATCCACATCCCCGTGGGCTACTTGTACTGCATAGGCAACCCGCGCACCGACTGGCTGTATAAAACCGAGGCTGACGCAGGCCTTAACGGCAGGCAATTGGGCTATCCGCGCGGCAAGGTGCTGGGCGGTAGCAGCAGTATCAACGGCATGATTTATATGCGCGGCCAGTCGCATGACTACGACCAGTGGGCGCAGATGACGGGGGATGATGCGTGGACTTGGGATAACTGCTTGCCCGACTTTATGGCACATGAAGACCACTACCGATTTGACAAAGGTGCGCACGACGCCGAGTTTGCACGCTTTCACGGCAAGAACACCCGCCACCAGCAATCTAGTAGTAAAGGCTTGGTAGACCGCGGTATGGGTGGTGAATGGCGCATAGAAAAGCAGCGCTTGCGCTGGGATATTTTGGACGCGTTTGCCCAAGCCGCTGTGCAGGCCGGCATTCCTGCCACGGCAGACTTTAACCGTGGCGACAACGAAGGTGTGGGCTATTTTGAGGTGAACCAGAAAAACGGTTTCAGGTGGAATGCAGCCAAAGCCTTCTTGCGCCCGCAGTGCTATGGCCGGCCCAACTTTGAGCTGTGGACTGCTGCGCAAGTGGTGCGGCTGGTCATTGATAAAGCCGCCGACGGCAGCCAGCAATGCACGGGCGTGCAGGTGTGGAACGGCCACCAAATGGTGACCGCAGTAGCCACGGGCGAGGTTATTTTGAGCGCAGGCAGCATCGGTAGCCCGCAAATTTTGCAGCTCTCTGGCATCGGCCCCGCCAAACTACTGCAAGAGCGTGGTGTGCCCGTGGCAGTTGACGCGCCCGGCGTGGGCGCTAACTTGCAAGACCATTTGCAAATTCGTGCGGTGTTCAAAGTACAAGGCGTGAACACACTCAACACCTTGGGTAATTCATGGTGGGGCAAAGCAAAAATTGGTCTGGAATACGCCTTTAAACAAACCGGTCCGATGAGCATGGCCCCCAGCCAACTAGGTGCATTTACACGCAGCAGCCCAGACCAGCCCTACCCAAATATTCAATACCATGTACAGCCTTTAAGCTTGGATGCGTTTGGCCAGCCTTTGCACACCTTCCCAGCCTTTACCGCCAGCGTGTGTAACTTAAGCCCTACCAGCCGGGGCACCGTCAACATCACTTCCAACAAGTTTGAGGATGCCCCCGCTATTACACCTAATTATCTGAGCACGCCAGAGGACCGCAAAGTAGCCGCCGACAGCTTGCGCGTTACGCGCCGCATCGTGGCCCAACCTGCGCTAGCCGCCTACCAGCCGCAAGAGCACAAGCCGGGGCTTCAGTTCCAAACCGACGAAGAATTGGCCAAGCTAGCCGGAGACATTGCAACTACTATTTTTCACCCCGTAGGCACCGCCAAAATGGGCACAGCCGACGATCCGATGGCGGTTGTGGACTCGCATTTACGCGTACGTGACGGCCAAGGCGGATTAATCCGCGGCCTGCGCGTGGTAGACGCCAGCGTGATGCCTTTGATCACCAGCGGCAACACCAACAGCCCTACCTTGATGATGGCCGAAAAGACGGCACGCTGGATTGTGCAGGGCGATTGATTGTCGTCGCACAGGCAATATGCGCGGTGGCACTGCGTGAATACTGGGTTTCCCCCAAAAGGGAAAATCCGGATAACCAACCCAAGGAGTGGGGACTATATTCATATCACCTAAGTTCGGCATGCCGAACCTGAGGGCTTGAGGAGACAAAAAATGGCCCGCTGCACATTCTTGCAGCGCGCACATTGCCTAAAGGCCAGCCTACCCGGCTGGCCTTTTTGTTGTCTAGCTGCAGCTGGCATCTTCTGGATTGGCTATGTCTAAAAACAAATATTTTTGCAGCGCGTGCTTTGAAGATTAATATTCTGGATCCGTGAGCTGCGGCGATGTATGAGGTCGCGATGATTCATGTGCGGTAGAGTGGAGAAACAGCGAGATTTACGTACGTTTTTGCAGTGTTTTATCCGCTATAGACCGTAGATACTGCTCAATCAGCTATGCAATTGATAGTAGTCACCGATCCAACACTGACCCGAAGCACGTGCTGTTCAAACCAAACAAAGAACAATGTGACGAGTCGGGTCCGTCTCGATGAAAAATATGCAGCAAGGCGCGCGTTGTTTGAGGTAGCGAGCCAAAGACTCATTTCGCGCGTGTTTGCGGAGTATTTTTCGCGAAAGAGATGCCCGGCTCGAGTCCAGCTGTCCGGTGAGCACGCTTAGCCGAGCAGCCAGCTTTCCGTTGCGCAGGCTGACCGACAAGGTAACTCTTCGGCGCGCACAATACGCAAGAAACCAACTCTCCGGTGCTCAATTCGCCCTATTTAATAGCGCTTTAAACGCTCATTAGGGCTTGGTTTTTGTACCCGCGATGACGCTGGCAGTAACAGTGGTAGTAGTCGTGGCGGTTGCCATAGGGTTAAATGCACCAGGCGCTGCAGGCCAAGGTATGTCACTGGCCATGCGCGGTTTGCCAATAGGCGCAGCGGCTTGGCCTTTTTGCACGGCGGCCATGTCTTGCTCGTTGGGGTACTGGCCTAGTATCCAATAATCAAACGCACGCCGCGCAATGGGCGCTGCGTGTTCCGCGCCAAAGCCTGCGTTTTCTACAATCACCGCAATCGCAATGCGCGGCGCGTCTGCTGGGGCGAACGCCATGTACAAGGCATGGTCGCGTTGGTATTCTTCTAGTTTGCGTGCGTCATACTTGTCTTTTTGCCCAATGCTCACCGCCTGTGCAGTGCCGGTTTTACCGCCGCTAACATACCCCGCACCAGCAAATACGCGAGCCGAAGTACCCTCGGTGGTAACGCCCACCAGCGCACGGCGCACGGTGGCTACGTGCTCACTTTTATAACCCAAATCTTCGGCAGGTAATGCTGGCACAGGCACGCGTTCGCGCAGCACAGAGTCTTGCGTGGCAATCACCAATCTAGGCTTGTGCTTGATGCCGCCGTTGGCCAAAATAGCGGTCGCTTGCGCTAACTGCAGCATGGTAAAGGTGTTGTAGCCTTGGCCAATACCTAGCGAGATGGTCTCGCCTGCGTACCATTTTTTTTGCTCTGCTTTTTTGTATCTTTCGCGCTTCCATTCGGTGCTGGGCAGCACGCCGCGTACTTCGCCATTGATATCAATCCCCGTGTACTGGCCAAAGCCTAGCGGCTTCATAAAGTCGTGCATCGCGTC
>JAYSWJ010000003.1:0-2521 GCA_043718065.1 Polaromonas sp.
AACCGCTGGTTACGCAAAAACCCCAGCACCAGCAGTTCAGGCTGCGCCCCTAATGTCATTAACGTCACCAGCTCGCGTTTGTCGACATACACAGTCAAGTCGCGCTCTGCTGGTATGGACGCGGTGCCTTGCTCACCATGTTCGTTGACAGTGGTGATCTCGCGCGTCAAAGGCGCGCGGGCGGTGCTGAGTGCAGGAAGCAATGGTGTCATATACGCTATTACTTCAATAGCTGCTTGAGCAGTAATTTATTGCTCAAGCAGCCTATTTGGCATTTAAATAGAGGTAGCCAATGCCTTATTACTAGCATCCAGACCAATCCCACCCGCATACCCCGCCGTCTTGGCCAAATCTCCGCCTCGGCGAATAGCCACGGCGCAGTATTTAAACTCGGGAATTTTGCCTACCGGGTCTAGTGCGGCGTTGGTCATTAGGTTGGCTGCTGCTTCGTAGTAAGCAAACGGGATGAAGACTGCGCCTTTGGGTGTGCCGTCGTCGCGGCGCAGGTGGATGGCCACTTGGCCTCGGCGGGACTGTACGGTGATAACGTCGCCGGGCTCTAGGCCCATGGTCTTCAAATCGTCGCCGCACATGGACGCGGTGGCCATGGGTTCGATGGCGTCTAGCACTGTTGCACGCCGCGTCATACTGCCGGTATGCCAGTGCTCTAGCTGGCGACCGGTGATCAGCACAAACGGGTACTCGGCATCGGGCCGCTCGTTGGCGGGGATGATGTCGGCGGGCACCAGGTTGACGCGCCCATCTGCGGTGGAGAACTTGTCAATAAAGATGGTGGGCGCGCCGGGGTCTTCTGCCGTAAGGCACGGGTAGGTGACGCTAGACTCGCGCTGCAAACGCTCCCACGTAATGCCGCTGATGGCGGCGTGCATGGCTTGGCGCATTTCTTCGTACACGGCGGCTACGCCACTGTGTTCGCCCTCGTAGGTCCAGTTCAGGCCCACGCCTTTGGCGATTTGCTGCAAGATCCACAAATCAGGCTTGGCATCGCCTGGTGGGTCGATGGCTTGTTTGCCCAGTTGCACCATGCGGTCAGTGTTGCTGACGGTGCCGGTCTTCTCGGGCCAGGCAGTAGCGGGCAGCACTACGTCGGCCAGCCACGCGGTTTCGGTCATGAAAATGTCTTGCACTACCAAATGGTCTAGGCTGGCTAATGCATGGCGGGCGTGGTTCAAGTCTGGGTCGCTCATCGCGGGGTTTTCGCCCATGATGTACATACCGCGTATCTTGTGCGGGTCGGTATCAGGCGCTAGCGCTTTGTGCATGATCTCGACCACGGTGTAGCCGGGCTGGTCGTCTAGCTTGGTATCCCAAAAGTTTTCAAACCACGTGTGCGCGGCTTTGTTGGTGACGCGCTGATAGTTTGGAAACATCATGGGGATCAAGCCCGCGTCGCTGGCGCCTTGCACGTTGTTTTGGCCGCGCAAAGGGTGCAATCCGCTGCCGGGCTTGCCGATTTGGCCTGTGACTGTCACTAGGGCTATCAAGCAGCGTGCATTGTCGGTGCCGTGCACGTGCTGGCTGATGCCCATGCCCCACAAGATCATCGCGGCTTTGGCCTTGGCAAATGCGCGCGCTACTTCGCGCAGTGTGTGTGCAGGTATGCCGCAGATGGGCTCCATCGCCTCGGGGCTGTAGGCTTTGACGTTTTCTTTAAGTGCTTCGTAATTGCTGGCGCGGTGTTTAATAAATTCTTGGTCGGTCAAGCCTTCTTCAATCACTACGTGAATCAGCGCGTTAAGCATGGCCACATCGGTGTCGGCCTTGAACTGCAGCGTGCGCCAAGCGTGTTTGCCAATGTCGGTTATGCGCGGGTCGGCTAAAACGATCTTCGCACCTGCTTTGGCAGCGTTCTTCATCCATGTGGCGGCCACCGGATGGTTAGACGTGGGGTTGGAGCCGATGACGAAGATGAGGTCTGAATGCGCAACATCGTTGACCTGGTTGCTCACCGCGCCTGAGCCTACGCCTTCTAATAAAGCTGCAACACTTGACGCGTGGCACAGGCGTGTGCAATGGTCTACATTGTTGCTGCCAAAGCCAGTGCGCACCAGCTTTTGGAACAAGTAGGCTTCTTCGTTGCTGCCTTTGGCAGAGCCAAAACCTGCGAGGGATTTTTTGCCATACGTATCGCGCAGGCCAGACAGTTTGCTACCAGTCAAAGCCAGCGCTTCGTCCCAAGTAGCTTCGCGGAACACGGCAGACCAGTCGGCGCTGTCGCGGTTCAGTTGATTGAGCAGCTCTGGGTCTTTGCTTACGCCGGCTTTGCGAATAAGTGGCTTGGTCAAACGCTGTGGGCTGTGCGCGTAGTCAAAACCAAAGCGGCCTTTCACGCACAGGCGGTTGTGGTTAGCCGGGCCGTCACGGCCGTCAACGCTGATAATTTTGTTGTCTTTAACGTTGTAAGTCACCAAGCAACCCACGCCGCAAAACGGGCAGACAGAATCTACTTTTTTGTCGACCACTTGGGTGCCCACTTGCGTCTTGGGCATCAGCGCGCCGG
>JAYSWJ010000021.1:0-6009 GCA_043718065.1 Polaromonas sp.
ATCACCGAAGGCCGCATTTCGGTCAACAACCAGCCAGCACACATTGGCCAGCGCGTGCAGTGGGGCGACCAGGTAAAGGTGAACGGCAAGCCGCTGCGCATCCGCATCGACCCGCCGCCCGCCCGCGTGATTGCCTACCACAAGCCCACCGGCGAGGTGGTAACGCATGACGACCCGCAAAACCGCCCCACCGTGTTTCGCCGCCTGCCCAAGCTGTACCAAGGCAAATGGCAGTCGGTAGGTCGGCTAGATTTGAATACTGAGGGTCTGCTGCTGTTTACCAGCTCGGGCGAGCTGGCCAACCGCTTGATGCACCCACGCTTTGGCCTAGAGCGTGAATACGCCGTGCGCGTGCTGGGCAAACTGTCTAACGAAGAAAAGCAAAAGTTGCTAGACGGCGTGCAGCTAGAAGACGGCATGGCGCAGTTTGGCAGCATTGAAGACGGCGGCGGCGAAGGGTCCAACGCGTGGTACCGCGTCACCATTAGCGAGGGCCGCAACCGGGAGGTGCGCCGCATGATCGAATCGGTAGGCCACGCAGTCAGCCGCCTGATCCGCATTCGCTACGGCGCCATGATGCTGCCGCGCGGCCTAAAACGCGGCGCGCACATGGAGCTAGACGAGCAAGACATCAACGCACTGGTGCGCGCAGCCGGTGGCGGGCGTGATGACAGGCGTGATGGCCGATCTGACAATCGAGGCAGCCGCCCAGAGCGCGACACCCGTGGCCCACGCCCTAACGACCGCCAGCGTAACGACGCATTTCGTCAGAATCCATCTGGCAACGACCCGTCCCGCACAGCACTGCCACAGGCTGACTACGCCGCACAGGACGGCGCGCCCGTGGAAAGGCCAGTGGGCGAAATGGGCCAAGTGGGCCAAATGGGCCAAGCTAACCCAGCAGACCAGGGCACAACCTACAACGCTGAGCAAGGCCCCGCCCGCGACGGCCCACCCCGCGAAGGCCGTGGCCTGCGACGTGGCCCCGGTGCCATGCGCAACAACAATAGGCGCAATGACCGAGGTAACTACCAACCCAACGATAGAGGCGGAGACAGAGGTAATGGCGCACCCCGCGACCTGCGCCCGTACGCACCCGCACAGTCACAGCCACCCCAGCAAAACCCCGACCCACGCGGCATAGGCAACTTAGGCGGCCAGCAAAACGGCCAGCAACGCAACGACCCAAGAGCTGACCAAAGAAGTGGCCAAAGCAGCGACTACGACGACGATTTTGACGACAACCAAAGCCAAGCCGGCGTCAGCCACGAAAGCGGCTTTGCCCGCCCCAACAGCCGTGGCCGAGGCAACGCAGGCGGTGGCGGCTACAACGGCGGGCAGGGCACCAACCAAGGTAACCAAGGCAACAGAGGCAACCGTGGCCCGGGCGGCCCACGCGGCGGCACACTGTACGCACCCGGTGGCGCGCCCTACGGCGGTGGCGGCAACGCTGCCCGAGGCGGCAGAGGCGACTATCAGGGCAACAAAGCAGGCCGCGGCAACCCACAAGGCGGGCAGGGCGGCCCAGGCAACCAGCCCGACCCCATGAAAACCTCCCTAGGCTACATCGGCGCCGACAGCCTGCACCGCCAACGCCAAGCCGGCCCAGGCGGTGGTGGTGGTAGAAACGGCGGCACCCGCGGTGGCCGCGGCCCCAGCCGTGGGCAAGGCGGCAGCGGCGGGCGGCGCGGCTAGTGCATAGCGTTAGCGGCTAGTGCAGCGCGCTGGCGGGTAAGGTTGCTACTATCTATTCAATAGCTGCTTGAGCAGGTTTTACTTGGGTTAGCAGCCCAAAAGCCTTGTAAAACTAGCTTTGGATGGCAGTAAAAGCTTGCATGCCTAGCTGTATTGCGCGGCCATGGCTTCAAGACCAACTTATGCTGACCTAGCCCTTCGACTAGACCAACGCAGTATGTTCATATTGAAAAATACAGTACATACAAAAATGTAGTAACATTAATACGATGAAAATACAATTCGAGTGGGACGAAGACAATGCCGCCGCCCACCTGAAAAAGCACAAAATATGCTTTGAAACCGCAGCCCGTGTTTTTGCCGACCCATTCGCGCTGATGGCCCAAGACCGTGTCGAAAATGGCGAACAACGCGGGCAAACCATAGGCACGGTTGTGGGCCACCTTGTACTGTTGGTGGCGCACACAGTGGCCCAAGACCATGAAGACGAAGATACTGAAGTTGTCCGCATCATCAGCGCCCGCAAAGCCGACAAAGAGGAAAGGAAACGTTATGAAAACACGCACCGTTAAATACCCACTCGACCCGCAAAACATGCCCGCGCTTACCGCAAAGCAGCGCGCCCAAGTAGCTGCACTAGCCGCGCAAGGCGACAAGCAAATCGACAAAAGCGACATCGCCCAGCTAGGCGATGACTTTTGGAAAAGCGCAGTGCGCAACCCGTTTTACAAAGCCACCAAACAGTCCACCACCGTGCGCTTAGATTCGGACGTACTGCAATGGCTCAAGTCCGGCGGCAGCGGCTACCAAACCCGCTTAAACACCATCTTGCGCAACGAGATGCTGCGCGAAGTAGCGCATTGATCACTAGAGATTCTAGATTCACTACAAATTCAATAGCTTCTTGAGCAGGTTTTACAAGGGTTAGCGGCCTAAAACATCTATTTAAAGCACCGCTTCCAGACCCTTGCGCTCAAGTAAATCCAGCAGCTTAAGCGACGGGCCGCTAGGGTGCTTGTCGCCCACTTCCCATTTACGCACCGTGGACAAACTGGTGTTCAGCAACGCGGCCAGCACAGCTTGGCTCAGTTGCAAGCTATCGCGCAAAGCGCGAATTTTCTGGCTGTCATACGGCGCTATAGGCGCAAGGCACAGCGCATCAAACTTGCGCATCTTGCGCTTATCAATAAACCCCAGTTTGTGCAGGTCAGCAGTAGTGTCATGCACCGCCTCTAAAATAGCACTCTTGGTTTTAACTTTTTTGGTCACGGCAAATCTCCAGTAAGGTGCCGTCTGCTACAGCGGTGTCAAGATCATCACTAGTGCGGGTTAGCAGCTCCCCAGCCAACTCTTGCAAAGCCGCCAGCTCGTCATCAGCCACATTGGCGCGCTCATTCTTTTCAAATCCGAATAAGAAAAACCAACGGCTGCCTTTGTTGGTTGCCAGCAAAGTCCTGGCGCCACCACTCTTGCCGCGCCCCGGCAGTGCAATGCGTTTTTTAACTACGCCCGCACCCAAATCAGCGTCAAATTAAGCCTTGCACCATTTCTACCACCGCCAGACATAATGCCTTATCAGTCAGCTCGGACTTGCGCAGCCAGCGACTGAAATGGCGAGTTTTAAAAACACGTTTCATGTCGTTTATTATGCCACTTAGTGGTACATAAATTAAGGTAAACTACTCAAATGCAAGTCAATGCTGCTAATTCAATAGCTGCTTGAGCAGTATTTATTTGGGTTAGCGGCCTAAATATCTTGCAAAAATGTCCTAAGTGCAGAAAAAATCGGCCTAGACGGCTGGGAAGGCAACGGAGCAGTGCATCGTACGCGCTGCGGGTGTGAGCGGGTGGTTTAAACATATTCATTGTGGAAATGGTAATTTTTTGCAACAGAATTGCCGGGCTCGTCATTTGCTTTTTTACTTGCTGACAGCACGCTGTTTTATGGGCGTTTTAGCCGTTCTAGGCCGTAGATCCTGCTCAGGCAGCTATGCAATTAATAGTACTTAGATGCACCAATAAGATAACTAAAGTAAATATTCGGCATGTAAAACTACTATAAATGAATCTATTTACAAAATAATTGTCAAAGTTGACGGTGAATGTCTAGCGCAGTTTCTAACATTCACAGACACTGCGCACTGATTAAAAGTCAAAAACAGTTCGCAATTAGTTGCATAGATATGGAAATGATGTCTATTAGTTCAATTTTTTACAGCGCAGTAGCTTATTTAGCTATGGCGCTCGTTCCTTTCAGCGCCAATGCGCAAACTAGTTGTGTTTTGCCTGCAGCGCTGCAAAGCTTCACGGCGCAATGTGATGCATTTGGTGTCAGCAGAACTAACGACATGGCGAGCTGCTTAAGTTGTTGCGGAGCCCAATCATGCGGGTCCATTGGTGTACTTGCAGAAGTACGACGTGAATCACAACGACTAGTTTGTTTTTGGGACGGAAATAAACCACCTGCCGGTACCGGGGCTTACGTTTCTGGCACACTCTACACCTTGCCTTGTGAAACGCCCCCAGCTCCACCCCCTCCAATAGATCCACCAACTGGTGGTGGTGGCTGCAGTTGCAACGCTGACGGCTCTACGACTTGCAACCCCATCATCCCCGTCAGCGGCGAGAAGCAACTCTACGAAACCGACTACGCAGACAACGCGCCCCACGGCCACAGCCTGCGCCGCATTTATCGCAGCCAAATCAGCGAACCTGCTGCTGCCATGGGCGGCAACTGGTTACCCAGCCTAGGCGCTTGGATGACGGTCAGCCTGTCTGCCACGGCTACCAGCACCGTGAAGATCACATCGGGCGATGGCAAAGTGCGCAGCTTTCAGCGTGCAGTAGGCACGGCGGCATGGCTGTCGGGCACTATTGCCACAGATACGTTGACCGACACCCCCAACGGCTACGACTACCGCGCCACCGACGACACGGTGTACCGCTTTAACACTGCAGGCAAGCTGCTGACCCACACCCAGCGCAACGGCTGGGTAATGACCTACACCTACTTTGCCACCGGCCAGCTGAGCCAGGTTACTAATCAGTTTGGCCGCAGCCTGCTGCTGGCCTACAACGCCAGCGGGCAGATTAACCAGATCACCCAGCCTGACGGTAATGTGGTGCGCTACGACTACACCACCGGCACAGACAACGTAGCCCGCTTGAGCAAAGTGACCTACCCCGACAACCGCAGCAAAACCTATCTGTACGAGAACCCCAGCTTCCCCAGTGCCCTGACCGGCGTGACGGACGAAAACAATACCCGCTTGGCCACCTACACCTACGACGCGCAGGGGCGCGCCACCGACACGCAGCACGCAGGTGGTGCCAACCGCTACCAAGTGGCCTACACCGGCACCGGCACGGTGAACAGCGCGCAGGTCACCGACCCACTGGGCACTGCCCGCAGCTACACCTACAGCACCAACCTGGGCCAATTGGCCGTGACCGGTAGCAACAAAGCCAGCGGCCAAGGCCTGCGCGACGCTGCCAGCCGGGCGCAAAACGCCAGCGGCTTGGTCGATTCTGAAGTTGACTTCCTCGGCTTCACCAATCAGTCCACCTGGGACACCGCCCGCCGCCTTAAAATCGCCGAGACCCGCGCTGCAGGCCGGCCCGAGGCGCAAACCACCACCACCCAGTGGCACCCCACGCTGCGCTTGCCTACCTTAGTCACGGAAACAGGCGCTACCGCAGGGGCTTCGTTAAAAACCACCGCTATGACCTACGACGCGCTAGGCAACAAACTATCTGAGACCATCACTGACACCAGCGTCCCCGCTACAGCGCCTAACGCCGTTCGCACCACCGCCTACACGTACAACACTGCCGGCCTGGTAGCCACCGAGACCGCGCCCAATAACGCCGTTACCAGCACCACCTACAACGCCGCAGGCAACCCGATGACCAGCACCAACGCGCTAGGCCATGTGACCACCATGGCCTACACCGGGGCCGACGGCGCAGCAGGCCGCATTACCAGCCTGGTGGCCCCCACGGGCATGAGCACCGCCTACACCTACGACGCGCGCGGCAGGGTGCTGTCTACCGTGCAGGCGGCGGGCACCAGCACACTGGCCACCCAGTACACCTACACCCCCAGCGGCCAGCTGGCCAGCGCCGCGCTGCCCAGCGGCCACCAGATAACGTACCAGTACGACGCCGCCCAGCGCTTGGTGGGCTGGCAAGACAACCGCGGCGCACGCGGTGTGTACACGCTAGACGCCATGGGCAACCGCACGGTGGAACAAATCAAAGACAGCGCAGGCCAAGTGGTGTGGCAGCTGGCCCGCAGCATCAACGCCATTAACC
>JAYSWJ010000201.1:0-24660 GCA_043718065.1 Polaromonas sp.
AGCGACGCCGCATGGCAAGCCCGCTGGGAAAGCGCCGTGGCAAAGTGCGGCGTGCCCATCCACCGTATGCCCAGCGGCGCAGGCCACGACGCCATGAAGCTGCACGAAATCATGCCCCAAGCCATGTTGTTTGTACGCGGTGAAAATAGCGGTATCAGCCATAACCCGCTAGAGAGCACTACCAACGACGATATGCAGCTGGGCGTGCAAGCATTTCAAAATCTACTGGCACATTTAGCCCAAGAAATTCCATGACCGATTACGACAAACTCGATGCATGGATTGACGCGCATTTTGACGAGGAGGTGGCTTTTCTTCAAGCGCTGATCCAAGTGCCCACCGACACGCCGCCCGGCCACAACACGCCGCATGCCGACCGTACGGCCCAGTTGCTAAGCAACTTTGGCATGCAAGCTGAAAAGTACAGCCCCAGTGCGGGCGAGCTGGCCCACTACGGCATGCAGTCCATCACCAACCTGATCGTGCGGCGCAAGTATGGTGCGCAGGGCACAGGCAAAACCATCGCGCTCAACGCCCATGGCGACGTAGTGCCCCCCGGCGAAGGCTGGGCCCACGACCCCTATGGCGGCGAGATAGTGGACGGCAAAATATATGGCCGCGCCTCAGCGGTAAGCAAAAGCGACTTTGCCACCTACACCTTTGCCACCCGCGCCTTGGAAGCCGTAGCCCCGCCCACGCAGGGCGCTATCGAGCTGCACTTTACCTACGACGAAGAATTTGGCGGCGAGATGGGCCCCGGCTGGCTACTGCGCAAGGGCCTAACCAAGCCCGACTTGCTGATAGCCGCAGGCTTTAGCTACCAAGTGATTACCGCGCACAACGGATGCCTGCAAATGGAGGTCACCGTGCACGGCACAATGGCCCACGCAGCTATCCCGCACACAGGGGTAGATTCACTGCAAGGCGCAGTGAAAATTTTGAACGCTTTGTACAGCCAAAACGCCATTTACAAACACATCACCAGCCAAGTGGAAGGCATCAGCCACCCTTACCTTAATATTGGCCGTATCGAAGGCGGTACCAACACTAATGTGGTGCCCGGCAAAGTCAGTTTTAAGCTAGACCGCCGCATGATCCCCGAGGAAAAGCCAGTAGAAGTAGAGGCCAACATTCGCCAAGTCATCGCTGATGCTGCGGCCACCTATCCCGACATCACCGTCGACATCAAGCGCCTGCTATTGGCCAACAGCATGCAGCCGCTGCCTGGTAATAAGCCGTTAGTAGACGCGCTGCAAAAACATGGCCAACTCATCTTTGGCCAGGCTATCCCCGCCATGGGCACACCACTGTACACCGATGTGCGCCTGTACAACGCGCATGGCATACCGGGCGTAATCTACGGTGCTGGCCCGCGTACGGTGCTAGAGAGCCACGCCAAGCGCGCGGACGAAAGACTAGACTTGGGTGACCTGCGCCGCGCTACTAAGGTGATTGCCCGCAGCTTGGCCGATCTTTTGTAATAAGGGTTATTTCAGCATGTAAGTTTCACCAGTAGTCTTGCTTTCAGGGAGTTTGGTTGAAAGGTGCAGAGCCATGCACCCAACCAGTTACGCAATAGCTTATCAGTGGTGTGCATTGGCATCGTCTTTGCTTGTTATCACTTTATTGCACCGTAATTTTTATGTTAATTTTTATCGGATCTCCCATGGAAACCCGCCAGTTCTTTCAAATCGCCATTAGCGCAACCGGCGTCGTTGCATCACTGTCTTGGGGAGTCGCCCACGCGCAATCAACGCCTATTAAATTTCAGTTGGATTGGCGCTTTGAAGGGCCGTCTGCACTGTTTCTTACCCCTGCCGCCAAAGGCTACTTTAAAGACGCCAAATTGGATGTGACGGTGGATGCTGGCAACGGCTCGGGCGGTGCGGTTACACGCGTGGCGTCGGGCACCTACGATATGGGCTTTGCCGACATTGCCGCACTGATGGAATTTCATGCTAACAATCCCGATGCACCGAACAAGCCCGTGGCCGTGATGATGGTGTACAACAACACGCCAGCGTCGGTGATGGCGCTTAAAAAATCAGGCATTAAAACCATTGCCGATTTGAACGGCAAAAAGCTGGGCGCTCCTGTCTTTGACGCAGGCCGCCGCAGCTTCCCCATCTTTGCCAAGGCCAACAAGGTTGCTGGTGTGCAATGGACCAGCATGGACCCGCCCCTGCGCGAGACCATGCTAGCACGCGGCGACGTAGATGCCATCACCGGCTTTACCTTTACCAGCCTGCTTAACCTGGAAGCGCGCGGCATCAAGGCTGACGAAGTGATCGTCATGCCCTACGCCATCAACGGCGTAAAGCTGTACGGCAACGCCATCATCGCCTCGCCTAAGTTAATCAAAGAAAACCCAGCGGCGGTGAAGGCATTTTTAGCCGCTTTTGCCAAAGGTGCTAAAGAAGCGATGGCCAATCCCAAGGCCGCGATTGAGTTTGTCAAAGCCCGCGACGGCATCATCAATACCGACCTAGAGACTCGCCGCTTTCAGCTGGCTATCGACACCGCTATCAACAGCCCCGACGCACGCACAGAAGGCTTTGGCCAAGTGGTGCCAGGCCGCTTAAGCTTGATGGCCAGCCAAGTGTCAGACGCCTTCAACACCAAAACCCGTGTTGTGCCAGAGGCCGTGTGGAACGCCAGCTTCTTACCGAGCGCGGCTGAGTTAAACGTGCTGCCTGCCGCCAAAAAGTAAATCTGATGACTCTGTGATAGGGAGTTTTAAAATCTGCCAAGTACTATTAATTTAATAGCTGTTTGAGCAGTATCTACGTCCTAGGAACTCTATTTCACTATAAAAATACAGCGGTAATGCGATGATTTCTTTTACTGAAGTGTCTACACCATTTGTAGATTTTCAAAACGTCTGGCTGGCTTATAACGACGATCTATTGGCGCAAAACAATTTCGCGGTAGAAGACATTACGCTCACAGTGGGCGCGGGGGAATTTATCGCTATTGTTGGGCCGTCGGGTTGTGGCAAATCTACTTTTATGAAGTTGACCACGGGTTTGAAAATGCCCAGCAAAGGCAACATCAAAATCAACGGTTCGCCTGTGACCGGGCCGCTGAAAATCAGCGGTATGGCTTTTCAGGCACCCTCGCTGCTGCCCTGGCGTACCACGCTAGACAACGTGTTGCTGCCGCTAGAAATTGTTGAACCGTACCGCAGTCACTTTAAAAGTAAACGTAAAGAGTACGAAGCACGTGCCTCTAAATTGCTAGAAACTGTTGGCCTAGGCGGCTACGAAAAGAAATTCCCGTGGCAGCTCTCGGGTGGCATGCAGCAGCGCGCCAGCATTTGCCGCGCGCTCATCCACGAGCCCAAAATGCTGCTGCTAGACGAGCCCTTTGGCGCGCTAGACGCTTTTACCCGCGAAGAGCTGTGGTGCACGCTGCGCGATTTGCATGCTGTACAAAAATTCAACGTTATCTTGGTCACACACGATTTGCGAGAGAGCGTGTTCTTGGCCGACAAGGTGTATGTGATGAGCAAATCGCCCGGCCGCCTGATGGTAGAAAAGCATATCGACCTGCCCCGCCCGCGCGAGCTAGAGATCACGTATACCAAAGAGTTTGCCGACATTGTGCTAGAGCTGCACGGGCATATTGGTGCGATTCGCACACACAGCACTATCGTCCAACCATAGCAAAAAGACGCCTTATGCACAAAACAATTGAGCGTTATGCGCCCTGGTTGGTCTTAGCCCTAGCTTTGTTGCTATGGCAAATGACCGTCACGCTGTTTCAGGTTCCTGATTTCATCTTTCCCAGCCCTTGGCAAATAGCCAAAGAGCTGGTGGAGTTTAAAGATGCTCTGCTCAAATCAGCATGGCAGACCTTTTGGGTCACGATGGTAGGATTTTCGCTGGCTATCGTAGTGGGCGTACTTCTGGGCTTTTTAGTTGGTTCATCACGGCTAGCTTACGCCGCGTTTTATCCCATCATGGTGGGGTTTAACGCAGTGCCCAAAGCTGCGATTGTGCCCATCTTGGTAGTGTGGTTTGGCATCGGCGTAGGTCCAGGTATTCTTACGGCGTTTCTCATCAGTTTTTTTTTCATCACTGTCAATATTGCTACCGGCTTGGCCACGCTAGAGCCTGAGCTAGAAGACGTTTTACGCGTACTAGGTGCAAAACGATGGGATGTGTTGACTAAAGTGGGTATGCCCCGTTCGTTGCCCTACTTTTTTGGCTCACTCAAAATAGCTATTACCTTGGCTTTTGTGGGTACCGTGCTGGCAGAAATGACCGCAGGTGACTCTGGCATAGGCTCGCTTATCGAAACGGCAGGTAGTCAACAACGTTTGCCACTGGCCTTTGCAGGCTTGGTAGTTATCAGCGCGATGGCGATGGTAATGTATGAGCTGTTTGACTATGTGGAAAAGCACACTACGGCGCGGGTCGCACCATAATTAGTGTCAAGCATCGCAAGCGCTGTGTACCCAAGTGTATTTGCAGGGCTAGCGCTGTGCGCCCGCGCTAGCCTAGACGCAATATTCGGGTGAATTTGTAGCATGGCGGCGAAATTCGCTTAACATCGCCGGATGAAATCTGTCTTCATTACTGGCGCATCATCTGGCATAGGGGCTGCTCTCGCGCAGCATTACGCTGCACAAGGCGCAACAATTGGCTTGGTAGCGCGCCGCTTGGACGTGCTAGAACAGCTTAAAAATAGCCTGCCTGATCCGCATAAACACAAAATCTACCCACTGGATGTGAACGACCACGAAGCGCTGGCGGTGGCGGCAGAAGACTTTATTCGCGCCACGGGCGTCGTTAACGTCGTGATCGCCAGTGCGGGCATAGCGCATAACAAACCTACTGGCGCGCACAAAGACATCGCTATTTTCGCAAAGGTGATGAACACCAACGTTTTGGCTACTGTGGCCACATTTGCCCCGTTCATTGCCCACATGAAGGCCCATGCCCAGCAGCAGCCGTGCCGCTTGGTAGGCATTGCCAGCATTGCAGGCGTGCGGGGTTTGCCGGGATCGGAGTCTTATAGTGCGTCCAAAGCGGCGGTTATCAGCTATTGCGAATCGCTGCGTCTAGACCTGCGCAAGTCAGGCATTGCGGTGGTTACTTTAGCGCCGGGTTTTATTCAGACGCCGATGACCACGCATGTACCCAAATCAGTACCGTTTTTTATGCCAGTAGATGATTTTGCCAAGGCCGCTATCAAGGCCATTGCGCGCGGCGACTCTTACCGTGTTATTCCGTGGCAAATGGGCCTGCCCGCCAAGCTGCTGCGCATTGTGCCCAACTGGCTGTACGACCGCGCCACGCAAATCACCAAGCCCGCACAAGCCCTGTCGTCGACTATTTCCAAGTGATCAGTATGCAAATCACCCCCGTTGAAAAAGCGCAATTTACCAGCAATCAGTCTTTTTTAGACACTTACAAGGCACACAATCGCCCGGTCATTTTTGACAACGTGTGCGACGATTGGCCCGCCAAAAAGAAGTGGACGGTGGACTACCTGTGCAGCGTAGTGGGTGACAAGCAAGTGCCACTGTATGGTGGCCAAGAAGCCAAAGGCCACAAGCACCAACATGCGCTAGTAGCGCAAATGACATTTCGTGAATTCATTACCGAGCTGAACAAAGGCAACAGCAAGCTGCGCATGTTTTTCTACAATATCTTGGCGCAAGCGCCCGAGCTGATGAAGGATTTTTACTTTCCTAAAATTGGCTTGAAGATGTTTACCAAATTGCCCGCGCTGTTTTTTGGCGGGCGAGGTGCCAAAGTGCAAATGCACTTTGATATCGACTGGGCTGACTTATTGATGTTCCACTTTGGCGGAAAGAAACGGGTGTATCTGTTTGCACCCGATCAAGAAAAATATCTCTACCGCGTGCCCTACTCTTACAGCAGCCTGTTCGAGATTGATATTGACCAGCCAGACTTTGAAAAATTCCCCGCGCTACAGCATGCCACCGGCTACATGGCCGAGCTAAAACATGGCGACACGCTGTACATACCACCGGGCTTTTGGCACTATGTGGTGTATGACGATATGTGCTTTTCGATGACCTTGCGTGCACTGCCGCGCAAGCCCCAGCATATTTTTAATTTTTTATATAACGTCATCTACATACGCACAGCAGATGGCTTGATGCGCAAGATTGTCGGCCAATCGTGGAACGATAAGAATCGTGAGCGCGCTTTTACGATGGGCAACAGGGCTGCATAACTCGACGTTGCTTGAAGACGAAAAAAAAAGACTGCCGAAGCAGTCTTTTTGCAGAGCACGGCAGGCGGTTAACCCATGTGCAAGCCGCCGTTCAGCGAGAAGTCTGCACCCGTAGCGTAGCCGCCCTCGTCAGACGAGATCCACGAAATTATCGAGGCGATTTCTTCTGGGGTGCCCAAGCGCTTGGCAGGTACGCCAGAGACAATTTTCTCCAGCACGTCTGCTCGAATAGCTTTGACCATGTCGGTGCCGATATAGCCGGGGCTTACGGTGTTGACTGTCACGCCCTTGCTGGCCACCTCTTGCGCCAGCGCCATGGTAAAGCCATGCAACCCCGCTTTGGCGGTGGAATAGTTCACTTGGCCAAACTGGCCTTTTTGGCCGTTGACCGAGCTGATGTTGATAATGCGCCCAAAGCCCGCTTCAATCATGCCTTCAATCACCTGCTTGGTCACGTTGAACATGCTGTCCAGATTGGTGGAGATCACAGCGTTCCAGTCTGCCTTGCTCATTTTGCGAAACTGGCCGTCGCGGGTGATACCGGCGTTATTGACCAATATAGCCACCGCGCCATGTTCAGCTTTGACTTTTTCAAACGCCGCTACCGTGCTGTCCCAGTCGCCCACGTTGCCTACCGAGGCGTAGAAGGTGTAGCCCAGCGCTTTTTGCTCGCCAATCCACTTGTCAAAGTCGCGCGTGGGGCCGCAGCCTGCAATGACTTTAAATCCGTCTTTATGTAACCGTTGGCAAATACCGGTACCAATGCCACCCATACCGCCTGTCACGTACGCAATTTTTTGGCTCATGATGTTTCCTATTTGTTATAAAACCTCTACTTTAATACCTTTAGCCTGTTTGATGAATAAGGCAAACACCAATGGAACCGTTTAGCGCTAAGGGCCAATGTCTTACAAGAAGTCAGCGGCTTTAACCACAGCAGTGCAACCGCTTAAAAACAATAATAGTGTTATACATTTTAAATACATGATTTTTATTCGTTTTATTAAATGGACAGTGGGGCTTATCTTTGCGCTGGTACTGCTGGCCGTGCTACTGATCGCTTTATTCGGCTGGAACTGGCTACGCGGGCCTATCGAGCGTGCTGCGCTTGAGAAAACCGGGCGCGCCTTGGTTATTAACGGTGACCTCACCGTTAAATATGCTTGGCCATTGCCCACTATGCGGGCCGAGAAGGTAACGTTTGCCAACCCCACTTGGGCCAAGCAGGCGCAAATGGCCACCACCGATGCCGTGCAAATCACGCTTAATTTACCTCTGTTACTGCGCAAACAAATCACTATCCCTGAAGTATTGCTAGAAAATCCGGTGGTTTTTCTAGAGCAAGGTGTGGGCGGGCGCAAGAATTGGTTGCTAGACCTGCAACAGCAAGACGAGGGCGCGCGGCTTGATGTTGGGCGGTTGTCGCTGGACAAAGGCAAACTGGGCTATGACGATGCCTCGCAGAAAACCAGCCTGCGCGCCGATGTGTCGACCGCCACGGGCGATGCATTGCGATCAGATTTAACTTTTAGCGTGCTGGGCCAATACAAAGGCATTGTGGTTAAGGCCCAAGGCACTGGCGGCCCGGTGCTGGCGCTGCGCGACCAAAGCCTGCCCTACCCGCTCAAAGTTAATGCCACATTAGGGCAGACCGTGGTGGCAGCCAATGGCACTATTACCAGCTTGCTAACTGCGTCTGCGCTAGACATGCGCATGAACCTGCGCGGCGCCAGCATGGAGCAGCTGTATCCGCTGCTGGGCATTACTTTTCCTGTTACCCGCGCTTATGCCACAGAGGGCCATTTGGTACGCGAGGGCACCCTGTGGCGCTATGACAAGTTCTCGGGACGGGTGGGTGACAGTGATATTGCAGGGTCACTGCAAGTCGACACGGGCGGCCAGCGGCCAGCCCTAACCGCAGACCTTAGCTCCAATTTGCTGGATTTAGAAGACCTCGCGCCCATGATTGGTGCAGCGCCTGAACCGATTGACAAAAAAGTGGTAGGGGTAGCGGCAACCAAAGCACCGCCGCCGTCAGACCGTGTACTGCCTGAGATACCCTTTAAATCTGACCGCTGGAACAGCGTGAACGCTAAAGTTAGTTTGCGCGCCAAGACTATTCGCCGCGTTAAACAGCTACCCATAGAAGGGCTAACAACACAGCTAAGTTTGCAAGACTCGGTGCTAACACTTGAGCCGCTTAACTTTGGCTTAGCGGGTGGACAAATCAACACGGTGATCTCACTGGACGGACGCAAAAGCCCCATCCAGGCACGCGCTAAAGTCAAAGTACGCAAAGTTTTAATCTCTAAGTTATTTCCGGAATCAGGCCTGACCAAAACCGGCATTGGCCAGATCAACGGAGACTTTGATTTGGCTGGCACCGGCAACTCAGTAGGCCGCATGCTGGCTACATCTAACGGCAGCATAGCCATGGTAGTGGCAGGTGGCGAGATCAGCCAACTGATGATGGAAAAAGTAGGCCTGCACTTGTGGGAAATACTGCGACTGAATATTACCGGTGACAAGCTGGTCAAGCTACGATGTGCAGTGGCTGACTTTGATGTCAAACAAGGCAATATGAAAACTAGTGCGTTGGTGTTTGACACAGAAGTTACCACCATACTGGGTACTGGCAATATTGACTTGGGGCAAGAACAAATCAATTTGACTTTGAACCAAAAAACCAAAAACACCAGCCCACTCGCGCTGCGCACCCCCATCTATGTGCGAGGTAGCTTTGCCAAGCCTGTGGCAGAGATCGACAAAGGCCCGCTAGCTTTGCGCGCCATTGGCGCTATTGCACTGGGCGCCATCAACCCACTGCTAGCTTTGATACCTTTGATTGACGCAGGCCCTGGGCGCGACAGCGACTGTGGCCAGTTGATTGACGAGGCCAAGGCTGCCGCGCCAGCGGCTAAGAAAAAGTAGTCTTACGAAGTGACATTAGCAGCGGTGGCCACTCAATAAAGCGCAGTCTGTTAACGTGCACTATTTAATTTAACCAACACGAGAAAACTATCATGCAATATCGACGTTTAGGCCGCAGCGGCCTGCAAGTAAGCGAGCTGTCACTGGGCTCATGGGTTACCTATTCCACACAGGTAGACACGGCAGCCGCACGCGAAATGCTGGCAGCCGCTATGGATGCAGGCGTAAACTTTTTTGACAATGCCGAGGCGTACGCAGGCGGCAAGAGTGAAACTGTGATGGGCGAGGCGATTAAGGCACTGAAATGGCCGCGGCTTAAATACATTGTGTCGACCAAGTTCTACTGGGGCATAGACCGCGATAGTCAACCCGTCAACCATAAAGATACGCTGAACCGTAAATACTTGATGCAGGCGATTGACGGATCGTTGCAACGTATGGGCTTAGATTGTATTGACTTGGTTTACTGCCACCGCCCCGACCCGCACACGCCAATAGAAGAAACTGTATGGGCCATGAGCGACATGATCACCCAAGGCAAAGCGCAGTACTGGGGCACCAGCGAATGGTCTGCCGATGAAATACGTGCAGCTTGGGACATTGCAGACAAACACCATCTGCATAAGCCAGTGATGGAGCAGCCGCAATACCACTTGTTTCACCGCCAAAAGGTAGAAACGGAATACGCCCGCTTGTACGAAGACATCGGCCTGGGCCTGACCACATGGAGCCCATTGGCCAGTGGCTTGCTAACCGGTAAATACAAAGACGGAATACCTGCAGGCAGCCGAGGCGCCTTGCAAGAGATGGGGTTTTTGGTCAAAGGATTGACGGATGCAGATAAGAATGCAGCTGTCACGCAGTTGCAATCGGTCGCTACCGAGTTGGGCTGCAATTTAGCCCAAATGGCTATTGCGTGGGCTGCGCACAACCCGCGCGTGAGCACGGTGATCATGGGGGCGTCGAAAATTGCGCAGTTGCATGACAACTTGAAAGCGCTGGATGTGATACCTAAGCTGACGCCCGAGGTGATGGCTAAGATTGACAAGATTACTTTGCCGCTGGCTGGCTAAGGCTGTTCCCTGGGTACGCGTGAGCGCCGGGAAGCTGGACTCGAGCCGGGCATCTCGCTGAAAAAATACTCTGAAAACAGGCCTCAGAATACTCTTGGCGTGCCTTCAACGCCAGAGCTGTGCACGCCATGGCACTTGGCGTGCACAGCTCCGCGGCTGTCCCCCGGCCTTCGGCCTCCTCCTTTATGCCGCTGCGCTGTTCACACCAAGTGCCAAGGCTACGTATAAGGTGGGCAGGAGGGCGGTTGATCACCCGCCATATTCACAAGAGCTGGCAGGCGGTGTACTCAGCGCAGCGGCATAAAGTGGGAGTAGGCGGCCCTAGGCCGCCACGGAGGACAGCCGCGAAGCTGAGTACGCCGCCTGCCAGCTCCCGTACAAGAATTGCAATCTTCAAACCCTAGCAAACCACGCAACCAGCCGCAGCTCACAGTCTAAGAATATCAATCCTCAATCCTCAATCCTCAATCCTCAACGCTCAACGCACAGCGACACACCCATGCCGCCGCCGATGCACAGCGCAGCTAAACCGCGTTTGGCATTGGTGCGATGCATTTCGTGCAGCAAAGTCACCAAGATGCGGCAACCAGACGCGCCGATGGGGTGACCAATGGCAATCGCGCCGCCATTGACGTTGACTTTAGAGGCATCAATGCCAAGCTCTTTGTTGACGGCGCAGGCTTGCGCTGCGAAGGCTTCGTTCAGCTCGAACACGTCTACGTCAGAGGCTTTCCAGCCTGCGCGCTCTAGCGCTTTGCGCGATGCTGGCACGGGGCCCATGCCCATGGTGGCGGGGTCTAGGCCGCTGGTGCCAAACGACACGATGCGGGCCAGCGGGGTCAGGCCTAGTTCTTTGGCCTTAGCGGCTGACATAACTACAACGGCTGCAGCGCCATCGTTTAAGCCCGATGCGTTGCCTGCGGTGACGCCGCCTGCTTTGTCAAACGCGGGGCGCAAGCCGGCCAGTACTTCGGCGCTGGTTTTTTTGTTGATAAATTCGTCGGCGTTAAAAATAATTGCATCGCCCTTTTTTTGTGGGATGACCACGTCGACAATTTCTGCAGCAAACTTGCCCGCAGCTTGCGCAGCCGCCGCCTTGGTCTGTGAGCCGAGTGCCAGCGCGTCTTGCGCCTCGCGCGTGATGCCGTGTGCCCTGGCTACATTCTCGGCCGTAATGCCCATGTGGTACTGGTTGTACACGTCCCATAGGCCATCCACAATCATGGTGTCTTGCATTTTCCAGTCGCCCATGCGCTGGCCGTCGCGGCTGCCCATCAGCACGTGCGGCGATGCGCTCATGTTTTCCTGGCCACCGGCGACCACAATGTCGCTGTCGCCCCAGGCCACAGCCTGCGCCGCCAGCATGACCGCTTTGAGGCCCGAGCCACACACAGCATTGATAGTGAGCGCCGGAGTTTCTTTGGCCACGCCCGCTTTCATCATGGCTTGGCGCGCCGGGTTTTGGCCACTGCCAGCACACAGCACTTGGCCCATGATGACCTCGCCAATTTGCGAGTTGTCTAGCTTAGCGCGGGCTATGGCTTCTTTAATAACGATAGCGCCCAAGTCAGGGGCTGATACCTTGGCAAGCGAGCCGCCAAACTTGCCTACGGCAGTGCGGGCGGCGGATACGATGACGATGTCTTTCATTTTCTTCTCTCTTTGGTTGGGTGGTTAATGGGTTAGATTTTAGAATACGGACTGCCGGACGCGAAGGGCGCTAAGGTTGCGCGAAGGACGCAAAAGAAAACCAAAAAAATACCAAAATTTAGAATTTTGTTTATTAGCTCTGAATAGATGAGATTTTTAATTTTTAATTTTTAATTTTTAATTCTTAAATTTTGGTATTTCTTTTTCGCGTCCTTCGCGCAACCTTAGTGCCCTTCGCGTCCGGCAGTCCGATTTAGGTATTCAAGCCTTAGCCTTCACATACCTCCCAGGCGCAGGCTCGATCACTTTGAATTTAGCACTTCCGTAAGTTTTAGGTGCAGCAATTTGTTTGCCAGCGTGCGGCTTGACCCACGCGCACCAGTCGTCCCACCAGCTACCGGGGACCTCTTGGGCGGTTTTAAACCAGGCCTCATGCGATGCCGGGAAAGCGCCTTCTTTGCCAATCCAGTGGGATCGCTTTTTAGCAGCAGGTGGGTTAATCACCCCAGCAATATGCCCTGATGCGCCCATGACAAAGCGTTTTTTGCCGGGCAGCACTTGCGTGGACGCGTAGGCTCCGCCGATGGGCACGATGTGGTCTTCGCGGCTGCCGTACAGGTACACGGGCAGGTCTACCTTGCGCAGGTCTAGTTTTTCGCCGCACACCGTGACTTTGCCGGGTTGGATTAAATTATTCTCGTGGTAGGTGTTGCGCAGGTACCAGCAGTACATGGGGCCGGGCAAATTGGTGCTGTCACTGTTCCAGTACAGCAAGTCAAACGGTGGCGGGGTTTCGCCTTTTAAATAATTGCCCACTACATAGTTCCACACCAGCTCGTTGGGCCTTAAGAAGCTAAACGTACTGGCCAGTTCTTGACCTTTGAGCAAACCGCCTTGGCCTAGCTTGGATTCGCGTTGCTGCACTGATTGCTCGTCGATAAAAATATCCAGAATACCGGTGTCGCTAAAGTCTAGCAGCGTGGTCAGCAGTGTGGCGCTGGCTACAGGCTTTTGTCCCCTGGCTGCCAACACGCCCAGCGCCGTGGTGAGTATCGTGCCGCCTACGCAAAAACCCAAAGTATTTATTTGCTTTGAGCCCGTAATGCTTGCACAGGTAGCTATGGCTTTCATAGCGCCGTGCTCAATGTAGTCGTCCCAAGTCAGCTTATCTACCGACGCATCCGCGTTGCGCCAGCTGACCACAAATGTGCGATGACCTTGGGCCACCAAGTGGCGCACCAAAGAATTAGCAGGCTGCAGATCGAGAATGTAGTATTTGTTGATGCACGGTGGCACTATTAGGTAGGGTTTTTCGTACACCTTGGCGGTCAATGGCTTGTATTCGATCAGCTGAAAAATTTCGTTTTCAAACACAACTGCGCCTTCGGTGGTGGCCACGTTGCGGCCAATCTCAAACTGGCTCTCGTCGGTCATCGACATGTGGCCTTGCTGGATGTCGGCCAGCAGGTTTTGAATGCCTTTGCCAATGCTGGCACCTTGCGAGTCGATGGCTTTTTTCTGCGCGTCGACGTTAAAGGCCATGTAGTTAGACGGCGCTGTGGCTGCTAGCCATTGCTCTAGTGCAAAACGTACTTTGGCTTTGGCTTTGGCGTCGCCTTGCAGGGCATCGGCCATTTGCATCAAGGTGCGGGCGTTGAGCAAATACTGCTCGGCGCTGTAGCCCGCTACCGAGTTGTGCGCCCACGCATCAGACGCAAAGCGCCTGTCGCCCACAACAGGGTGAGCTTGCATGCTGTGCGCCCACAAGCTTTGGGCTTCGGTAACGTAGTTTTTTTGCAGCTCTAACAAAACTGCAGGGTCAAACTCAAACTGCTGGGACAGGTTTGCCCAAGGTGATTCAAAATGCATGTTGTCTCCGGGTGGCGTGTCTGTGCACGCTGCTTGGCATGTTTAGGTATTAGCCTGAACCATAGAGTTTATCGAGAATTTATTGTTGCGCCGCAACAATAAATTGAATATAGCTCGTATTTAATTATTTTGGCCCACTATGTACCTTATCGCAATAGCTTGGATTTATGTCGCGCTGATGATGGCGGTAGCCGAGGCTACTAACACCAATGGCACTGTCTTGGGTGCCATTTTCACCTTTGTCATCTACGGCGTGTTTCCGGTCAGCATTGTGATGTACCTGCTACGCACACCCACCCGCAACCGCGCACGCAAGGCGCGGGAGCGGGCTGAGTGGGTGGCGCAGCAAAATGCGATGGCAGTGGCGACGGTGGAACCCGCTGTAGGCAACGGCGCTACTGACGCTAATGATGATGAAGTTACTAATGCCTTGCCCCAGGCCAGCGCAGCACCTACTGACTCAATCGGCCAGCCAGATGCAAGCGGCCATGCGCCCGGTACTGCCCAAACGGGCAGCGTCACGCCGGTGCGAAAAGAATTGTGACGGGTTGCTGGCTGTGCACCAGGCGTCAGAGCCGTCGTTGCCATAAATCTGCGTGATGCCTAACGCGTGCAGTCGGTCGCGTGCCAGCGCTGGCAAATTGGCCAAGTACTTCTCGGGTTTGCGGCCTGCAGCAGCAACAGCAGCAGCAATATCAGCTACACCAGTTAATTTTTTAAAGTGCCGCGCAGCATCTGCTTGCGATGCTTCAAACGCCGCTTTCACCTCTGCACCCACCTCAAACTGCGCGGGGCCAATGCACGGGCCTAGCCACACCAGCAACTTATCTGCTCTTAATTTAATAGCTGCTTGAGCAGGTTCTACGGCCTGAAGTGCCGAAATAGCCTTAAATGTAGCCTCTAGCACGCCATGCTGCAGCGTGCCCACCAACCCGCGCCAGCCTGCGTGCGCAGCGGCTACAAAGCTGCCCGCGCGGTCGGTCATGAGCAGCGGCAAACAGTCGGCCACCATGATGGTGCAGGCCACGCCGCGTGCTTGGGTAATGCAGGCGTCGGCTTGCGTACCGTCTGCAATGCCCGCATGCAGCGCCGCTACATCTACACCATGCACTTGCTTTAAAAACACAGGCCTAGTACGCATTGCCTGCTGCAGCACAGCGCGGTTTTGCGCTACATGGGCAGGCTGGTCGTCCACATGGTCGCCCAAGTTCAGGCTATCAAACGGCGCTGCCGATACACCGCCGGCGCGGGTAGTAAACGTAGCCTGCACATGCGCTGGTGCGGGCCATTGCGGTTGCAGTAAATCTAGGGACATACGCTCAGTGGTAGCGCTGCTGTGCCACCTGCCACACTTGCAAAATTTCAACGATATCGGCACTTACACGGTACGAGATTAAGTAATTAGGATGCACCACCAGCTCGCGCACATCGATAAAGTCAGTGCGCCTACCTAAAAACGGGTTGGCCTGCAAAAGGCTGACGCTTCTGCGAATTTGCTTGAGCAATTTTGCAGCAGCTTTGGGGTTATCTTTCGCAATGAAATCACCCACTGCATCCAGCTTGAAATTGGCCATGCGCGTCCACACAACGCGCATCAAGCACCGTACTTCTTAAATACAGCGTCAACTTCTGCATCAGTGGCAAATTCGCCTCGATCAGCCGCCGCGATAGCAAGTTTGAGGTTTTCAATCTGCGGAATACGCCAGTCTAAATAATCACTTAAGGCATTGGCGGCAATAGTTGCTTTGGACTGACCTGCTAAGGCGGCGTATTTGTCCAAGCGCTCTTTAAGCTCTGGCGAGACGCGTACATTAAATTGTTCCTTGGCACTAGCTGTGGTCGTTGAAATTGGCATTTTCACTCCAATTATTTAATTGCTAGCATGGTGCTAGCAATTGATAGCATTGTAGCTTAGTACAGTTTTTATGTTTATGTATTGCGCAAAACGTGATGCAGACATCAAGCTTCAAAATCTGGGCAGCTCGATGGCTGCGCCTTTTGAAAAGCTTCTAGCTGCATGCACGCGTCAAACGCGGCCATAGTGCGCGGCAGGCTGCTGAAGTCACAGTCAAACCGTTGGCCGTTAAAGATTTGCGGAATCAGGCAGCAGTCGGCCAGTGTGGGCGTGTTGCCGTAGCAAAATTTGCTGGTGGGTAGCTGGGCTAATTGCTTTTCAAAGCTCACCAAGCCTTCGCGCACCCAGTGGCGGTACCAGGTGTTTTTAACCTCGTCGGTTACCTGCAGCTCTTTGGTCAAATATTTCAGCACGCGCAGATTGTTCAGCGGATGAATCTCGCAGGCAATGCTTTGCGCTAGCGCACGCACGCGGGCGCGGCCCAGTGCGTCTGCAGGCAGCAGCGCGGGGGTGGGATGGGTTTCGTCCAAATACTCGATGATGGCCATGGATTGGCTCAATTTATCGGTTCCAGTGTCTAGCAAGGGCACTAAACCATCGGCGGCTAGCGCAGCGTATTCAGGCTGTTTATGTGCGGCTTTGGCCAAATGCACGCTAACGTAATCGTAAGGCAAGCCTTTGATCTGCAGCGCAATGCGTACGCGGAAAGATGCAGATGAGCGAAAGAAGTTGTAGAGTTTCATAGGTCATAAGGATAACCCGATTGGGCCGATGCACCCAGTCGCGGTACATTCACGGGGTAACTATTCCATGAAAAAAGAACCCAACGACCTCTTAACGCGCATGGGCCCGGTACGGGCTGCGGCATGCGGCTTGCGGCTTAGGGCTTTAAGACAACTGAGCGACTCCGCTGCCCCAGAGCTTGCCGAGAACGCAGCCAACACTTTGACAAGCTCCGCCTAAACGGGCCTAAGATTAATTTAAACCGACTATACAAATGACTATTGAAGACACTTTGCAGCGTATGGCTGCATCCGATATCAAACAAGTACGCCTGGCATGGTGCGACCTGCACGGCGAGCTGCGCAGCAAAACACTGATGCCGCTGGCGGTAGAAGACGCACTGCGCAACGGCATGGGCATGGTGGGCACGCTGGCGCTGAAAGACACGTCAGACCGCACAGCATTCAAAGTATTCGAAAACGGCGGCATGGGTAACATGCCAGAGTTTGCCCACGCCGCCACCATGGTGCTGCGCCATGTGCTGGGCAGCTACCAAGAGCTGCCCTGGGCCCCCGGCACCGCGTGGCTGCAAGGCCAGCTGTGCCATGCTGATGGTCGCCCGGCCAATGTTGACACACGCCACGTGCTGCAAACCGCCATCGACCAGCTAGAAGCCTTGGGCCTAGGCCTGCGCTGCGGCCTAGAGGTGGAGTTTCACATTTACAAAATTGAAAACACCCGCCCCCAACTAGACCCTGATTTAGCCGCGTGGCCCGGCTTGCCGCCCGCGGTGTCGATGCTGCACCCAGGCTATCAGCTGCTGTCAGAGCAATACACCGATATGTGCGACGCGCCGCTGCGCATTGTGCGCGACACTGCACAGGCACTGGGCTTGCCACTCACATCACTAGAAGTTGAGTTTGGCCCCTCACAATTTGAAGCCGTGTTCGAGGCCACCGACGCCATGACCGCAGCCGACAACATGGTGCTGTTTAAGAGCGCTGTGCGCCAAGCGCTGCGCCGCGCGGGCTACCACGCCACATTTATGTGCAGGCCACCGTTTGCAGGCATTACTAGCAGCGGCTGGCACTTGCACCAGTCGCTGGTGCAACTAGATGGTGGCAGCAACGCTTTTGCGCTGCCCACGCCGAATGAAGCACAAGAAGATTGGTACAAGCGCGCCATGGCGCCACTGCGAGCCCTGCTGCCAGTTGCCAAGCCATTGGTAGCAGCCAGTTACCTCGGCGCTACGGGCTGCCACTACCTTGCGGGCTTGCTAGCCCATGCACCGGGCGCTACCGCGCTAAGCAACCCCAGCATCAACGCTTACGCACGCTTTGCAGCCAACGCGCTGGCACCGCAGTCTATGGTGTGGGGCCACGATAACCGCGGTACCATGCTGCGGGTATTAGCGCCGCGTGACAACCGGCAAGCCACCCGCATTGAAAACCGTGTAGGCGAGCCCATGGCCAACCCCTACCTGCACCTAGCCTCGCAAATCTACGCTGGCTTGGACGGTATGGCACGCAAGCTGGCACCCGCCTTGGCTACTGAGTCGCCTTACGCTGCCAGCGCCGCGCAGCTGCCCACCAGCTTAGCCAACGCGCTAGACGCACTGCAAAGTGACACCGCGCTGTGCACCGCTTTGGGTGCGCCTTTTGTGCACTATTACAACCAAATTAAACGCCAAGAAATTGCACGCTATAGCGCAGCACAAGACCCAGTTGACTGGCAACGCCGCGAAGTTTTTGCCCGCTTTTAAGCCACTGCCATCACGCTATGCGTAATCACATTACTACTTATTTCATAGCTGCTCGAGCAGGTAACGCAAGAGATAGTGGCAGTTTCGACGTAAAAATAGGGCAATCAGTGATGCAAAGCGCTACGCATGCGGGCAGTGACGCCATTGCCGCTGACTGCGGCGGCAGCCTAACCTGCGCCACCTGCCATGTCTACATCGACCCCCCATGGGCTGACCAACTTTCAGACGATGCAGCACCTTCGCCAACTTGACGTTTTAGGCCAATCGCTAGAAGTATTGTCTATTGCAGGCGATGCAGCGCTGCCACCTATCGTCTTTCTGCACGAAGGCCTAGGGTCAGTGGCCATGTGGCGCAATTTTCCGGCGCAGGTGTGCGCCGCTACGGGCCGTGCGGGCCTGGTGTATTCACGCGCAGGCTACGGCCAGTCGTCGCACGCAACGCAGCCCTTGCCGCCCACCTACATGCACTACCAAGCGTGGGACGTACTACCCGACTTGCTGGCGCAGCTAGGCATTGAACGCCCTATTTTGCTAGGCCATTCCGACGGAGCCACCATTGCCATGGCGCCGCATCTGTTTGTAGAAGACATTAGTCTGTGCAGCATTGCGGCAGCGCGTATAGCTTTTGAGACGACTGATCTACGCAGCAAGCTGACCAAATTTCACCGCGATGTGGATGGTGCGTTTTGGCAGTGGAACAATGTGTGGCTAAGCAGCGCCTTTGGCAGCTTTAACATCACTGCAGATTGCCAGCGCATCACCTGCCCGCTGCTGGCGATACAGGGTGTGGACGATGTGTATGGCACGATGGCGCAAATTGACGCTTTGGGACCAGATTTTTATATGCCAAATGATGCTTCTAGGCCGCAGAACCTGCTCAAGCAGCTATTAAAATTAGAGCGCTTTGGGCATTCACCTTACAGGGATCAAGCTGCTAAGGTGATTGCTGCAGTGGTTGATTTTTTGAACGTTGTGCACTAATTGCGCGCTTACGACTATTGCTAGAAATAACTTTTCTTCGTTTGCTGTCAGCTGTAGTGGGATTGGTGTGAATCTTTGGGTTGTTTGTTTGGGAGTTGGTTGGTTAGTATGCTTGTGCGCCGTTTAGCTGGACTCTGTTGCTTCGCCGGAGTGTTGGTTGCTCGGTTCGCGTGCGCGCCGGGGAGTTGGACTCGAGCCGGGCATCTCTTTCGCGAAAAATACTCCGAAAACACGCGCGGACTGAGACTTTAGATTCGCTAGCATTGTCAACGCGCGCCTGTCGTAGTATTTTTCATCGAGACGGACCCGACTCGTCACATTATTCTTTGCTTGGTTTTTAGCAGCCCGTGCGCCGGTGAGACGCAATTGGGGTCGGAGCAAAATTTCGTTTGTGTTGGGTGTCGCGCCGGATGCAGAATTGTCCTGAATTTCGATCTGACCCCAAATGCTTAAATCGATGACTACCGGTCGCGCGCCAACTTGGTCGCAAGTGAGATAGCGTATGCCGACCGCTTGATTTTGGGTCCCTCCAGTAGGTGGGCGGTTGGCATACGCTATCTCACCACCCAGAGACTTAGCTGATGCGACACGATGACCCACCAAGCCCGCCAAACGGTGATCAAGCGTGGACGTGATGAAAAATCTTACGATGCGCGCAGTGCAAAAGTTAGCCTAACACCCAAGCCCCAAAATCAAACCAATAACGCAAACTAAGCACGTATTTGCGCCAAATCTTGTGCACTCATCCATCGCCAGCCGCCGCTGGGCACGTCGCCCAATGTCAAGCTGCCCATGCTGGCGCGGTGCAGACCTTCGACGCGGTTGCTCACTGCCGCAATCATGCGTTTAACTTGGTGGTATTTACCTTCGGTCAAGGTTAAGTCCAGTGTCAGCTCACCCGTTTGCACGCAGGCAGCAGCGCGCACGGGCTGGGGGGAATCGTCTAACACCACGCCATCTAACAGTTTGGTAATTTGCGCATCGTCCACAGCGTGTTTGCACGTGACTTGGTACACCTTGGGCACATGGTGCTTGGGCGAGCTCATGCGGTGGATAAACTGGCCGTCGTCGCTGAACAGCAGCAGGCCTGTAGTGTCCTGGTCTAGCCGCCCTACGGCCTGCACGCCTTGAATGGCGTTTTTATTAGGCCGCACACGCAGCGGGCTGGGCAGCAGCGTGTAGACACTGGGCCACGCACTGGGCTTGTGCGAGCATTCAAAGCCTGCGGGTTTGTGCATCAGTACATAGGCGCGTTCGTGGTATTGCCAAGCTGTGCCTTGCACGCGATAAGGCATGCCATCTGCTATATTTTTAATAGCTGCTTGAGCAGTTTCTACGGCCTGAAAAGCATTATTTTCATCTAAAATTTCTACCAAGCGGTGTTCAATTAACCCTGCACACACGCGCCGCGTGCCGTGGCCTTGGGTAAACAACAAATCTGTAATTTGCATCGGTGCTTTAGGGTTAGGTGGTCTAAGGTGCCTTAGTAGGGCTAGCAGAAGTGTCCGTACTTGCTGTTTTAGCAGGTACGGGGGCTACGACAGGTGCAGCTGCTGTGGGCTTAGTGGCTGTAGGCACAGGCACTGGCAAGGGTTTGGCCATCATCATCGACAGCATATCTTCGTTGCTTAATTGCCCCTGATAGCCGTCAATCACCATGTCAAACTGTAGCGTGCCATCTTTTAAGATTTGCGGCGCGGCCATAGGCCCTGGCTTGCACAGCTTGCCGCACACCAGCTTGACATCGCGCTGCACCAAACGTGCTGCAGCAATGGCTTGCGAGGCCAGCACAGCGCCTGTGTACTTATTGGCCGTAGTAACACGCACGCTGGTGGTCGTGTTGCCGTAGCTAGAGGCCATCGTTACACCGCCACTGAGTACGGATTTGAGTGTGCTGTCATTAATCGCTTGGCTGGCTGCGGTTGCGGCTGAGGCACCGCCTTTGGGTGTGCTGGAGCTTTGCTTGGCATCGGCCTTGGCGCTGGGCGCAACCTCAGAGGGTGCTTTGTTCTGCGGCACAGCGGGTAGGCCCAGCACATTGGTGTCCTGCTGCGCCAAAGCGGCTACGCAGACGCTGCACAAAAGTAGGGTGGGAAGAAATTTTTGCATTGCCAGATTTTCGCTCAAATTACCATCTTCTAGCTATGATGCAGCATGCATTTACATCCACAACCGCGTCCTTGTGCTGATAGCACCCCACCATTGTCGTTGTCCCGCCGTATTTTCCACCAACGGCTACTGACAGCCTTGGGAATAGCTGCACTACCGCCACTGGCCACAGCAGCCACCCCTAGCGCTTCGTCGTTGGTGCTGCTAGCGGCCAACGCACCCGCTGGCATTAACCCCACAGGCTACCTAGTGAGCGAAAAACTTGACGGCGTGCGTGCGCTGTGGGACGGCACTACGCTGCGCTTTCGCAGTGGCCGCACGGTAGCTGCCCCGGCATGGTTTACAGCCAAGCTGCCTGCCAGCACGCCGCTAGATGGTGAGCTGTGGCTAGCGCACGGCCAGTTTGACGCGCTATCGGGCATGGTGCGCAAAGCGCAGCCGGTAGACGCAGATTGGCAGCGCATACAGTATGTGGTGTTTGAACTGCCCGGTGGCCAGGGTAGCTTTGACCAGCGCGCAGCGCAGTTGCCCGCCATAGTGCGCCAAGCAGACTGGCCCCAGCTGCGCGCCGTCGATCAATTTCGCGTAGCTAATGCTGCAGCGCTGCAAGCCAAGCTCAAAGCTGTCACCACAGCCGGTGGCGAAGGCTTGATGTTGCATTTAGCCAGCGCCCCTGTTACCACTGGCCGCAGCAATGTCCTGCTAAAGCTCAAACCTGTGCAAGACGCCGAGGCCGTAGTATTCGGCCACGTCACAGGCAAAGGCAAATACCAAGGTTTACTGGGTGCATTAGACATGCAGG
Organism: Polaromonas sp.; assembly: GCA_043718065.1. Lineage (GTDB taxonomy): Bacteria > Pseudomonadota > Gammaproteobacteria > Burkholderiales > Burkholderiaceae_C > JAAFIP01. The sequence goes on from JAYSWJ010000201.1 coordinate 21,966, forward strand.
CCCCGGGTGGCCAGCGCTTTAAGATAGGCACAGGTTTGTCAGATGCACAGCGCAAAAATCCACCTGCCATCGGCAGCACCGTCACCTACACATTCAACGACATCACGCCTAGCGGTAAGCCACGCTTTGCCAGATTTCTGCGCATGGCAGACAACCTTTAGCGTGGACAAGTCCAGTCCATACGCGCCATGCCTGGGCGTGGCGCGGGCAGCGCTGTGTCCACTATGCCAATGCCCAGTGGCGTGCAGCCCTGCACTTTGACGGCGGTAATGTTTTGTGGCTTAAGCTCAAGGCGCGCTAAATTTTCAGCTAGCTTTGCAGTGTCTAGGTCTTGCACAGCCCCTTGCACAGGGCTGACTGCCAACTGCTGACCAAAAGCAGTAACGAAATAATAACTGGGGTCTGCGCAATGCAGGCTCCATCGCTGGGCAAGCTGTTGCGTAGCCTGCACCGCGTAGTCAATCACGATACGCGCGCGTCCGTCAGCAGTAATATCCACCACAGGGTCTGCCATCGGGGTTAGCACCAGATGTTGGCCATCTGCTTGAACATCAAAAAACCAATTGGCACGCCCCATTTGCATCTTTAATGCAAAAATAAATTTTTGCATTTGCTCAGAATTTGCTTGCCCCGATACATCGCGCGTGAGTTGTAATGCACGCTCTGAGTGCCAAGCATCTAGCCACAACTCACCACGCAGATGCTGCAGTTGCGCTGACTCAAAGCGCAACTCGGCACGACAGTCCACTGCGCCATGCGGATGGGCGCATGCCATCAAAGGCAAGCCAACTAGACCTAGCGCAAGCTTTAGCTTAGCCCAACAACCGTGCATACAACTAACCGCACCATCGATCAGCGAATAGCCACAGGGTTCACGATGGCTTGCACACCGCCTGTAATGCGGGAGGCACCTAATACAAACATAAACTCGTAGGCCTTATCTTTCACCAGTGGGCCCGTGTTCATATTCTCTAAAATATAAATACCGTTTCTGGCCAATAAAATTTGGTGCACTTCAAACACACCCACATCTTTTTCAAACGGAATCACCTCCAGCGCCCACTGGTCTGCACCCACGGCAACCACTTCTTTAGATGCCAAGTACAGCGCACCGTCTTTGCCCAATCCAGGCTCACCGGCCAAGAAGCGCTTGTTATCTTTGCCCTCTAGCGCTTGCCATCCAGTGTGAAACAGCACCACGTCGCCTTTTTTAATTTCAATCCCCTGGCGTTTAGCTTGCTCGTCAATCTCTTTACGGTTAAACGCTACGCCTTCTTGCACCATATCAGTACCGTAATAGGCTGTCATATCCAGCACAATACCGCGCGTCACAAAAGGCGGTATTTTTTCTACGCCTAATTTTTTCAAACCATTAGCTTGGGCAAAATCTGAGTTTTTGTTGCAGTTGTAGTAAATGTTGTCTATGCCAATATGGCCCAAACCATCAATCTGCGAGCCCGTGCCCACCCAGCCCATATAAATGTCATCGTTGTACGTCGTTTTCGTGCCGCCTAGGCTAATGCCACCGGCCTGACCGGGCTGTACCACGGTGACACCCCAAGTGCGCGGTGCATAAGCGGCAGTTTGCGCATTGGTTTCAAAACCAAGGGGGTAGGTTTTACCCGTTTTAACTAACTTGGCAGCCTCTGCCGCCAAGGCGGGCGTTAATAAACTGGCAGCACCAATCTCATCGTTAGGGCCCCATTTGGATTTGCACCAGTCGTTTTGTGCCCACGCGCTTTGCATAAAACCTGTCGCACTTATTGCCGCAACCAGCAGCAGGCGGTGCAGCGATGTACGTGATGTCATAAGATCTCCTTTGTTGTTAAAGTAACTTAGCTTGTCCAAATCTGGCGTGTACCAAATCAAACAAAAATTACTGTAACAACGCCGGTGCTGTGCACAAGTACTCTAAGGGACAGTTTGCCAGCTTTGCATGTTACTGTTTGCAACTTAAGGTGCGCGGCGCGTGGGTTTAGCTTTTGGTGCCAACTCTTCAATCAACTCTGCGCTGGGTACCCCTGAGAACAGCGCCGCTGCGCGCATTTTGATCTCTTGCAGCTCAGTCGCACTCACAGCATATTGCCCGGTAGTTTGGTTGACCTGCACAGTAAACTCTACGTCTTTGCCATTGTTAGACAACATGCCACAGCTAAAGTCGTAGTCCTCATGCTCCCAGGGCAGGCCCTTGGCATCAGCATCGTAGGCCTGGTATTCCACTTGAGTGATCTCGCCACTGGCCAGGTTGAGCAATGCCTTGGAGGAAATCACCTCATCAAATAATTCGTCTGAGATGGTGACGGGTACTTTTAAGTCCACAGGCTATCCTTATGCAAAAGAAAAAGGCAAATCAGTTGAAAGATTTGCCTTTTATAAGATTGGTGGAGCTGGCGGGAATTGAACCCGCGTCCGAAAACATTTTTTCTTGCAGATCTACATGTGTAGCCGATTGATTTGTGTCTTGCCCAATGGGTCGCGCAACGGCACGCTACCCACCAGACCAGTAGCCTATTGTCTCGTCCAACGCTAAGCCACCCAGCGCCAGACCATCCGATGTGAATTAGCTTGCAGCCGAGAAGATTTAGATTGCTCTAAACCCCCTTTGCCCATCCCACCGGAGAGATGTTGCAAGCCTCTCAGCGATTAAGCTGCGAGTGCGAAACGTTCGTCGTTTGCAGTTAGGTTTTTTGAATTT
>JAYSWJ010000202.1:0-9137 GCA_043718065.1 Polaromonas sp.
CCGTGGGTGACATTGCATCCATCACCGTAGACTGGGACGTGAATGCGGCTTCTGTGGTAACCCACAGCGGCATCGACAACATCGAGGCGCGCACAGCCAAAAAAGTGGTCACCACGGGCTGCGGGCAGGGTAGTGTGTTTGGTGGGTTGATGGACGAGATTGACAACGTCAAGCTGCCTGACACACGCATTACCCAAGCAGATTTATACGCCATCACCAATGCCATCCGCCTGCAAGAGACCACCTATAAATCTGCAGGCTCCGTGCACGGCTGCGCGCTGTTTGCGGGTAGCGAGATGCTGATGTTTGTAGAAGACGTGGGGCGGCACAACGCGATTGACACGATTGCGGGCTGGCTGTGGATGCAAACGCCTGATGTGCAAAACCGCACCGACAAAGTTTTCTACACCACAGGCCGGTTGACCAGTGAGATGGTGATCAAAGCGGCGCAAATGGGCATCGCCATCGTTGTCTCGCGCAGCGGCATTACCCAAATGGGCCACGAGGTGGCCGAGCGTGTGGGGCTGTGCACCATTGGCCGGGCGATGAACAAGCGGTTTCTTTGTTACACCGCGCCCCAGCGTTTGGCGCTGGACCCTGCGCTGGCAGGGCCCAGACTGCCCGCAGCTTAAATCCTTGCGCCAACCCGCAAAACCACCCCGCGCTACACTGCGCACATGAAGATCTCTTTTTACCAGCTAGGCTGGACTACCCTGTGGCGCGACCTGCGCGCAGGTGAGCTGCGGCTGTTGATAGTGGCGGTGACTTTGGCGGTGGCTTCGCTTACAGCAGTAGGCTTTTTTGCCGACCGTATCAAAGGTGGTTTGCAGCGCGATGCCAAGGCGCTGCTGGGGGGCGACGTGGTGCTAAGCAGCGACAACCCCACGCCCCAAGCCTTTAAAGACAAAGCCGCCGCGCTGGGCCTGCAAAGCGCGGCCAGTGTGGGCTTCCCCACCATGGCGCGCGCGCAAGATGCGCAAGGCGGCGCTAGCAAGCTGGTCGCGCTCAAAGCCGTTAGCGCTGGCTACCCGCTGCGTGGCAGTTTAAAAACAACTAAATCGCCTGATGCACCTGACGCGCGCGAAGGCACCCCCACGCGCGACCTGCCTGCCCAAGACGCGGTATGGGTAGACGCATCGCTGCTCGATTCGCTCAATCTGAAAGTAGGCGACAGCCTGCTGCTGGGCAATAGCACCCTGCGCATCGACCGCATCATTGTGCAAGAGCCCGACCGTGGCGCGGGCTTTATGAGCTTTGCGCCGCGCATCATGCTGCACACCGACGCACTGGCCGCCACCGCGCTGGTGCAACCCGCCAGCCGCATTACCTACCGCACGGCGATGGTGGGTGACGCATCTAAGGTGAAAGAGTTTTTTAACTGGGCTACCGAGCAAATTAAAACCACCGACGTGCGCGGCTTGCGGCTTGAATCGTTAGACAGTGGCCGCCCCGAGATGCGGCAAACCATGGACCGTGCAGAGAAATTTTTAAACCTAGTCGCACTACTGGCCGCTTTGCTAAGCGCCGTGGCCGTGGCCATCGCTGCGCGTGGCTTTGCAGCGCGCCACCTAGACGACTGCGCCATGCTGCGCGTGCTGGGCACCAGCCAGCGCACCATAGCACTGGCCTATACGTTTGAATTTTTCTTGGTCGGCTTAGCAGCCAGTGCGCTGGGCGTGGCCATAGGCTTTGCCGTGCATTACGGTTTTGTCGCGCTGCTGGCGGGCTTGGTAGAGTCTGCATTGCCTGCCGCGTCGCTGTGGCCAGTAGCCTTTGGCGTGGGCATGGGCCTAACGCTATTGTTCGCCTTTGGTTTGCCACCGGTATTGCAGCTGGCACAGGTGCCTCCGCTGCGCGTTATCCGGCGTGATGTGGGTGGGCTAAAACCTGCGTCACTGGCGGTGCTGCTGATTGGCATTGCAGGCTTTGCCGCGCTGCTGCTAGCGGCTAGTTCTGACCTTAAGCTGGGCTTGATCGCCGTGGGTGGGTTTGCAGGCGCTGTGGCCGTGTTTGCGGGCTTAAGCTTTGTGGCAGTCAAGCTGCTGCGCCGCAGTGTGAACGAGGCTACCGCACCGCGCTGGCTGGTGCTGGCCACGCGGCAAATATCGGCGCGGCCTGCGTATGCGGTAGTGCAGGTAAGCGCGCTATCGGTAGGCCTGTTGGCGTTGATCTTGTTAATTTTGCTGCGTACAGATTTGATCGCCAGCTGGCGGCAAGCCACGCCGCCCGATGCGCCCAACCGTTTTGTCATCAACATCATGCCCGAGCAGGGCGATGCATTTGTTAAAAACTTGACCGACAACCAAGTTAAAAAATACGACTATTTCCCCATGATTCGTGGCCGCTTAGTCGCTATCAACGGCAAAGCCACCTCGCCCGACGCACAGACTGACGACCGCGCCAAACGCTTGGTAGACCGCGAGTTCAACCTGTCGCACAGCGCCGCCAAGCCGTCACACAACCAGATAGTTGCAGGCCAATGGACAGACAATGCTGCAGGCGAAGTAAGCGTAGAAGAAGGCATTGCCACCACGCTGGGGCTAAAGCTGGGCGACAGCATGACGTTTGACATTGGCGGCACGCAGGTGACGAGCAAGATCACCAGCCTGCGCAAAGTAGACTGGGGCAGCTTTAGGGCTAACTTCTTCGTCATGTACACCGTAGCACAGCTGGCCGACGTGCCTGCCACCTACATGGCGGCGTTCAAAGCACCTGAAGTTAAAGGCTTTGACAACGCCATGGTGCGCGCCTTTCCTAACGTAACCAACGTAGACATGAGCCTGACCATCAACCAAGTGCAAAAAGTGCTAGACCAGGTGATTCGCGCGGTAGAGTTTTTATTTGGTTTTACCTTAGCTGCCGGTTTGGTCGTTTTATTCGCCGCAGTCACGGCCACGCGCGAAGAGCGTGCGCGCGAATTTGCCATCATGCGCGCGGTGGGCGCACGCAGCAGCCTGCTGCGCCAAGTGCAGCGCGCCGAGCTGGCAGGCGTGGGCATGCTAGCCGGCGTGCTGGCCAGCATCGTGGCTATCATCGTGGGCTGGGCGCTGGCCAAGTACGTGTTTGAATTTACCTGGACCGCCGCGTGGTGGGTACCGCTGGCAGGCGGCTTACTGGGCGCGGCGTTGGCATTAGCCGCAGGCTGGTGGGGCCTGCGCAGCGTGCTCAACACACCCGTGGTGACCACGCTGCGCCGTGCCACAGAGTAAACTAGGTACTATAAATTTAATAGCTGCTTGAGCAGGTTCTACGGCCTAGACGGCCTATTTTGCATATGAAAATAGAAGAAAAACCGCTATTTGACACACCCTACGCATGGATAGGGGGCGAGGCGAATGTCAAAGCTTTGGTAGAGCGCTTTTACGACCTGATGGACTTGGAGCCCAGCTTTGCGCGCCTGCGCGAAGTGCATGGCCCCAGCCTAGACAATGCGCGGGAGAAAACGTTTATGTTTCTGTGCGGCTGGCTGGGTGGCCCGCAGGTTTACACCGAGAAGTTTGGCCACCCGCGCCTGCGCATGCGGCACATGCATGTACCCATCGGCATATTAGAGCGCGACCAGTGGTTGGCTTGTATGGACAGGGCGATGGGCGAGACGGGGGTGGACGAGACGCTGCGTGCTCGGCTAAGGGACAGCTTTTTTCAGACGGCGGATTGGATGCGGAATGCGAATGGGTAAGTCTTCTTCGTAGTCTTCGATTCACTTAGCACTTTGTTTCTCTCGCAGACCTCGCAGCTTCGCACCAGAGCGCACGCAGTACCCATGCGCCCCGGACTGCGGCCCCCTTCGGGGTAAGCATCTGCAGTGCTCGCTTTTGGGGGAAATTTAGAAACTCGCGCAAGCGCTCAAACATCTAAATTTCTAATCCCCAAAAGCTCCGCGCTTCGAGCCCGCTAGCCCTGATTGGGGCGCATGGGCACTGCGTGCACTCTGGCGCGAATATTGGTTTTTTAGTGCGTAGGATTAGTATGATTCTTAGATGGGAATTCAGTGTAAGTGGTGCTGTAATATTGTGCGGTGGCTCATGAGTGGGATGAACTAGCCCAGATTTTTCGCACATATCAATGGAAGGGTTAAATATCTTCTGGGATGTAATAGAAAGTAGCAACACGAAGTTTATTGAGACTGCTTGTTGATTCGATGCTGCGTAATGTCGCGACTGTCGTATCGTAGATTTTTTTGTACCTACTATTGGTCTCTTCTGAGCCACTGTTGACTTGGCCAAAGTTAAGTAGCCCTAATCGAATTTTTTCACCCATATTTTCTGGGGCAGTCAACATCCATTCGCGTAGCTCTGACTCTGATAGTGATGCCAAATACTCAATGTCTCCATCGTTCCATCCATGATTGACCGCGATCCTAGTCGTCACCTCGTCTATAGTGAGGCTGCATCGCTTTTCGTTCAGTTTTGCGATATGTTCGCGTATTGGGTCGAATGAAAGCTGTCTCGTAACAATCATGTCCTTAGGGTTCATTGCCGACAGTTTTTCAGTATTTACATCAATAAATCGTGTCACCAGATGATTTACATCAATGCCGAGTTTGTGAAGCATGTCCAATCCTGCAGAGAACGCGCTCACATTGATCTTGTCTGCGTGATCTTCAAGCGTCTTAAGTAATCTAGTTTGAATATCTGCTTCGTTGTCTGCGAAAGAGTTGGAATACGTTCGCCAGATGCCTGATAGTTCATTGTGCGCTCTTAGCTGTGTGACCTCCAGCGTTAGTTGCTTTGTAGAAGCGTCTACCCCAGCGATATCTAGGTAGCCCTTCGCGAGATAATTAGAAATGAAATCTGTATAGACGGACGGCGAAAGGTCAATCTGTTGAGTCAGAGCCCTGTAGCGCTTCTCATTCTCCGTAATCTCCTCTGCTTTTTTTCCGAAGAGTCCAGCCCATGGACTTTCGCGTAGTCTTAACAGGATAAATTCGTATGGTAATGCCTCTGTACGCATGTAATGTGACCAAACCAGAACTGCTGCATGGTTAAGAAACTCTGACGCGATAAGAGGATCCACTCCTTGCAAGGGAGGGCTGAAGGTGTCAATCGTTTTCCTAAGCTTCCGTAGAACTCGTATATTCTTGATGTTCAATGACTGCGTAAGTTTTTTGATGTCCTCAAAGTAGGGTTGATTATCTGAGAAAGCACACGCCAAAGCTTGCGAGTGAGTTGGATCGTATTCAATCTCTGCATCGACTACTTTTTCGCGATATTCTTCAAACTCCTTCTTGTCGCTTTCTACAGTAAGGGAGCGGTCGTTGAAGATCAGGACTACCTTGCACATTTTTTGATTTGCAAGTTCGTCTATGAGACCCATGACCTCTCGAATTGAAAGACCAGCACCCTTGCGTTCGAGGTCATCTATGCAGACAAGATAGTTATTAACGAGTTTGTATTCCAGCGACGCAATCAGCCGTGAATACTTGTCAGTGAATGGTGTAGATCGTGCCATATCAGTTAGCCATCCTGACAAACGAGCCTTTGCAGTCAACTTCTCTTTAGCGCTCTGGAGCCAAGGAACGTTTTTCAATAGCCCTGTTGAATCTTCGTACTCCTTGTTAAACTGCTCCTTGATCGCCTCGTCCTTGGCGATTGGCTTCCCGGCTTGAAAGATGGAAGCGCGTATGTCAGGTAGAGAGGACTTGCCAAATAGTGACACGTAGCTGTATGCGACTTGAGTAAGCGATTGAGCTTTGATGCAGCGGTCAACGTAGTTCGACCAGAAGTAGGTCTTACCTACGCCCCATACACCACGGATGACCATCACTCGATCGTCACCGCTGAGGAATGCGTCTAGAGATGCTTGAATCTGAGAGGGTTGCATTGAAGATGTAAACCTAATATATATCGAAAAACTTGCAACATGATCTGGCAGCTGCGATTTAAACTGAAATTTTCAAAATCGTAAGCCTTTAATTGCATTTAGAAAAAAGATTAAATTGTCATTTAGGTCAAAAATAAAAACATAGATAAATAGGGCACCTAATCTGGCAAGCTTAACGTAGTTTTGTAGCGCTCTGGCGTGATTTTTCCGTAGGATTAAATGCGGTTGACCCGATCTAAGCGACTACGCAAATGATTCACCAGCAAATACACCGTAGTAGGCAACAGCAACGCCGCCGCCGCCACTTCCGACAAGATGGTGATATTCACGCCTAGCGTGTGCAGTCCCATGGGGCTACAGCGTAGTGGCCTAGGCCGTCGAAGCCTAGGGCGGCGTAGATGGCTACTAGCAGCAGGCCTGCGGGCATCAGTTTGTTTTTGATGAGGATGAAGCCTACTAGGCCTACGGCGGTGATGGCTAGCCAAGCGGCGTACACCTTGGCGCGGGTTAGCCAGGCGGGTAGGTTGGGGTATTCGCAGATGAACTCTGCGTTGTGGGCAAAGTGGCCTAGGCTGGTGAGGAAGTAGGCGGCTACTAGCAGTATGAAGGGTTTGGGTAGGTGGCTGAACAGCTGGCTGAACAGGTGGGTATGCAAGTAGCCAAACATGGTGGTAAGCAAGTTACGGGGGGTCATGTGAATCCTTTTGGATTTGTGTATTTATGTGGTTATGTAAATATGCATACTATATTTTCAATAGCTGCTTGAGCAGGATTTACTTGGGTTACAGGGCTATTTCATTATAAAAAAGCGGCTTGGAATGTCTACGCAGCCTTAAGCGTTGACTAAGGTTGAATTCATCAAGCGAGGCTACCATAACTGCACAGTCAAACTAGAGCCTTTAGTGCAGCACCCCATTGCTTGTGCCAATCTAACGACCTGCTCTGGGCGACACACATTGGAAAGATGAGGTAGGCATGAGGTTTAAGAAAACTGTATTTGGGTTGCAAGGGGCACTCTTGGCTGTGTTACTAGTAGGCTGCGGGGGCGGTAGCAACGGTGACTTTGTGGCTTTTGTTCGCGGTAACCTCAGCGGCTTAGGGGACGGCAAGCTGGTGGCGCTGCAGAACAATGGCAATTCAGACGAGGTCATCACACTCACACAAAATGGTGCATTCAAGTTTGAAAAGAAATTGGTCATCAAAGAGAACTACGACGTAAGAGTGAAGAACCAGCCGGCAGGTCAGCAGTGTGTGGTGACCAACGGTTCAGGTTCTATCAATAGCAGTTCAGAAGACATCACCAATATTTTGGTGACCTGTAAATAGACAATCTGCTCAAACAAGGTGGCGCATTTACAGCAGCAGTAAATGCTCTTTACTGGCGCTCACCACGGTGCTTAACGCTATGCGGTGGTCTAGTGTGGCTAGGCAGCCCTGGTTAGCTACTGCCAGTGCCAGCAAATACACGTCGGTAATTTGGTTGTGCCCCATCACGCGCGACCAGTTGACTTGAGGTTGGTTTTGGTCTTTCCCCAGGCTGCACAACGACACGCCATCGGGCCAAAACTGGTGGTCTGCGCTGGCGCAGATTTGTTGTAGCTTGCTGCTAACTGCCTCAAAGCCTGCGGGGCCAAACTTGCTGTAGCCCGGCAGGTTTAGCACGCGTATCACGCCGTTTTCTACCAGCGGGCAGGTGGCAATCTGCACTTTGCGGCGCTGCATAAAGGCTACGGCTTGTGCGTGGTGTGCGTGCGCTTCGTCTAGCAGCGCTACCCACACGTTTACATCTAGTAAGTAGCGCAAAACTTAGATGCCTTCTTGGTCCATCAGGTCGCGCACATGCTGCGTAGTGATGATCTCGCTGCGTGCGGGTAGCAGGGCGTATTTGCTTTTAGGTTTAGCGGATTTGGCGGCTGGCATGCTTTGCGCACGAATGCCTTCGCGCGCCAGCTTGGAAATAGCTGCGCCAATAGAAATATGCTCGCGCTGTGCATGAGTACGTGCAAACGTGAAAACATCGTCGTCTAGGGCAAGAGTGGTACGCATGCTGCTAGTTTAGCATCAAAACATCAAATTCGCATCAAAACTGTGTTTTAGCCATTCATACGGTCAATGTGGTTGAGTCAACCTAGCGGCCAAAAGCGTTCGTCTTCGCGGGTCAGCATGGGCAACACGCGGCTTGCGGTTAGCCACGATACGCCAAACGCCATCAGGGCTGCGCGCTCGCCGTAGAAGGCAAGCCGGGGCACCTGGGCGCTTAGCATGCCGCCAGACAGGGCGTCGAATGCTACGACCACCACAGCGATGACGATGGTGATGCCGCAGGCGGCGTAGATGCAGGCTCTGGCGGTGGCCTGAGGGTAGCCTTTAACAAGTGCGCGGCGGTAGAACACGTAGCAAAAGTAGGCCAGCACCAAGAACATGATGGTGGCAGACACTGCATGAACATACGGGATAATTTGCTCGCGGTTGCCGCATTTGCACGGGAACAGCGCCACGCCCAGCGCCGCTACGGCGGCTACTTTGCTAAGCACCATCTCGCGGGTTGACAGGCCGTTATAGGCTAGCAAAAAGGCGGCAATGGCAAATAAAAAGCCGACCAAAATACTTTGCGCCCAGCCGCCCTCGTAGTACGCAGCGCTAATAGACGTGATAGTCCCGCCTGCAAAATAGTTGGTGAAGGTAGCTAGTGTGAGCGCAATCAGGCCAATCAGCAGCTTGATGGTGCGGTGGTCAATCTCTTCGCGCTGTGGGGTCGGCAGCATGGTGCAGTTCTCCTTGTTTGTACAGGTTACTTTACTGTGATGAAGTTTTTGCTAAAAGTATTTGATCAGGAAAGATTGTAGATAGTCGATGCAAGAACTGTATCTGCGGCATCTGCTACATTCCCATCTATGAACGCAAAGAATGACCTGCAAGGAAAACACATCGTATTGGGCTTAACGGGCGGTATCGCGGCGTACAAGGCTGCTGAGCTGTGCCGCGCGCTGATAAAAGAGGGCGCTACCGTGCAGGTGGTGATGACTGAGGGGGCTGAGCAGTTCATTACGCCCGTGACCATGCAGGCGCTAAGCGGGCGCAGCGTGGTTACCAGCCAATGGGACAACCGACTATTGGGCGGTGAGGCTAACAATATGCCGCACATTAACCTGAGCCGCGAGGCAGATGCGATAGTGATTGCGCCTGCGTCGGCAGACTTTATGGCCAAGCTGCTGCACGGGCGGGCCGATGATTTGCTAAGCCTGATGTGCCTGGCGCGCCCCCGCGAAGACTCGGTGCAAGGCAGCGCCCAACCCGTGCCATTGCTGATCGCC
>JAYSWJ010000203.1:0-24348 GCA_043718065.1 Polaromonas sp.
TTTCAAATTTTTGACGCTACCTGCCCGCTAGTGACCAAGGTGCACGTCGAGGTAGCCAAGCTGCACAAAGAAGGCTATGAGTTCATCATGATTGGCCACAAAGGCCACCCCGAGGTAGAAGGCACGATGGGCCAGCTGACCGATGGCATCCATTTGGTCGAAGATTTGGCCGGCGTGGCTACGGTGCAGCCTTTGCAATCGGCCAAGCTAGCCGTGGTGACACAAACCACGCTGAGCGTGGACGATACGGCTGAGATTCACGCCGCGATTCGTGCGCGTTTCCCGGCCATTAAAGAGCCTAAACAGCAAGACATTTGCTACGCCACACAAAACCGCCAAGACGCCGTCAAAGTGCTGTCGGGCCAGGCTGAGCTGGTGATCGTGGTGGGCAGTCCCACCAGTTCTAACAGCAACCGCCTGGCAGAGTTGGCCCGCAAAATAGGCGTTACCAGCTACATGATTGACAGCGCTGCCGAACTGCAGCCGCAATGGTTTGAAGGCGTCACACGCGTGGGCCTGACCGCCGGTGCGTCGGCCCCCGAGGTGTTGGTCAAAGAAGTGATCGACCGCATCAAGGCGCTCGGTGCAGTGTCGATCCGCAAGATGGATGGCATAGAAGAAACCATCAAGTTCCCGCTGCCCAAAGGCCTTAAGCTGGCAGCCAGCGAGCATGTTGCAGATTCCAAATTGCATGCATCGGGTAAGTGAAGTGATGAATGCCGTAGGCTCCGAGATTCGCTCTGAAATTAATAGCTGCTTGAGCAGGATTAACAAGGGTTACAGACACTTTATTCATAAAACTCCGCTGTGGGTTCTGCCCGGTAAAGCGTTGGGTATTGACTGTGGCCAGGTGTGGCTAAAACTAGAGCATTTGCAAACGGGTGGCAGCTTCAAGGCGCGCGGTGCGCTGTACCGTTTGCTGCGCAACACGGTGCCCGCTAGCGGTGTAGTGATAGCGTCGGGCGGCAACGCAGGCATTGCCTCAGCGGCTGCTGCGCAAAGCATGGGTGTGCCGTGCGAGGTGTTTTTACCTGAAGTGTCTAGCCAAGCTAAGCGCGATAGGCTGCGCGCGATGGGTGCAACGGTGACTGTGACGGGCGCAGCCTATGCAGATGCTTATGCCGCCTGCGTAGCGCGCCAAAAAATTACTGGCGCACTACAAAACCACGCCTACGACCAGCTAGAAGTAGTGGCTGGTGCGGGCACGGTGGCTGCAGAAATTGAGGCGCAGCAGGGCGCATTGCCCGACACGATGCTAGTCAGCGTAGGCGGTGGTGGTTTGATTGCGGGCATTGCCGCGCATTGCTATGGTCGTGCACGCGTGGTGGCGCTTGAGCCGCGCTTGGCGCCCACGTTGTTTGAGGCGCGCAAGGCGGGGCAACCTGTGGATGTGGCGGCTAGCGGCATAGCGGCAGATTCATTGGGTGCCAAGCGTATTGGCAATATTTGCTGGCAAGTGCAAGCTACGGCTGTTGACGACGCTTTGTTGGTAGAAGACGAGGCTATTCGCGCCGCGCAGCTGTGGCTGTGGCATAACTTGAAACTTGCTGTCGAGCCGGCTGCGGCTTTGGGTTTGGCGGCGTTGCAAACGGGTGTGTACAAACCAGCGGCTAATGAGATGGTGTGTTTGGTATTGTGCGGGGCTAATATGGACCTTGGTGGTTTGAATTGACTTTCTTGATTTAGGTGGGCCTGTGCTTTAGCGTGTGTGCTGCTGAGGTTGTCTCTGGGCAACGGTATCTCCGGAGCGCTGGACTCGAGCCTGGCATCTCTTTCGCGAAGAATACTCCGAAAACACGCGAGAATTGAGGTTTTTGTTTGGCTGGCCGCCCCAACGCGCGCCTGTTGTAGTATTTTTCATCGAGACGGACCCGACTCGTCACATTGTTCTTTGCTTGGTTTTTAACAGCCCTCGCTTCGGTGTATTGTCGTATTTGTGACCACTATTGATTGCATAGCTGGTTGAGAAAATTCTGCGGCGTGCAATCTGGCTTCAGACCTGTGTACGCCGTACACATCCAGCGCCACGGCAGTGAACATGGTTGGCATGCAAGGGGTTGAGCAACCACCACATCTCCTGATCTGGCAGCTGAAGTAGCACCGCCTGTCAGATCCCGTACAAGAATATCAAACTTCAATCCTCGCAATCTACGGCATCGCCGCAGCTCACAATCTAAGAAAATCAATCTTCAAAGCTCAGGTCACAACAATATCAATTCCCACCCTAGATCAAAGAAAATGCCGGTAATCTGAACCAAGTCCTACAGGAAACTACAATCACAGCTATGTTAGATACCACACTCCTTCGCAAAGACATGGCCGCTGTAGTAGCCGCCCTGCAAAAGCGCAAAAATCCGCAGACGTTTTTAGACGTTGACAAGTTCACGTCGCTAGACGCTGAGCGCAAAACCATCCAAGTGCGCACCGAAGAGCTGCAAGCCAAGCGCAACAGCTTGTCCAAGTCAATTGGCATGCTCAAAGCCAAAGGCGAGAGTACCGATGCGGTGATGGCTGAGGTGGCAACCTACAAGACAGAACTAGAGGCTGGCGAAATTCGCACTGCAGCCATCGTGGCAGAACTTAACGCCATGATGATGACCTTGCCCAACTTGCCGCACGACAGTGTGGCTGTGGGCAGTGACGAGTCAGGCAATGTACAGGTGCGCACTTGGGGCACTATCCGCAAGTTTGATTTTGAGGTGAAAGACCATGTGGACGTTGGTACGCCGCTGGGTTTGGACGCTGACACAGGTGCCAAACTGGCAGGCGCGCGCTTTACGCTGATGCGTGGTCAAATCGCCCGCTTGCACCGTGCGCTGGCGCAGTTTATGTTGGATGTGCAAACTACCGAGCATGGCTACACCGAGTGCTACACGCCGTATATTGTCAATGCTGATACGTTGCGCGGTACGGGGCAACTGCCAAAGTTTGAAGAAGATTTGTTTGCCGTTAAAAAGGGTGGACAAGACGGTGATAGCGAGGCGTTATACCTTATTCCCACCAGCGAAGTCACGCTTACTAACACGGTGGCTAACACCTTGCTGTCCGAGTCCGACTTGCCCATCAAGCTAACTGCCCACAGCCCGTGCTTTCGTTCCGAGGCAGGCAGCTACGGGCGCGACACGCGTGGCATGATTCGCCAGCACCAGTTTGACAAAGTAGAGATGGTGCAAATAGTGCACCCCGACACCAGCTACGAGGTGCTAGAGCAAATGACTGGCCACGCCGAGGCTATTTTGCAAAAGCTGAACCTACCCTACCGGGTGATGGCCCTGTGCACAGGTGACATGGGGTTTGGTGCGACTAAAACCTACGACCTTGAAGTGTGGCTGCCTGCTCAAAACGCTTACCGCGAGATCAGCTCGGTGAGCAATTGCGAAAGCTTCCAAGCCCGCCGCATGCAAGCCCGATTTAAAAATGCCCAAGGCAAAAACGAGCTAGTACACACTCTCAATGGGTCTGGCTTGGCCGTGGGCCGTACCTTGGTGGCTGTGCTAGAAAATTACCAAAATGCTGATGGCAGCGTGACGGTACCCGAGGCTTTGCACTCCTACATTGGTGGGTTAAGGCAAATCGGCCCGGTATCAGTCTAATCTGTAGACCATGTTGGTCAGCAATTACCAGCCCAAGCCCACCTGCTAAAATACATGCTTCGACAAAATTGACGCAAATCCGGAGGGGTGGCAGAGTGGTCGAATGTACCTGACTCGAAATCAGGCGTAGGGGCGACCCTACCGAGGGTTCGAATCCCTCCTCCTCCGCCAAAAAAGCAAAGCCTTGTCATCTATCCACAATGACAGGGCTTTTTTTTTGCCGAAGCCAAGCCCTTTTTATCTACTTTGCGTTGCCCATAGGGCGTGCAATAGCCTGTTTTGCGCGGTAGCATACAAGCCATGAAAATTGATTCACGTTTTGCAGACCCGCATGCGGGCATGTCATTGCCAATGCCCGCCAAACAAAGCCGTGCTGAATGGGTAGACGTGCAGCTGACCCGCACGTTTATGGCTAACGCGCGTACGGCGATCGTGGCATCAGTTATTGCTTTGGTCATGACGCTCAGTGTGTTGTACGGGTCGGTATCAACTGTTGCGCTAATGGTCTGGGCGTCACTTGCAGTGGCTATCATGGTCTACCGGCAGTGGGTTCTCACGGTATACCTGAAAAAATATACACACGCCAATGCTAATGCGTTGAACCAGTTTTTCCGACTGCACCAGTGGAGCTGGCCTGTCAGCGCGGTGACCTGGGCGGGGTTGATGTTTTTGTACCTTGGCAAAGTGCCATTGACCAACCAGTTTATTTGTCTTTTGGTGCTAGTGGGTATGGGGGCTTTTTCGGTCACACTGATGTCGGGGCGCATGAGCTGCTTTCGCCCGTATGTGCACTGGCTCAGCGTTACCTGTGTGGCGGCCGTAGCGGCGTCTTGGTACAACGATGGTTACTGGAACATTGAATCGTCAGACCTTGCCATGGCCGTGTTGATAACTACCTTTGGGGGCTTGGTGTTACGCTCGGGCCAGCGCTACCATATTATGCAGCGCCGTGGGTATGAGCTGCAGTACGACAACGAGCGTTTGATTGCGTCGCTGCGCGACCAAACCGAAACCGCTAAACAGGCGGTGACGGTGAAGAACAATCTGCTAGCTAACGCCGCGCATGATTTGCGCCAGCCAGTACACGCGCTGGCTTTTTATGCCGACTGGCTGCGCAGCGAGCCTGAACTGGCCGCCGAAGTAGTGCCCAAAATTTTATTGGCTACCGATTCTGTCAACACCCTGTTTAACAGCCTGTTTGATTTTGCACGGATTGAGGCGGGCGGCGTGCAACCGCATTTTGTAGCCGTACCGGTGTGTGCGATAGCCAACGATTTGAAGCTGCAGTTCAGCCCGTCTGCGCAAACCCGTGGCATTGACTTGCGCTTGCGGATTGCACCGGGCTATGTGTGGACTGACCCGGTGCTGATTCGCCGTATTGTGGGCAACCTGATGGCCAACGCGGTGCGCTATACAGAGCACGGAGGCGTATTACTAGCCACCCGCTTGCGCGGCGACGAGATGTGGATAGAAGTATGGGACACCGGGGTAGGCATAGCCCCCGAGCACCAAGACAAAGTGTTCAATGAGTTCTACAAAGCATCGACACACCAAGGCACAGAAGATGGTTTTGGCTTGGGGCTGACTATTGTGGAGCGGCTGTGCTCGGTGCTGGGCCACAAGGTGACTATGTTGTCCAGCTCTGGCCGCGGTACCTGTATGCGATTGACGGTTAAATTAGCCAAGCTGCAGGGTAGCGAAGCAGCGCAACCTTTAGCATTGCAGTAACTGCTACTTGCTGTGGTATCTCACGCTTGCGTGGGTACGGTACGCAATGCGCGTTGTTTACACCACGCCGTGTGTACGAGCCCAATGGGTAGCTTGGGTGCGGCTTTTCACTTCTAAGCGGCGAAACAGACGCCACAGGTGTACTTTGACAGTGTGTTCACTGATGCCCAATTGCTCGGCGATGTCGCGGTTAGACAAGCCATCGTCCAGCAGCTTGAGAAGTTGCTTTTGGCGCTTGGAGAGTTTTTCGTTTTCTTGCGCGCCTTCGCCCATTTCGCTCTCGGGCGACACCAATACGCGCAGCGACTGCGTTAAATGGTTGGCACCGGCAGCTTTTTCTAGGTACAAGTCAGCGCCAGCTTCCAGGGCTAAGTCTTCGTAATCTGTAGCGGGTGATGCCGACAGCACTACCAAGGGGATATTGGGGTAGGCTGCGCGCACCTCGCGTACGCCAGACACGCCGTGGGTGTCTGGCAGCTTCAAGTCAAGGCAAATTAAATCAGGCG
Source organism: Polaromonas sp. (assembly GCA_043718065.1). Classification (GTDB taxonomy): domain Bacteria; phylum Pseudomonadota; class Gammaproteobacteria; order Burkholderiales; family Burkholderiaceae_C; genus JAAFIP01. The sequence goes on from JAYSWJ010000203.1 coordinate 5,828, forward strand.
AGCCGTGTTTGGCGGCGTGCTGAGCCATAACGCCAATGCGGTCCATTTCCACAATGTTGGCATCACTTTTAAGGCGCCTGAAAAGCATCACAATGGCTTCGCGCATGAGGGGATGGTCGTCAACTATAAAAATAAGCATATTGTTTGAGAGCAAAAGTTAGTGTCATTAGTTCCTTGTGGCTGCTCTGCAGCCCCCACAAAATCCAATGCGCTCTATTTGTTAGTAATTAAGTCCAATTGCAGAGCGAACATCGTACATCGTGTCTTGTGCCACCTTGCGTGCCCGTGCACAGCCTGCATCCACGATTTCCCGTACTACCTTTGGATTATCTACGTAAGGTTGCGCGCGCGCAAGCATAGGTTGCTGTTCTATCAAAATAGCGTCACTGACGGTCTTTTTGCACTCTATGCAGCCTATGCCTGCGGTGGTGCAGCCTCGTGTAACCCATTGTTTGCGGGCTTCGTCTGAATAAACTAGGTGAAACTGCCAAACCGGGCATTTGGCAGGGTTGCCCGGATCGCTGCGCTTGACCCGCGCAGGGTCGGTGGGCATTTCGCGTAATTTTTTCTCGATACTGGCAGCGTCTTCACGGATGGCGATGCTATTACCGTAGCTTTTGCTCATCTTGCGGCCGTCCAAGCCGGGCAGTTTGCTGGCGTTAGACAGCAGCACTTGCGGCTCGATCAGCACGGTTTTGCCTTTGCCGCTGACATGCGATGTCAGCAGGGCGCGCTCATCTTCGGTCAAGGCTGGGAATTTAGCCAAAAAACCGGGTAGTTTTTGTAAAACTGTTTCGTCACCCAGTTCTTGGCGCTTTTTGGCCATGCTGTTGATGTAGCGGGCGTCTTCTTTGGGCCAAGCGGCTAACAAGGCGGCAATTTTGGCGGCATCGTCACCACGGCGGCCGTACAGGTCGTTAAAGCGGCGGGCGGTTTCGCGGGTTAGCTCGACATGGCTGGACTGGTCTTCACCCACGGGCACGTAGTGGGCGCGGTAGATCAAAATATCGGCCGCTTGCAGCAGCGGGTAGCCCAAAAATCCATACGTTGACAGGTCTTTGTCATTGAGCTGTTGTTGCTGGTCTTTGTAGGTGGGCACGCGCTCTAGCCAGCTGATGGGCGTGCCCATAGCCAGCAGCGTGAACAGCTCGGCATGCTCAGGCAGGCGGCTTTGTAAAAAGATGGTGCATTGCTCGGGGTCTAGGCCAGCGGCCAGCCAGTCGATCACCATCTCATACGCGTTTTGCTCGATAACTTCGCGGTTTTCGTAGTGGGTGGTCAGGGCGTGCCAGTCGGCTACAAAGTAAAAGCACTCCATCTCTGACTGCAAGCGCACCCAGCTTTTTAGCGCGCCGTGGTAGTGGCCTATGTGCAGCGCGCCCGTGGCGCGCATGCCGGATAAAACTCGTTCTTTAGCAACTGTCATTTTTTACTTTACCAACATTGCCAGCGGCGTGAGCAGCAAATCAACCAGGCCGTAGGTAAGGCTCATCAAGGGGCGCATCCACACCGCGCCTATCACGCCGGTGATGACCAAAGCCATCACTACAAAAAAGCCATATGGCTCAACGCGGCTGACCATTTCGGCCTGGCGGTACGGCAGCAGGCCTACCAAAATACGGCCACCGTCCAGCGGTGGCAAGGGGAACAAATTGAAGACAAACATCACCACGTTGACCAGTATGCCGGCTTTGCACATTTCAACAAAAAAGCGCTCGTTCAGACCCATACCGACGACGATGTAGAACAGCGCGCCCCATAGGATGGCTTGCAATAAATTAACAGCAGGCCCCGCCAGCGCTACCCAAATCATGTGGCGTTTAGGGTCACGCAGGTTGCCAAAGCGCACGGGCACAGGTTTGGCATAGCCAAACAAAAACGTACCGGAGGTGGCAAAGTACAGCATCAGCGGCATGGCTATGGTGCCAATAGGGTCGATATGCTTAAGCGGGTTCAGCGTGATGCGCCCCAGCACATAGGCAGTGTTGTCACCAAAATAACGCGCTGCGTAGCCGTGCGCTGCCTCATGCACAGTGATGGCAAATAGCACTGGCAGGGCATAGATGAGAACGGTTTGTATCAGGTTAGAAATATCCATGCAGCTATTGTCTCAGACTCGGGGTGCGGGTTTGAACGATAGCTGTCATTTAAGGGCTGATAACCAGTTTTACAAGCCTAATCGTGCCAAATCTCCCCGGCCTTGGCGTACCACTTCAATGCCGTCTGTCAGGTCAATCACCGTGGTGGGTTCGCTGGTGCAGGCTCCGGCGTCAATGATGGCAGCCAGCTCGTGTTCAAACTGGGCGCGGATCTCGTCAGCATCGTTTAATGCTGCGGTTTGGCCAGGGGCAATCAACGTGGTGGCCAGCAGGGGCGCGCCGTGCAGGGCTAGCAGTTCTTGCAGGGTGTGGTGGTCGGGCACGCGCAGGCCAATGGTAAGGCGTTTGGGATGACTCAAGCGGCGGGGCACTTCTTTGGTGGCCTCTAGGATAAAGGTGTACGGCCCCGGCGTGCCCGCTTTGATCAAGCGAAACTGCGTGTTGTCTACCCTGGCATAAGTGGCCAGTTCTTTTAAGTCGCGGCACAGCAAGGTAAGGTGGTGTTTGTCGTCTACGCCGCGAATGCGGCGCAACGCGTCGGCTGCAGCTTTGTCGTCCAAGTGGCAGGCCAGCGCGTAGCTGGAATCAGTAGGCACGGCCACAATGCCGCCTTTGCCTAGCAACGCAACGGCTTGCTTGAGCAGGCGCGGCTGTGGGTTATCGGGGTGAACTTGAAAATGTTGTGCCATGGGGTGTGCATACTACACCAACAAGCTACGGTGGCCTGTCTGTCTGCAGCGATGAGACGCAACACTTTTAAAACCGCACTGCTGCAGGCAAGCACTAAGGTGTTTGTCTCGTTTCAATCTTAAAAGCAAACGCAATATATTCTTGCATCATGGCCCAGCGTGCGTTGGTTGAGTAACCATCGGTGGGTACCAGCTTAGCAAAGAAGTCCGCCGGCGGAAATACCATCGGGTTGGATTTGATGTCGGCATTGATAAATTCTAGTGCGGCACTGTTACCGTTTGGGTAACTAGTTTCATTAGACATGCGGGCCGAGTTTTTGGCTTTGAGGTAAAAATTGATGAAGGCATGCGCGTTTTTCGGGTGTTTTGCGTTGACCGGTATCACTAACGCGTCTATGAACATTAAAGTGCCTTGCGCGGGCAGTAGACCGATTAATTCATCTTTGCTACCGTTTTTCTTAAGTGCCGCAATGGATGTGTTGATGTCTCCCGACCAAGCAATCGCGATACAAGTTTTATCGGCAGACATGACATCAATTATTTTGGAACTGAATATGCCAATATCTTTGCGGACTGACTTAAGCATGGTGGCGGTTTTTTTATAGTCGTCGACATTTTGTGAGTAAGGAGGAATACCCAAATAATGCAATGCTAGTGGAATGATCTCGCTAGGCGAGTCGAGGTAGGCGACACCACAAGACTTTAGGCGGCTTGTATAAGCAGGGTTAAAAACCAAGTCGAGTTCTTTTTCAGGGTACGGTAGGCCAGCTAGAGCCTTGATAACCCGCGTTTTATTAACAAAAACAGTGGTGTGCCCCCAAGCCCATGGTACAAAATATTTGTTACCAGGGTCTGAAATCTCCATCGACTTCATAAACTTAGGATCTAAATTTACATAGTTGGGCAGTAGTTGTTTATTCAGAGCTTGGTAGTAGCCTTGGGATGCTTGCGTTTTACCGTAATTAAGGCTAGGAACCACTAGGTCGTCACTGTCCATCTTTGATCTCACTTGGTTTTCCAGCACTTCGTTAGTGGCGTAGGTGCGATAGTTCACCTTGATACCCGTTTCCAGCTCAAAGTCTTTCAGCATGGTTTCCGGAATGTAATCCGTCCAATTGCTGAAATTCAGTACGGCCTCTTCGGCGGTGGTTGAGACTGCCGCTACGGGCGCCGTGACTGGGCTGGACGCTGAATTTGAAGCAACTTTTCTGGTGGCCTCGCCAGACGAGGGCGAACAAGCCAACACACTTAAAGCCAGTACACCTGTCAATAGGATTGAATACAACATAACTATAGATCAATAACTAAAAAATTAATATTAGCCTGATTTCTGCAAAACTGCTACTAAGTGTGTTTCGATATGCCCCCGACTGTGCAAAATTCCACCGGGGCGTGCGATTTGCAAAACAACTAGCTTTGCGCTACGGCCTGTGCCTCAAAAGCATTGCGCTGTTCGTGCGTAGTCAGCCATACGCCGGCCGCCCCGCACAACCCTATCATGCCCATGCCTAACATGGACCAGTGGTCGGGCACATAGCCAAACGCCAGCCAGCCGCCTGCCAAAGCGAAGGCTATTTGCGCGTACTGGTAGGGCATCAGGGGCGCGGGCGGTGCTTTTTGGAAGGCTTTAATCAGCAAAAGATGCCCGGCGGTAGATGCTACGCCCATCAGCATGAGCAGCGCCCACAGCCGCCAGTCACTGATCCACACAAACGCAAAAGGTAGCGCTAAGCTGGCCACTGCCATACCCACTAAGCCGGTGGTCAGATGCATCGCCATAGGGGCTTCTGTGCGGGCCATGCGCACGGTCAGCAACTGAAAGCCTGCGTTGCCCGCCACACAGCCTAGCGGCAGCAGCAAAACTGCGTCAAATCCATCGGCAAAAGGCCGAATAATCACGATCGTGCCCACAAAACTACCAATCACTAGCAGCCAACGCAGCAGCGTTACATGCTGCTTCATGGCGGTGGCGGCAATTAAAGTAATGACCAGCGGCGTAATCATTACCACTGCGGTAAATTCACTCACCGGCATCACTTTGAGGCTAGCAAATGCAAAACCGGTACTGATCAACAGCAGCACCCCGCGCAGCACATGCAGGCCCCGGTGCGACGTGCGCAGCGCGCCCAGCCCTTGCTTGGGCAGCAACCACGCGGCTGCGGCTACAGCTTGAAAGGTGTAGCGCACCCACAGCGCCATCAAAATAGGAACGAACGCGCTAACGTACTGAACCGTGGTGTCCAAAACCGCAAAACAGGCGGTGGCGGCGATGGTGAAAACAATGCCTGCTAAGGCGTGGCGACTGTGCATGAATGGCTTGAATGAATCTGGCAGTAAGCAGCCAGGTTAAACGCTGGCTGCGTATTGAATGCGCGGCTCGATCAGTTCCCACACAGGGGTTAGCTCGCCGCTGAGGTAGGGCAAGCCGCCCAGGTCAATACGGCTCTCGGTGGGGCTGTGAAAATCACTCCCGCGTGAGGCAGCAAGATTAAATTCGTTGGCGGTTTCGGCGTATTTGGCGTATTCGGCCACGGTGTGGCTGCCGGTAACCACCTCGGTGGCTTGGCCGCCGTGGGCTTTGAATTCGGTGAACAGCGCGTACTCTTCGTTGACGGTAAATTTATAACGGCCGGGGTGCGCTATTACGGCTACGCCGCCTGCATCGGTAATCCAGTGCACGGCGTCGCGCAGGCTGGCCCAGCGGGTGGGTACATAGCCGGGGTTGCCTTCGGTGAGGTATTTGCGAAAAACCTCATGTGTTTCGCTGCACACACCGGTTTCTACTAAAAAGCGGGCAAAGTGGGTGCGCGAGATCAGCTCGGGGTTGCCTACGTATTTCAGCGCGCCTTCGTACGCACCGTGAATGCCTACTTTGGCCAAGCCTGCCGCCATCTCTTGCGCGCGCGCGCCGCGCCCGCCGCGTGTGGCCAGCAGGCCCGCGTGCATGGCAGCGTTATTAGCGTCAAAGCCCAAGCCCACAATGTGCACTGTCTCGTGCGCAAAGGTCACCGATATTTCGGTGCCGGTAAGATAGTGCAAGCCGTTGGCGTGCGCTGCAGCCAGCGCGCGCGCTTGGCCTGCAATTTCGTCATGGTCGGTCAGCGCCCACAGCTCTACGCCGTTGGTTTTGGCGCGCTGAGCAAGGGCTTCGGGGGTGAGGGTGCCATCAGACACTACGCTGTGGCAGTGGAGATCGGCGTTGAGAATAGATTTTTTCTGCACTGCACCATTTTACTGGCCTTTGCATACCCTAGGTGCTGTGGATGGTATGCCAGTCTACCTGCAAGGTGCTATTAATTTAATAGCTGCTTGAGCAGTATTTACTTGGGTTATAAGCCTAAAATTCATTAAATTAGCCTCTAAAAACACACAAATTCACTAAAACCCTTCTACACCTTCCACAAAGAACTTTACGCGCCGCACACCCTGCCATTCGTCGGCCTCTAGCCTGAAAGCCATTTTTACCTTGGGTGGCAAGGGCGCTGTGTGGCCAAACCAGATACCGTCGACCGGCTGGCCTTGATGCTTAAGCTTGAGCGACAAATGCTTATCGCCCACCAGCCGCTGCGACACGACTTCAATTTCTTCGCTAAACACCGGCGGCGCAAAACCTTGGCCCCAGACGGTTTGGTTCAATGTGTCGGCAATGTCGGTGCGGCGGTATTCGGCGGGCAGCATGCCATCGGTTTCCAATCGGCGCAGCAAGGTGGCTTTGTCGATCCACTTGGCAGCTACTTCTTGCAGTGCTGCTTCAAATGTCTCAAAGTTTTCTTCTTCAATCGTGCAGCCCGCCGCCATGGCGTGGCCGCCAAAGCGCAGCAGTACGCCCGGGTATTGCTTGGCAATGTAGTCCAGCGCATCGCGCAAATGAAAGCCTGCTATCGACCGGCCCGAACCTTTAAGCAAATGCTCTTGCCCCTCGGCCCCGCTGGGCGCAAAGACGAAGGCAGGGCGGTGCAATTTATCTTTGATGCGCGAGGCCACGATGCCTACCACGCCTTCGTGAAAATCGGGGTCGAAAATGGCTACAGCGCTAGGTGGCTCCTCACTTTCGTCAAACATGGTTTCTGCGGCCTGCTCAGCTTGCTCGCGCATGCCGGCTTCAATGTCGCGGCGGGTGCGGTTGATGCTGTCGAGCATTTTGGCCAGCTCGTCGGCGCGCGCAGGGTCGTCGGTCAGCAGGCATTCAATACCCAGGCTCATGTCGTCTAAGCGGCCTGCGGCGTTGATGCGCGGGCCCAGTGCAAAGCCAAAATCGAAGGTGCTGGCCAGCTCGCGTTTGCGGCCTGCTGCTTCAAAAAGGCTAGCTATGCCAGCTGGAAACGCTTGCGCTTTGAGGCGTTTAAGGCCTTGGGACACGAGGCGGCGGTTATTGGCGTCTAGCTTGACTACGTCGGCTACTGTGCCTAGGGCGACGATAGGTAAGAGCAGATCAAGTTTGGGTTGACTGGCTTGGTCAAACACGCCGCGTGTGCGCAGTTCGGCCCTTAAAGCTAGCAAAACGTAAAACATCACTCCCACACCGGCAATCGACTTACTTTCAAACGTGCAACCTGGCTGGTTGGGATTAACGATCACATCGGCATCGGGCAAAAACACAATGCCGTCTTTTTGCGCAGGCAAGTGGTGGTCGGTGACCAGTACTTGCAGTCCCAGGGCCTTGGCGGTGGCCACGCCTTCGACGCTGGCAATGCCGTTGTCCACGGTAATCAGCACGTCTGCGCCGCTGTCTTTCACGCGCTGCGAGATGGGCGGCGTGAGGCCATAGCCGTCTACCACGCGGTCGGGCACGATGTAGCTGACATGTTGGGCACCCAGCAACTTTAGGCCGCGCAGGCCGACGGCGCAAGCAGTGGCGCCATCGCAGTCGTAGTCGGCCACGATGCACAGTTTTTTATTCGCGGCTATGGCATCGGCCAGCAACACGGCCGCCGCTGCGCAGCCCAGCAGCGTGGAGGGCGGTAACAGCTTGCCCAGGCCGTCGTCTAGTTCTTCTTTGGTGCTTACGCCGCGCGCGGCGTACAGGCGCGCCAGCAGCGGGTGTACGCCAGCTTCTTCTAGTGCAAAGGCGGCGCGGGGAGAGGTGTCGCGTACTATTAATTTCATAGCTGGTTGAGCAGGTTTCTCTTGGGTTGCTGACCTAAAAGTCTTATAAAAGGGTGCTTTAAACGTTGCGCTAGCGTGGGGCTGAAGCTGCGCCAATGCTGCGCTGCGCGTTCGCCGCACAAGATCAGCTCAAAGCGCTCGCCACGCCAAGCTTTGTCACTCAGGTCTTTCAGCACGGTACTGTCTAATTGCTCCCAAGCCGCGCTCCAGCTGTCCCAGTTTTCGTGCAGCGCAGGGGTGTGTAAATCGTCCAGCACGGTAATGCTGGGTTGTGCTAGTATGTCTGCGGGCAAAGCACCTGCACCGCTAACCCAAAACGAGTTGACTGCCAGCAGGCCAGCAGCTTGCCTGCGGTCGTTGACCGGGTGCGTGTACAGCAGCATTTGCATTTCGTTTTGCAGGCGGCGTAGCGGCGCGGCCTGCGCGCCCTCAGGCATCCAGGCGTTGACGTTGCGGCCCACTACACGGTCTAGCGACGCGGTGGCCAGCCCATCAAACAGCGAGCTTTGGGCAAACCAGCGCGTGGCGCTGTCGTAGTGCAGCATAATGCCGTCCTCGGCAAAGTACGGGCGCACGGCCTCTAGCACGGTGCGCGAATCTTCTTCGGTCAGGTGCAAACCATCGGGGTGCAGCATTTGAATTTGATCGACGCCTACATGCCAAAAGCACGGTGTAATCGTGGCCCAAGCTTGGCTGTTTTGGTAGCCAAATGCTTGAGAGTTCGACAATTCGTGTGCTGCCCACGGCGTTTTACCGTCGCCTGCCCACAGGCCCATGTGCTGGGCCAGCGCCCGCTCGTGCGGCGGGCTAAGCGTGTATTCATCGGCTATATCTACAGGTTGCAAAGCCATGCGTTGCAGCAGTTTGTCAAGGTGCGGCAGTTGCAAACTGTCCCATGCGCGGGCGCAACCTTCGGAACCAACGGATGCAAACGGAATCAGACAGTAAAGTGTGTGGGGGAGTGCGGGTGGCATAGCTGTGATTGTGACGCCTGAAAGAGCCTTTGCAGTAATGCCACAATAGCGCAAAACCATCATTTATGAAATTACCCTACGAACTTGAAGTGGGCTTGCGTTACACCCGTGCCGGGCGTTCCAGCAGTCGCAACGGATTTATCAGCTTTATCTCGGGCGTGTCCATGCTGGGCATTGCGTTGGGTGTGGCCGCCCTCATCATTGTGCTGAGCGTGATGAACGGCTTTCAAAAAGAAGTGCGCGACCGCATGTTGAGCGTGGTGTCGCACATTGAGGTGTTTGCACCCGGAGGTGCAGCACTGCCCGATTTGGCCAAAACTCTGCGCGAAGTACGGGCCAACCCTGCGGTGATTGGTGCTGCACCTTTTGTAGCTGCCCAAGCACTATTGGCGAGAGGTGAAGACATGAAGGGCGCTATCGTGCGGGGTATTGACCCGACACTAGAGCCGCAAGTTACCGAGCTGGGCCAAGCGTTGAAAGACGATGCTTTTAAACGTCTGGTGCCCGGCGAATTTGCCATTATTTTAGGTGCCGAGCTAGCGCGTAGCTTAGGTGTGCGGGTGGGCGACAAGGTCACGCTGATTGCCCCTAGCGGCCAAGTCACACCTGCTGGCGTAGTGCCGCGCCTGAAACAATTTACGCTAGTGGGCACGTTTGATTCTGGCCATTTTGAATACGACTCGGCTCTGGCGCTGCTGCACATGGACGATGCGGCCAAAGTGTTTCGGCTAGACGGCCCTACGGGTGTGCGGCTAAAGATTAAAGATTTGCAACAAGCCCGCGAAGTGGGCCAGCAGCTGACCACTGAGCTATCGGACGGCCTGCTGGTGCGCGACTGGACCCGTCAAAACCGTACTTGGTTTGCCGCTGTGCAGCTAGAAAAACGCATGATGTTTATTATCTTGACGCTGATTGTGGCGGTGGCCGCATTCAACCTGGTCAGCACGCTGGTAATGACCGTGCAAGACAAGCGCGCTGATATTGCCATCTTGCGCACGCTGGGGGCCAGCCCGCGCAACATCATGGGCATATTTGTGGTGCAGGGCGCGATGGTGGGGGTGATAGGCACCTTCATGGGCCTGGCATTAGGCCTGCTAGTGGCTTTTAACATTGACGTGATCGTGCCGTGGATAGAAAGCGTGCTGCGCACCAGCTTTTTGCCGCGCGATGTGTACCTGATCAGCCGCATGCCCAGCGAGCCGCAAAGCGCCGATATTTCGCCCATCATTATTTTGTCGCTGGTGCTGTCGTTTGTCGCCACGCTGTACCCCAGCTGGCGCGCCAGCCGAGTGAACCCTGCAGAGGCGCTGCGTTATGAGTGACGAGATGAATAATTTTGACGGCAATGCGGCAACGCCTTCAAGCGAAGTAACCATGTCCAACGCCCATGTGGCAGACAGCTCAAAAACGCACGGCAAGGTCATCTTGCAGGCGCAAGGTTTAACCAAACGCTTTCACGACGGCACGCTAGATGTCACCGTGCTGCACGGCATCGACCTGCAAGTGCACGCAGGCGAAACAGTGGCCATCGTCGGTGCATCCGGCTCGGGCAAAAGCACGCTGCTGCATTTGCTGGGCGGCCTAGACGCGCCCACTGCGGGTAATGTGCAACTGATGGGCAAAGAGATTACCGCCATGAGCGCAGCCGAGCAAGGTCGCTGGCGCAACCAGCACTTGGGTTTCGTCTACCAGTTTCACCATCTGCTGCCTGAGTTTACCGCGCTAGACAACGTGGCTATGCCATTGAAGATTCGGCGTTTAGCGCACGCAGAATATGCTCAAACAGCTAGCAGAATGCTAGCGTCAGTCGGTTTGGAGCACCGTCTGCACCACCGCCCCAGCGAGCTATCTGGCGGCGAACGCCAACGCGTAGCCATAGCCCGCGCCCTAGTCACCCGCCCCGCCTGCGTGCTGGCCGACGAGCCTACAGGCAACCTTGATCGCACGACTGCAGACGGCGTGTTCAAGCAAATGCTAGAACTGGCGCGCGACCACGGCACGGCGTTTGTGATGGTGACGCATGATGAGGATTTGGCGGGGCGCTGCGATCGGGTGCTGCGTTTGGTGAGTGGCAGGCTGTAGGTTTTGTAGTTTGCTGCCGTGTTTGAATACCGTTCGCTCCAAGTTGGTTGGCAAGCGACGAACGAACGAGGGGTACGCTGCAAAAATTTCCACAAACACGCGCGAATTCATAGCGTAGTGAGCTAGCTTTTGCACCGCGCGCCTTGCTCCAATTTTTCATCCCACCTCTCATTCATCCGCCGCACAACGATTATTAAGTCGCTGTAAACTACATCACTACTATGAAGCATCCAGCGATCATTGCAGGCAAGTCAAATACCACCTCACTATTTGTTGGGTTTCTGGTTGGTGGCATAGCACTGATTTTTACCTTGCCTCATTCGCTTTACCCAGCTGTAAACACGCAAGAAATAAGCCCTCAACCTGGCCAACTAGAGGCCAGATACCGAGCTGAGGTAGCGAATATTATTGATGCCGCCGGTGCTTATGGCGGCGTAGAAAATTGCAGCTACTCCTTCAAGCTGTTTGCCTTGTCTTGTGGTATCAGCAGAACTGATTTGAAGGCAATTACGCCTGCAATGACCAACCGTGGGTGGCTATTCTCACTCAAACAAGTGAACGAAGCATCACGCACAGGTGTACCGATAGGTCGAGGTTTATCTGAAGGTAAAGACTTTGCTAGATTTGACTGCACGGAGGAAAAGCGAATTCTCGATTGCACTCTTCGATTAGCTTACAAGTTGAATTTTTAGAAATCGCTGTTGTCAAATTTGAAACTTAGCTGTGCACGTTTGGTACGGTCGAGTGGGTGAAGGAATGGGAGCGTATCTCCGGAAAAGCGTAGCAAAGGCGCGGTCATAACCTACAGACCACTACTCACTGGAGCGCGTGTTTTGCGGAGCTTTTACGGGGATATGTCCCGTTCCTCGTCCAACTGCCCCACCACTACAAAAATCAAAGAAGAGATGTCTTCAGTCCCTTCACAACGCGGCAATCAAACCGAGCGACTGATCACCTCAATCACCTGCCGCCCGTTCTTGCGGTACACCACAAAATCGCTGTCTAGCGTCAGCACTGGACTTTGCGGGTAAATCTCAGCTAATCGTACCAAGCACGCATCGGCCAATGACATGGGCACATCGGTATAGCGTTGCACCATTTTCAGAATCGAACTATGGTGGTCGGCCAGCGCCATACCGATAGTTAAAAATCCTTCGCCCAGCATCTCAATCAACGCCGCGCGCGCACCCGGCACTGCGCGCGTGAGGTAAGTGGCCTCAGCCAAGACGGCTTCACAGGTGATCATGGGCGGCGCAATGTCTTGCAGTTGCTGCACGACCCACGTATGGTGGGTATCTGCACGGTTGAGCAGCGCTACCAATGGGCCAGTGTCTACGATGACGCGGCTCTTCATTCGCCAAAGCCTTTGAGGTGTTTGACGTTAGTAGACAGATCAGCCGGGCCTTGCATCATGCCTATCCAGCGGCTGGCGCGGTCTGCGCACGAGGCGGTGGAGGGTTGCGCGTCGCTGTGCAAATAAGCCGCTAAAGCTGATCGAATAATCTCACTTTGGCTAGATGCGCTGGACTTAGCGCGTTGGGCTAAGTCATGGAATAACGGGTCGGGCAGTTTGATGGAAATAGCTTTCATAGCGCCATTGTAATACCAAGCTGGCAAATTGGAAATACGAACATTCTGCAGCGTTAACTAGACAATGCGGCGAGCCAACGTGAGTCGAAATGCGCTAAATCCTAAGACAAGCTCGGGCTAATGCACGATGTGAGCCGTCATCACCAGTACTATTAATTTCATAGCTGATTGAGCAGGTTCTACGGCCTAGAACGGCTAAAACACTGCGAAAACATGCGTGAATTCGGGTGATTTTCGTGATGCAATATAAGAATCAACCGCGACTTCCGCCATCGCCGCAGCTCACGGTGCCAGATAGTTAATCTTCAACCCTTAGCCTTCTTAGCCGCCACCAAATCTGCCAGCTCTTTGCCGCTTTTGTAATGCGGCACTTTAAACACTAGCCGCTTGGTGCGTTGGTAAAAGCTGTTGCTGCCCTTGATTTCTTCACTCCAATACTTGTCGGCCAAGACAAAGTTGGCTGCCGGGTCCAGCTCGAATGCGTCTTTGGAGCTTTGGCCGCCAAAGATGTACAGCTTGCCGTCGCGCATCGTCCACGTGTCAGCATCGCCGCCCCAGGGTATGCCGTACACAATGCCGTCAGCGCAGTAGCCGCCGTACTGCGGTAAGTATTTGGCAGGCTCTTTGTCGAACAGGGCTTTGTGCTCGGCGCTCGCAAATCGGAAGGTCACGCCTTCGTAAAGGCTGGTGATTTGTGGGCTGCCTAAAGCGTGCTTATTTTGAGTGAAATAGGACACCACATCATGCCCTTTGAGCATGACACCGCTTACATCGTCCACCACATGCGCGTTGACGGGTTTAAGCGCACCGCTGGGGTTTTGGGCGTTGATGGCGGCGCAGCCTAACAAGGTGGTTAGCGCGCCAACGGCTGCCAGGGCTGCCAAGCGGCGAAGAATGGTTTGTAGTGTCATGCCGAGAGTTTCCAAGAAGGCGAATTAGGTGCCAAGTTATTTGAGTAGTCGGCGTCACTAGAAGTTTCGTGGGCGCCCAGATGCAATGCTATGTCAGCATAGGGTAGAGGCCATTGTAGGATGTCGCTGGCGGCTTCGCAGCGAGCGCGCAGGTCGGCAGCGTCCGCGCCGCCCATGTGCAAGATGCCGTAGCGGTAGCTGCCCAGCCATTTAAAGTCGCGTGCCAGCGAATGGCCTGATTTGGGGTATTGCAGCAGCAAATGGTCTGGAAACAGCGCGTACAGCGCGGCTAGCTGGGCGCTGCTAGGCATAGGCGGTATTTTTTGCGTCAGGTGCGCTGCGGTGTGGTCAAACACGCGGTACACGCTGCTAGTGGCCATGTGGGCCGTGGGCAAGGTGCGGGGCACAGCCCAAGGGTCTTGGCCATGGGCCATGGCCAGTGACATGGCATACAGGTCGATACCGTCTACGCGCTGGTACAGGTCAGCAAACTGCGATGCCATGCGCGGGTTAAATTCAATAATAGTGAGCTTGTCAGTGGCAGCATCGTAGAAAAATTCCATATTGAACATGCCATGGGTAAAACCGATAGCGTTCAAAAATTTGGTGGCTACGTCAAGCGCCCGGGCTTGGACATCAGCGCCTAATTTGCTGGGGTAGTCAAAGCGCATAAAAGCTTGCGTGCCCGGGAACATAACGGCGTCCACCACACCCAGCGGTTTGATGCTGCCGTTGTGCACAACACCGTCTAGGCAGTATTGGGGGGCATGCACGGGGGCCTCTAGCACCATATTGTGCGATGTACCGGCTTGGGGCAGCAGCCGCTTGGCAACACTCTCAAAGGGCTCTACCAGCAATTTAATAATGAACAACTCATACGCACCAAATCGTGTGAACTGGTGCAGCTCTTCGCGTGAGCGAACCAGTTTGGTCAGCACCGAGAAAGCGGCTTTGATGGGTTTGACGAAAGCTGGGAAGGCCAAGCCCTCTGGCGTTGGCTCGCCATAGGCGGCCGGCAAGCGCACAAAGCTAAGGTTGGCCTCGGGGCATACCTGCTGCAATACTTGGCGGGCGTACAGCTTATGCTGGCAGGCTACTACAGCTGCTGGCGGCGTACCGGGCCAGCCCATTTTTTCGGCCAGCAGGGCGGCAGTTAATGCGCCAAATTGTTCATGCTGCGATGCTACGGCCGTCCAGCCGCGCGCCTTGGCTTGCCGGGCCAGCTTGGCGACAAATCGGTCCATATCGAACAAAGCTAAGTTGAGGTTGCTGGGAAAAGCAAACAAGTCAAAACCACGACTGTCAAAACGTGCGGGTGTTGTTTGTGCCAAACGCTCGAACCCCTTGGCGTCCCAGTCGTAGTTGAAAAGTAAAAGAGTTTTGCCAGTCATGTGGTGTATTGTCGTATCCAGCGCTGGTTTATTACATCGTACAAACGCCATGCTAAACCGCCCGAAAAATGTAGTGCGCCCCATGACGCTATAGCCTTACGCGGGCCGCAGCTGATTAGATTCAAATTGTTGGCCGCAGGTACGGATAATTTGGCGGGTTTGTCGTCCAGCACAGCCCGCATATTGGCATTGAAAGCAATGCCCGCCTCAAAGCTGCAAGCAACCGTGTCTGCAAAAACGTTGGGATGTGATGTGGACTGGTGACAGGGATTTAGTCGCAGATGGCCGTCAGAGCCCAATTGCAAACCGCTGCCCGCCAAGTAAGCCGGCGCATGCCCATCAATAGCCACTATGGGTATGTTGCACAACAAACTTGCACCTGAGCTTAGCTTCAGACAGTTTTTTTCGATGGCGCTGCAGCTGTCTTGCAGCACGGTGATGTTGCGCGCCTTCAATGCGGCCATCACACGGCGTTGCAAGCCTAAGGGATGCTCAGCGACAGGCGCAGCGGGTCCCGCAATCAAAGTCACCCGGCAGGTAGGCAAACGGTGCTGCAGTGCCATGGCCAGCTCAACCCCTTGCACCCCAGCACCTATCACGCTGATGTGCAGCGCTTTTTGTGCGGCATGGGCCAGTACTTGGGGCCACAGCTTGGCAAACTGCTCAGGCGGCTGGGTAAACATGGCGTGCTGTTTAGCGCCGGGCACGTGCACGTCAATAGCCTCTCGGTCTATTACAGGGCGTGCGTCTAGGCTAAGCACATCGTAGTGCACACTGTGACCATCAGCCAACTTAACATGGCGTGTTGCGGTGTCGATACCTGTGCAGTGGGCGCGGACTATTTTGATAGAGCTGCCATGGATCAGACCATGCAACGACGCAGTGCATTGCGCGGGGCCGTACTGGCCAGCCACCATGCCGCTCAGCAACGCACTGTGCACTGCTTGGTCCAAGGGCGTGACCAAGATCACATCTGTGTCAGCCCGGGGCGCGGCTTTGAATGCCGCAATCACTTGCAGGTGGGTAGGGCTGGCACCTACTAAAACTAATTTTTTGATAGTCAAGGCAGCACCACCAGATCAGCAACATACCCAAGGCTGCTGCCTTCGGTGTTGTCAGAATCTGCTCCGACAATGATAGCTGTTACAGCAGGTACTGCGGGCGCTTCTGTGCCGAAAGCCTTTAGAAAATCGGCACTGACATTGCGCGTGTGCTCTTGCCAAGTTTTCAGTTGACCTTCTCCAGAGTTCAGCACGATGTAGTGGACACGCCCGGTGTAGGGGCTGGCCAGCTCAGCACCTGCTGCCTCGGCATGCGCCCACACATAGCACAAGGTAGCAGCAGGTAATTTATCGCGGCTAAAAAACTGTGCTAACTTAAATTTGCTGCGCTCAGCACTCGGCACCTGGTCTACTGGCATGTCAAATGTCAGGCATACCTTCAGCGCAATGTCTTCGGTGCTTTTAGATTTGAGGTTGGCATTAAGCAGTGGGGTGTCTAGCCACCAGCGCCATTTGAGGCTAGCCATTGGCCCACGCCAGTCGTGCACTAGGTTGCCATAGGCTTTGTCAGCGCGCACACGCAGCACTTTTTTGCCCTCTAGCTCTGTCATGTCGAATTGGGCGACAGGTTTGGCATAACGGTCAGGCAGGCCGACAATGCGCCACGGGGCAGGTGGATCAGCCCCAGTGGCAGCTGAAAACGCACTAGGGCCTGCTGCATACGCGAGTGGTGTCGATAGCAAGGAGCCCACTAGCAGCGCACTAGCGGCCAGCGTCGTTAAGCGACCAGTCGTAATCAAGGTGGCTGATAGAAACTGTTTTGGCACGAATTTGTCCTTGCGCAGTAGCGTCGCTGGTTAAAACATCGGCGTATTTGGCAAATACGTCCTCCACTTTACCAAAGCCTTTGTAGCCTTTTTCAAAATCTTCTCTGAACCATTTAAAGATGCTCGAAACCTGCAGTTTACCGTCTGCATAACGGTTGCGGGTTTTGTCGCTTATAAAGCGAGCCACACCTTCATCAAGCTGAGCATCTAGCTTGGCCGCGGTAAAAGCCTCGGGCGGCAGTGCAGGGCAGCCAATGCTGGCGCACACCATGGCAACATGAACGCGCGGGTCTTTAAAACCACCACCTGCAATACTGGGGCGCAAACGCTGGTGCTCTACCCAGTCTAGGTTGCGCTCCTCTCCCAACAGCTTAAAGAAGGTCTTCTTCCAGGGGCTAGAAAAGGTTGTGCCCAAATCTTTAATCGATTTAAGGTCGGGGTATTTGGTCAAAATCAGCTCGACGGTGAAAGCGTTGTAAGCGTTGATTAAAAACGCCATTTGCTGGTCTTTGTTAAAGGCGGCGTACTGTGCTGGTGTGACAGCAGACAAAGTCTCTAGTGTCTTGGCCAGTTCGGCGCGCTCAGCGGCAAAGCCTTTGTAGTTCACCCGGCTTTGTTTGTTGTCAAGCAGCCATTTGACATGTTTTTTAACCTGCGCGTCCCATGCAGCGTAAGAATGGTCAAAACTTTGTGCAAAGCTGCTGGTAGCCCAAGTAATTGCTGCTAGAGCAGCTACTAAAAATGTAGTAAATCGTTTCATGAGATTCTCCGCAACCCAAGGCTGTTATTGATAAGAGTGGTGGGTTACAGCGAAGTTCCGTTGCAGGCCATAGCCTGCGCGCTAGCCGCGTCGCCAATCGTGATACTTTTTCACATATTCCAGCAGTTTCTTGGGTTGGTGTGCGCGCTTCCATTCACCCGCTGCAAATTTGTTAGTTTCTGCAAGTGTGGGGTAGGTGTGAATAGTGCCTAAGATTTTTTCTAGACCCAAACCGTGTTTCATTGCCAGTACGTATTCAGCCAGCAGGTCGCCCGCATGCACGCCAACAATGGTTACCCCGAGGATCTTGTCTTTGCCCGGCACCGTCAGTACTTTGATAAAACCGTAGGCTTCGCTGTCGGCAATGGCGCGGTCAAGGTCGTCGATGCCATACTTGCTTACCTCATAAGGCACGTTCTGCGCTTTGGCCTCTAGCTCGTTCAATCCTACACGCGCTACCTCGGGGTCTATAAAGGTGGCCGCTGGAATGACGCGGTAGTCAGCCTTGAATTTTTTAAACGTACCAAACAATGCGTTGACCGCGGCGTACCACGCCTGGTGCGACGCGACGTGGGTGAACTGGTAGGGTCCAGCGACATCGCCGACCGCGAAGATATTGGGGTAGATGGTCTGGAGCGTCTCATCGACCACGACCGTTTTGCCGGTTTCGACGCCAAGCTCCTCGAGCCCATATCCCGTCAACCGCGCCTTGCGCCCGACCGCGACGATGATGTCGTCGAACGCGAACGCGCTTTCCGTGTCGCCATGCCGGGCGATCAGCGATTTCGCCTCGCAGCGCACCGCTTCGTGCCCGGTTCGGACGGCGACCCCCTCGCCCCGCAGCACGTCGGCCATAAAGGTCGAGACGTCCTCGTCCTCGTTGGGCAATATTCGGGGACCGGCCTCGATCAGGGTCACCGCGCTGCCGAGCCGGGCGAAGGCCTGCGCCAGTTCGGTGCCGATCGGCCCGCCGCCGATGATGACAAGCCGGGGAGGAACCGTATCGCGCGCTTCGAGCGCGTCCCACATCGTATCGCTGGTGAGGAAGCCGGTCTCGGACAACCCCGGGATAGCGGGCACGAACGGCTCGG
>JAYSWJ010000204.1:0-9018 GCA_043718065.1 Polaromonas sp.
CCGTAACATACAAGTACTGCAGAAGCTCACCCCGCAGGGGGCCGCTGACCGGGGCGCAACCTCAGGGCCTGCACTGCACCGCGAAACCGCGAGGTCTAAAAACAAACATCTTCGAGACAAGAAGAACCAGCACTGCGCCGCGAAACCGCGAAGTCAAAGCAAAGACATCTTCGACTTGCGATGAAGCAAAGCCGCAGCGGCTACCAGCGCGCCTTCACGCGCTCATACACCAGCCCGCCGAGCGCGCGGTTGGCTGCTGGGGTGAAGTAACGGTCGTCGGCAAATAGGTAGGTGTTGTACGCCACGCCTGCGGTGATGGTGCTAGGTGTGCAGGTGCTGGCGGTGGGCGTGGTGCAGGCTGGGGTGGTGGCGTTGACAAAGCTGTAGCTTGCAGGCGAGGCGACAAACAGGTTGATGCGGTTGGCAAAGTCGACATACAGCACGTTGTTGCCGTCGTTCACCAAGCTTACCAACAGCGCTTCGTTAAACTTTAACGTGGCCGCTTGCAGCGTATCCGTGATGCCGCGCGCCGTGGCATAGGGCGACTTGCCCACATCGTACGCGCCAGCCACCACCACATGCTTGCCGCCTGCCGCCACAAGGCGCTTTGCCTGCGCGCCCATGGCTTTGCCTGCGGCTTCGATGTTGACAAGGGCTTGGTCAGCAGTGATGGTGCCTGCCGCTAGCGCGTCGCCTTGCACCACCATGTCGCTGATGCCCGCGCTCAGCACGATCACGTCGTCTTGGCCTACGGTGTTGCTGGCTAAAAATGCGTCAATCTGCTCGGCCATGGTGAGCGTGGCCGCATTGCCTGCGGCGTCGGGCTTGAGCGCTATGCGTGCGTTGCCGCGTGCCCAGCTTTGCCCACCGGCAGATTGTGTGGTGATACTGCCGCCGTAGCTGGCCGCCAGTTGCTGCACAAAGCCCAAGATGCTGCCGTCTTTAACGGTGTACACCGTGCCGCCCACTTGGCCCAGGTCGGCCGTACCGTCGCCAAACGCCACAAAGCGCGAGGGCACCAGTGTAGACACCGTGCTGGTGCCACCGCCGCAGGCCACCATGGCGCAAGCTGCCAGCATGGCCATCAGACCGGTACGCAGCCGCGCGCGGCCGGGTTGCTTTAAAAACATAGTGACTCCACTGAAATTAGGGGCATTGGGATGCCTAAGTAACCCGCTGGGGAGAACATAGGACCGCGCAGGATGCATAGGGTTGCGCAGCTTTGGTGCAAAGCTGCGTAAGGCTAGGCCCTATCTTAACGGCTTGGCAGTTGCGCCCTTGGTAATAAAAAGTTCTAGCGTGCTGTCACATTTTTGCGGTGCGCAGCTAGTGCGCTATTAAGGCGCTATTGGTGCGCAGCTAGTGTGCTTTGGTTGTACGCTTAATGGGCACCTAATGCCCCCTAATGTGCAGCAGCGCGCTGCAGGCGGTCGCGCACGCCGTCCCAGGCGCTGTCTTCGGGCGGTGTTTCTACCCAAATCAGCTTCACGCCCTGCGCGTCAAAAGTGCGCAGCACAGCAAACAATTGCTGCGCGGTGGCCAGCGCGTCGTCGGGCATGCGGCGGCAGATCAGGCGGGTAGATTTTGACATCAGCACCACGCGCGAATACACCGCCATATTGGCCGCGTCTTCGCCCAATAAGTTAAGCGCAGTTTGCAGCGCCTTGGCGTCCATCAAGCGCAGCCGTGCGTTAGGCGCGTAGTGCGACTCTAGCGTGCCCGAGGCTCTTGGAGCACTAAAATTTAATGAAAAATCGTCTTCTAACCCAATTAAATCCTGCTCAAGCAGCTGCGTATTTGATAGCAGATTGCGGCCCATCGCAGCCTCTAGCTGCTGCGTGCTCAGCACGCCGGGGCGCAGCAGCACAGGCGCGCTGCGGGTGCAGTCGATGATGGTGGACTCTATGCCTACATCGCACGCACCGCCGTCTAGCACGGTCAGCTCGGCACCCAGTTCATCGCGCACATGCTGCGCTGTGGTGGGGCTAACTTTGCCAAATTTATTGGCGCTGGGCGCAGCCACACCGGCCACGCCCAGTGCTGCGCAAGCCTGCAAAAACTCTAGCGCCATCGGGTGCGCGGGGCAGCGCAGGCCAATGGAGTTTTGGCCACCGGCACTGGCCGTGGCCACGCCCGCACGGCGCGGCACGATGATGGTCAGCGGCCCAGGCCAGAAGGCCGCGCACAGCTTGCGTGCAAAGTCGGGCATGGCGGCTGCAAACTGCTCGGCTGCCGCCATGTTGGCCACGTGCACTATCAGCGGGTGGTCGG
Organism: Polaromonas sp.; assembly: GCA_043718065.1. GTDB lineage: Bacteria > Pseudomonadota > Gammaproteobacteria > Burkholderiales > Burkholderiaceae_C > JAAFIP01. The sequence continues at coordinate 2,272 of JAYSWJ010000204.1, forward strand.
CGGGGCGGCCTTTAGCAGCAAATATTTTTGCCACAGCCGCGTCGCTAGACGCATCAGCCCCCAGGCCGTACACCGTCTCAGTAGGAAAGGCCACCAAGCCCCCAGCCTTTATGATATCTGCTGCAGCAGCTATGGATAAAATAGCGTGGGCCATAGATTATGCAAACTGCACGCCCAGCACGGCAGCTGCCTGCGCGGCTACCGCGCGGGCCTCTTGGACGGTAGCTGCTGTTATGTTCAGGTGGCCCATTTTGCGGCCCTTGCGCGCGTCTAGCTTGCCGTACAAATGCAAATGCACCCCGGGCAGGGCCAGCACGGCAGACCAGTCGGGCGAGCGGATTTTACCGTCCGCAGTAAACCACTGGTCGCCCAAAATATTCAGCATGATGCTGGCGCTGTGCTGGCGCGGCGTGGGCAGCGGCAGACCGCACAGCGCGCGCACTTGCAGCTCAAACTGGCTCACATTGCAGCCGTCCATGCTCCAGTGGCCACTGTTGTGCGGGCGCGGCGCTATTTCGTTAATGGCCAGTGGGCTGGTGGCACTTAGTTGCCCGTTGGCGTCCTTCAAGATAAAAAATTCTACGCACAATACGCCTACATAGTCCAAACCCTCTGCTATGCATTGACTAGCTGCTTGAGCAGCATCTATAAGCTCTACAGGCAAATTACCGTCATAAACCTCGCTGAATGCCAAGATACTGTTGATGTGCACGTTGCGCGCTACCGGCAGCTTCACCACCTGCCCGTCGGCACTTCGCGCCAGCACCACCGAGCATTCGGCCACCAGCGGCGCAAACTGCTCTAGCACACAGGGCACGCTTTTTAGCTGCGCCCACGCTGTGGCCAGCTCTGCCCGCGTGGCCACCTTGATTTGGCCTTTGCCGTCGTAGCCCAGTGTGGCGGTTTTTAGCATGCCGGGCAGGCAATGCTCGGGCGCGGCGGCCAGGTCTGCTGCCGTCTCGATAACGGCAAACGGCACAGGGCCAATGCCAGATTTTTGGGCTAATTTCGCCAGCGTGGCCTTCTCCAGCCGGCGGTCTTGCGCAATGGCCACACATTCGGCATTGGGCGCTACCGGGCGGTGTGCGCCCAGCGTCACCAGCGCGGGCGCGGGCACATTTTCAAACTCGGTGGTAATGGCGGCACTGCGCTGCATCAGCTGCGCCAAGCCCTGCTCATCCAAATAGTCTGCAGCAATATGGTATTGGCTGACCTGCCCCGCCGGGCTGGCCGGGTCGGCGTCCAGCACCACGATAAAGTAGCCCATGCGCTGGGCCGCCTGCACAAACATACGGCCTAGCTGCCCGCCCCCCATGACACCCAAGGTAGGCTGGCGACCATCGGGCAAAGCGGTGCCGGGGAGAATGGGTTTTTGCATTTTTTACTTTGTTGTGGTTTGACTGAGGGCGAAATCGGGCTGCCGGACGCGAAGGGCGCGAAGGTTGCGCGAAGGACGCGAAAGGAATACCAAAAAGTCCGGGTTAATTGCTCAATATAAATGGTGTCTCTATTAAATAAAATATTGTATTTTTTTATTTTTTTCTGTCTTCTTTAGCGTCCTTCGCGTAACCTTCGCGCCCTTCGCGTCCGGCAGTCCGATTTCGCCCTCAGCCGTTTACTGCTGGCAAAGTCATAGCCCGCGCATCGTCCGTTTGCTTACGCCTGAAATCGTCCAGCTTGACGCGCAAGGCAGCGTCAGTATTAGCTAGCATAGCAATAGCAAACAGCGCAGCGTTAGCAGCCCCTGCAGCCCCAATGGCAAAGGTAGCCACCGGCACGCCTTTGGGCATTTGCACAATACTGTGCAGCGAATCTACGCCCGATAAATGCTTGGACGCCACTGGCACGCCCAGTACAGGCACCGTAGTTTTAGCCGCCAGCATGCCCGGCAAGTGCGCTGCGCCGCCTGCGCCCGCGATGATGGCCACCAGCCCACGGCCTGCGGCGGCTTGGGCGTAGGCAAACATATCGTCGGGCATGCGGTGGGCCGATACCACCTTAGCCTCAAAGGCAATGCCAAAATCGGTCAAAATCTGCACCGCGTGCTGCATAGTGTCCCAGTCTGAGCTAGACCCCATCAGTACGCCGATTTGTATGTTTTTCATTGTTTAATTCTACGTTCTAAGCACCACCTGTACGCCATGATTGAAGCCACCCTAGAAAATTTTGACGCCGAAGTCGTCCAAGCCTCGATGACCACCCCTGTTTTGGTGGACTTTTGGGCTCCTTGGTGTGCGCCGTGCAAGTCGCTCGGGCCTATTTTAGAAAAGCTAGAGGTCGCCTATGGTGGCCGTTTTAAGCTGGTCAAAATCGACTCGGACGCGCAGCCGCAGCTGTCCAGCGCGTTTGGCGTGCGCAGCATTCCCACCTGCGTGCTGATGGTGGACGGCCAGCCTGCCGATGGTTTTACCGGTGCGCTGCCCGAGAGCCAAGTGCGAGAATTTTTAGACAAACACCTACCGCCCGCTTCCGCAGAGCCTGAAGCGGTTGAAGAAACCCCCACCCTCGTGCCCGGCAGCCCCGACGCTGTAGCCGTACTGCGCGAAGCCGTGGCACAAGCCCCAGACAACGATGACGTGCGGTTTGAGCTGCTGTGTAGCTTGCTGCAAGCCGGACTAGACGACGACGCCAAAGTAGCCTTGGCCCCGGTGATGTCCAAGATCAGCATTAACCGCAAATTTGACGCTGTGCAGCGGATACTAATTGCTATGGATAGTGTAGCTGCTCGAGCAGATACTACGGCCTACAAAGTCGATTTGACCACTAAAATAACCGCTAATAAACGAGATTTCGAAGCCCGCTTTGGCCTAGCCCAGCTGCACATCTCCCAGCGCCAGTGGACCAACGCCATGGACGAGCTGCTAGAAATACTGATGCGCGACAAAACCTGGGCTGACGAGACAGCGCGCAAAACCTATTTGGCTATTTTGGACGTGATCGAACCACCCAAAGTTAAAGTAGCTGATGGCCATATACCGCCGCAAGACCCTACGGTGGCTACCTACCGCAGGCGTTTAAGCTCGGTAGTTTTGAGCTAATGTTGAGCTAGTAATGAACCAGTGCTGAGGTATCAATGCGCTAATGCTGATCTAAGCGTGTTGGCCTCGCTGCGCTAAACCGTAGCTGGCAGACTACCGATCATTTGATCTGCCGCCACTAGACTGGCTGGCGCCAACAGGCGCCGTGTTGGCGCGTTGCGCAGGGGCTGCGCCAAACACACTGCCGTCGCTGGCGCGCAGGTTACCGCCGTCAACTGTGACAGGCGCGCCTACCGCTGGGGCAGTGCCCAGCTCTTTAGTGGTAACCGAACCGTCTTCCATGCGCACGCGTACGGCGTAGATGGTGTCTTTTTTCATATTCTTTTCTACTTTATTGCCTGCCCAGCCGCCGCCCACCGCGCCCAGCACGGTAGCTGCCGTGCGGCCATTGCCGCCGCCAATTTGGTTGCCCACTACAGCGCCCAGTACGCCCCCAGCCACAATGCCTACGCCGCTGCCCTTGCCTTCACGGGTAATGGGCGTCACTGCTTCTACCGTGCCGCAGCTAGCGCACACTGCCTTGGCTGGGGTGGTAGCCACAGGGGCAGGTGTGGCCGCTTTAGCTGGACCACTTTGGGCCACGGCCGCAGGTGCCGTGGTAGCCGCAGCAGTTTTAGCAGGCAATGGCTTGGGCACTTGCTTTACTATCGATTTAGGAGCTGCTTGAGCAGGTATTACTTGGCCTTCAACGGGTGTGCCAACAGATTTATTAACAGATTTATCGGTCGCCATTTCGGTAATGACGCCATTACGTACTGCGGTGTCAGGCACTTCAGGTGTGAGCGCAGACAGGTTAGGCATGAAGGCCTGGGCCGTAGGCTCGGCTGGGCGCTGGTTGATGTGGATGACCGTAGCCCCTAGGGCCAACACGCAAATGCTCAGCACACCGACAGCGGCCCACAATGGGCGGATAGGTGACATGCTGTCGCTGCTGCTCGTGGCAGCGACAGGCTCATAATTGCCGGGGCTGGCTTGAAGATTGGACATAGCATTACCCATAATTAGAGTTGCGCTCATACGGTCCCTTTCAGCTGCGCTTTAAAAGCACATTTTGTAGACTGTATTTAACGCTGTAAGACGCCGGTATGTATACTTATGATTGCAAAGCTAAGTAGCTGTTTTGTAAGCTTACGTAAGCTATAAACTAATGCCCTGCAAAATCTACTAGCGTATGCAGCGCAAGGCCACTGGCCCGCAGCTTGTCCGAGCCACCGAGTTCGGGCAAATCGACGATGGCAGCACCTTCCATAACGATAGCGCCGAGTTTTTCGAGCAGTTTTTTACCCGCCATCATGGTACCGCCAGTGGCGATCAGGTCGTCAATTAACAGCACACGCTGGCCTGGAGTTACGGCGTCAGTGTGCAGCTCAACTGTGGCGCTGCCGTATTCCAGCTCGTAAGTCTCCTCCACAGTCGTAAATGGCAGCTTGCCTTTTTTACGAATTGGCACAAATCCAACATTCAATTCATGGGCCACCACCGCGCCCAAGATAAAGCCGCGTGCGTCTAGCCCTGCGACCACATCGGGACGCAACGCAGGGTCCATATAGCGGTGCACAAAGGCATCAATCAACACGCGGAACACGCGTGGGTTTTGCAGCAGCGGCGTAATGTCACGAAACTGCACACCCGGCGCGGGCCAGTTAGGCACTGTGCGGATATGGCTACGCAAGTAGTCGGAAACAGCAAGATGGTTTTGCATAGCACAGGCAATCAGTAGATGGGGTGGGGCACAGCCACCAGTGTAAGCCCACGCGCCAAATGGCCAAGGCTACCTAGGCGAGACCCGCAGTACGGACAGTAAAAGTGTAGCGCGCAGTGCGATTAATGCAGGTCGCCGTACTGCGTAGGGCTGAGCACTGGCGCATCGGGGTCTGGCATTTCGGTGTCTTCATAGCCTGTTAACAGCAGCTTGTTATGAATGGCGGCCATGGCAGCCGCTTTGGAGGCCGCTGCAGCTGCCGCGATGGCTGCTGTGCTGGGTGGTGGTGCACTAGGCTTTGCGGCAGGCGCTGTGGTAGATGCTGGTATGGCGGCATACCCGTTACGCGGTGCAACACTAGCAGGGGCAACTTGGGCTGTGTATGCGGCCGGTGTAGCGCCGCCCAAAGGAATAGACATACCCGGCTGCGCTCCAGAGGCTAAAGCGCGCTTAAAAGCTTCTACCTCATAAGTATCTAGCGGGTCGGGTGCATCGCCTGCGGCTGTTTTGGCAGCGGCGGCAAAGGGTTTGGCCGGCGCGCTTTGGGGGTTAGGCTTAGGCTCAGTTGTGGGCTGTGCACGGGCACGCCCTAAAGGCTGCGTAGTAGCAAACGATTTTGCAGAAGGCAGCTCGGTAGCAGGCCGCGCCTTGGGGGGCAAACCAAACAAAGGTGCCGGTGCACTGGACACAGCGCTGGTTGCGTGGCTGCGGCTTACGGTGTTGCTCACCACAGTGTCATAAAACCGCCAATAAACCGCTTGAACTGCCAGATCAAATCGGTTTTTGGCAGATTGGGAGATCAGGCTTTCAATTTCGGCGAGTTTGTCAGTCTCGCCTGCAAATTCGGCTGACAAATCAATCATGACCAAAAACGTTTGGCCGCGTTGGTCTAACGCTAAAACTTTAAATTTAAACGCCGACGACAGCACACCCACGCGCACCATAGACTCGCGCACGACTTGAAACAATAACTCGCGCCTGGCGTTGCGTTCTGATCGGCGCTGTTCTAAGCGTTGCGCCGAGCTGCTGGCCGCAGGTTGTGCGATGGCTTTGGCGGCGCTTGCGTTGTTAGCTTTGGGCGCAAATGGACGCGTCGCGTCGGCCAGCGTCATGTGAATATCAGTTTGCGCTGACAACGACGAACCGGCGGCAGGTTTTGCCGAGAACCAACTAAAAAATCCCATCGCTTTGCCTTACGAATTTAATTTTGACTTTTAGCGCATAAGGCATGTAGTGGATATTCACCACACTCCATGCTAAGCCGTGGCACCGTACCAAGCATGCAATAAGTTACTAACTATTAATGATTTTATGACGTTTCAACAAAAAATCACACTGTTTGTGTGGCGGTTTAGATAACTAAAGACAACAAAAAAGCCCCGCGAGGGGCTTTTTTCACGAAATCATAATTTCGCAGGAAGCGTTATGGGCAGATTAGTATCCGCCGCGTCCGCCGCCACCACCACCGGTGCTGCCGCCGCCACTGCGACCGCCGCCGCCGTAGGGACTGCGGAAACCGCCGTCGCTACCACCGCCAGCGCCGCCGCCGTATCCACCGCCGCCGCTACGGCCACCGCCGCCGCCACCGCCGTATCCACCACCGCCGCCGCCGCCAAAGCCGCCGCCGCCACTACGGCACCGCCGCCAAAGCCGCCGCCGCGAGGAGGACGTGCCTCCATCGGACGGGCTTCGTTCACCACGATGGCACGGCCACCGAGCTGTTGGCCGTTCATGCCTTCGACGCCCGCCAATGCCTCAGCATCGCTAGCCATCTCGACAAAGCCGAAACCCTTAGAGCGACCGGTATCGCGCTCCATCATTACTTTAGCGCTGGTTACGCCGCCGAAAGCACTGAATGCCTCGTGCAGGTCTTCGTCGCGAACAGAATATGGCAAGTTGCCAACGTACAGTTTATTGCCCATGAATGGGACTCCTATCAATCACAATTAAAAAGCGATGGAGTCCACGGGCAAACACATAACCTGCACGAAACTAACCGATCACCAA
>JAYSWJ010000205.1:0-3595 GCA_043718065.1 Polaromonas sp.
CTGGACACCTGGCGCGAGCTGTGGGTGTTTCGCAAAACTGCCGACCAATGGACCATTGAAATATTGCCCCCCGCCAGCAGCAGCCCCGAGCTAGGCTACATAGAGTTCGCAGGCTGGGTGCCCGGCGGCCAGCAGATGCTAATGGCGCGTGAGACGCGCATTGCAGGCCGCATGAAGCGTAGCTTTGAAGTAGCGCGTATGGACACATTGACAGCAGAGAAGCAAGCCAGCGACCCCGGTCTGCTAGTGGCTTTCGGTAAATGGCAAGACCCTAGCTGGAAGCGGCAGAGTGGAGTTGGAGTTGACCAAACGGTATCTGTCGATGTGTACTCATATAGACGATGCCCTTATTGGGGAACAGTGTATACATATTTACTCTTGCTTCATAGAGCACAACCGCAGTCACCATGTCTGGTGACGAGTCGATTATTGCTGCTTCATGCGTGTTTTGGCGTGCGGCGGCACCCATCGACTTCGTATCCGGCCAAATAACCGTTAGAAGCTTGGGATTGTTCGCAGAGATCACAAATTGGGGATTAACGCCTGCGAACCCGTCGGAATCCTGCTTTACCTCAGCAGCGACTTGGTCGAATCTAGTACCTTTTGGTTCCGAGCAAGCTGCGGACATCACCTGCGATTGCGCGCCAGTGGACACTGCTAACATCATAGAAACAAAAGTCGACTTCAAGAACGTGGGATAGCGCATGACTGCTCCAATTTGATGTCTAACGCTTGAGTTAGGCCGCCCTGTGGCGGGGCGGCAGACGTGTGCAAGTGTAGCGTAAAGCACATGGCCGACGCCACGACACGGGGTCGGCTTGAACGAATTGTTAGCCACCAAACTCGGATGGTCTAAGCCGCTACTCACGTTGGCCTGATAGATCCCACGCATAAGTCCACTCCTGCCAGAAGACCAAGAGATCCTGCGCCAACGGTAAGGCGAGAACTTCAGGTATACGTGGCTCCAGAGCATCCCTGAGCCCTGCCGACGTAAGGCGAGGATTACTATCAAAGCTCATATGTCCGCCATTGTAGGCAGCGGCGAACAAACGAAAAAAATCGCTCTTATAGGGGTCTTGGTGAATTGAGCCACGCATATTGAGAACATGCTGATCAATGTACTCCTCTATTGCGTCAAGAATTTCATCTGAGGTCATTATGGATCTCGCGTTGGTGGCTAACGAATAGCGTTTATCTGTCGCGAGACCAAGCTGAAATAAACCAAGCGCGCCTCCTGCGACAGATAAACCTTGTTGGACTGAACCACGCGAGGTGGTTGCGGATAAGGGGGATGAAATCTCCAGCCCCCTACATGAGGCAAATTATGGCGTATGTTTGCGCGTTTTGATGAAAGCAAAGTGCGCTCTGTTCGATGGCAGCGTCGCCGGATACGCCGATGCGGGGCGTGAACCCTGTGAAATACGAGCTGTTTGCACGTACGCAAACGCAGCGCACGCATCGCTCCCTGCGCTGCTAACGGCAGCACATTACCAGCCATCAACAAGCTTATGTCATGCATGGAAGTTCCCAGCAACCGCTGACCCGCACCTGCGATCTCTGCACAGCCAGCCCTTTGGATGTTCCGCGTATATAAAGTTATCGGTTACTAAAATTGCTATATATTTAATAGCTAAATAATTAATAAATACTTGGACTGTCGGCATATTTCATTGGTAAAAGACTATGCACTCGATTTAAGTGACAAAGCCAATTCGTACAACGTATTAAGCAGTAGGTGCGCGCGCGTTGGCTGAAATGAAGGTTTAGGTACCATCGCCCTCACTCTAGAACATGGTGTTCGAGTGCTTTGATTCGCTCGGCACAGCCTGCAGCACGTCCCAGTGTTCGACGATTTTTCCTTCGCTGTCGAAGCGGAATATATCGATGCCCGCCCAGTCCTTGTTCTTGTCCGTAGGCCAAGTCTGATGGCAATGAAGGACAACAAAACTGCCTTCGGCTACAGATCGCTTGAAGTGGACTTGCTTGCCCGGATAATCCCGCGCCATCTGTTCAAAGTACGCGACAAAGGCGTCCTTGCCATCCGCCACGTGTGGGTTATGTTGTGTATAGCTTGCTCCCACATAGCGCTCTACGGCTTCACGCGGTTTGCACTGGTTGAACATTAGCTCATAGAAAGCCATCGCGTTACTGCGGTTTTCCTCGGGGGTGCTGGGCATACGTGCTCCTTCAAGAATGCACTTAATTTACTATAAATTTAATAGCTGCTTGAGCAGTAAATACTAGGACTACAGGGCTAAGTGGCACCATAAATCCTCATTTATCCGATTTAAGCGACAAAGCCAATTCATACAGCGCATTACGCGGCTCGCCCGTAATGTCTGCTGCCAACTTGACTGCTGTTTTAGTCGGCAACTCTGCCAGCAGCAGTTGCAACACGCGCTGGCCTTGGGTTGTTTGCGCGGCTTCGGTGGCGCGGGGGTGGATGACGATGGCGAACTCGCCTTGGGTGCGGTGGGGGTCTGCGGCTAGCCATGCGGTGATGCCTTGTGCGGGCACGGTGGCGATGTCTTCAAACTGTTTGGTGAGCTCGCGGCCTAGGGTTACGCTGCGCTCGCCTAGCGCGGCCAGTGCGGTGGCCAAGGCTTCTATGCGGTGGGGGGCTTCTAGCAGCACCACGGCGCGGGGCTCGGTGGCGATGGTGGCTACTTGGGCTTCGCGTTCTTTGGCTTTGGTGGATAAAAAGCCTTGGAAGATGTAGGCGCCAGTGTCGTCGGCAATGCCCGCCACGCTCAGCAGCGCGGTGACACTGCTGGCACCGGGCAGGGGCAGCACGCGCAGGCCTGCGGCGCGCACGTCGGCACACAGGCGCGCGCCGGGGTCGCTCACGGCGGGGGTACCTGCGTCGCTCACATACGCTACGCGCTCGCCTGCACGCAGGCGGGTGATGATGAGTTGCGCGGCCTCGCGTTCGTTGTGTTCATGCGCTGCCAGCAGCGGCTTGGTGATGCCGTACACGCGCAGCATGGCTTGGGTGTGGCGGGTGTCTTCGCAGGCAATGGCGTCGACCAAACCCAGTACGTGCAGGGCGCGCAGGGTGATGTCGGCTAGGTTGCCAATGGGCGTGGCCACCACGTACAGCGCACCTTGGGGGTAGTGCTGTTGCCCGGCTGCCGCTTGGGCCGCGCCCTGCGCCAGGCTGTACGATGCGTGTAATGGTGGTGTGTTCAATCGAATCCTGATCTGTGGTCTGTGAGACTAGCACGCCAGTTTTAACTTTTTTTATTTTTTTGCAAACAATGTTTTCAAACCGTGCGCGCGTTGCAACCCCAAGCATAACGACAAATAAGCCCACCGCGCCTTCCAAGCCACCCACCACCAAGCGGGTAGGCGACGCGGCAGAAGACTTGGCCTTGGCTTACCTAGAAAAACAAGGCCTTCGATTGGTCATGCGCAATTTTAAAACCCCGGGCCGGGGCGGTGGCGAGGTAGATTTAATTATGCAGGCACCCGACGGTACGCTGGTGTTTGTAGAAGTGCGCAAGCGGCGCAGCAGCACGCACGGCGGCGCGGCAGGCAGCATCAGCGCGCTTAAGCAGCGGCGCATTGTGTTTGCTGCGCGGCATTATCTGTCGCG
>JAYSWJ010000206.1:0-24063 GCA_043718065.1 Polaromonas sp.
CATCACTACCCACGGCACTTGGCCGGTGCGCTGGTGCAAGTGGTGGTGCATGCGGCGCACGGCCCCGGCTATGGCATAGGTGCCGCCGCTGGTCAGCGCGTCGCTGGTGTTGGTAGGAAATTCAGTGACTTCGCCCGTAGGCACATGCAAGCCTGCGGTGCCAGACTCTAGCGCGCGTAGCATGATGCCGTGGCCGGGCAAAATAAAACCGCCTAAAAATTTGCCGGTACCATCAATCGCCTCTACCGTTACCGCGGTGCCTACCATCACCACGACCAGTGGCCGGGCGGGCTCGCCGGGTACCAGGCGGGTACGCATGCCGTGCCATGCGCCAATCATCGCTACCCAGCGGTCTGCGCCTAAGCGGGCAGGGTGGTCGTAACCGTTGACTAGGCCTGCCTCGGCGCTGCCAGAGACCACCCAGCGTGGGCGAAAACTGCCGTCACTGTAGAGGTCGCCTGTGTCCCAGCGCTCTTCAATTTGCGACTCTACACGCCGCTTGATCGCATCACCCGCCACCACACAGCCCAGCATGGTGCCCGGCTGGGCAATGTGGCTCCATGCGCCTTCGGCTAGGTTGTCGATGTTCTCCAAAAACTCAGCGCCTTGGTCTAGCAAGGGCGCGCCCGGTTGGGCTCGCTCGTACAAAGCCCATTTAAGTCGCGTGTTGCCAACGTCTAATGCCAAAAAAGTCATGCCCGCATTATGTACGGGTTGTGGATAGGCCCCAGCTCAGGACATGCCCTGATACAGCAGGTCACAAAAAGTGCATACTTTAAGGTGCATACTCTGTTGTCGAAGAATATTTAATCTATAACCAACAGGAGTAATAGCATGGGCATGTTTAGTTTTATCAAAGAAGCGGGCGAAAAATTATTTGGCAAAAAGAAAGTGGAAGAAGCTGCCGCAGCGGCCGCTGCCGATCCCGCGGCCCAGCCGTCGCTGTTAGAGCTGAACGCGCAAGCCGCGCAAGGTATCAAAACTTATATTGAGTCGCAAAACCTAGGCACCACTGGCCTGTTTGTGGACTTTGACGGTGCCAGCGGCAAAGTAACCGTACAAGGCGAAGCGCCCACGATGGAGGCAGTAGAAAAAGTCACCTTATGCTGCGGCAACGTGGACGGTGTGTCCGATGTCGACAACTTGATGAGCGCGGCTGATGGCAGCGACGAGAGCCAGTTCCATGACGTGGTACGTGGCGACACACTCAGCGCCATTGCCAAAGAGTACTACGGCAACGCTAATAAATATATGGTGATATTTGAAGCCAACAAACCAATGCTTAGCCACCCCGACAAGATCTACCCGGGCCAAAAGCTGCGCATTCCTGCTGAGGCTTAAAGCCTCAGTACGCGGTTTAGTACGCGGCTTCTACCGCGCCGGTGCGCACGGCGCGCTCCCAAATGTCTTGGGCGCGCGCCGCCATGCTTTGAACCGTGTCGCTTACGCCATCGCTGGCAACTAAGCAAGGCGTTAGCGCAACAAACATTTCGTCTTTGCGTATCCCAAACGGCAGCTGCAGCGGGCTACCAAAAGCTGACTCCAGGGTATTAGCCACAGACTGCCTGTCAAACCAAGGCACCAAAACCAGCCAGTCACCTTGCGCGTTACGCGAGACCACGCTGTTGGCTGGCATGCTTAACGTCAAGTGCAAGACCATGTCGCGCAGCGCGCGGGTACGCAGCTTAAGCGCGCGGGTAGCAGAGTATTCACTGCTGTGGCCGCCCTCATGCAGCGGCGCATGCCAGTCTTGCGGCAGCACCAGTAGCACCAGCGTGCAGGGTTGTACCTCAAGGCGGCATTGCACTAGCAGCCGCGTGCCATAGCGGGTTAAGCCATGTTCGTTGTATGCCAAGCTGGCGCTATCGCGGCGCAGCAGGTCGATGCTCTGCTCAGCTTTGCGCAGCACCGAACCAAAGCGCCCTGACAAAGTGCAAATACCCAGCAGCAGCAAACCGCGCAGCATAAACAGTTCGGTGGATACATTACCGTTCTTGTATCGGCTAAAAGAATACAGCGCGATCAAACAGCCTGAAAAAAACACTGCTTCACCAGTTTCCATCAGCAGCGGATAGGCTGTGCCCATCATGATCAACATGAACAAATACGGGCCAGTACTGCCGCCGCTGCGCGGGTCTAAGTAGATCCAGCAAACGATAGCCAGTGCCACTAGCGAGCCCAGCACCCAGCTGGTGCGGTTACGCGCAGGGTTAAAGCGCCGCCATACCGCCATACAAATCAAGCACACGCAGGCAAGTAAAATATCGCGCGCACCTTTAACCACCAGCGCCGTGACCAGCAGCCCGTAGGTGCCGCAAAACATCAGCAACCAAACTTCTAAGCTTTCAAACTTGCGTGGCACCAAATAAGCCAAAGCTTTTTTGTCAGTTACTTCTTGCGCTGAGGCTGTCAGTTTGCTGGACAACGTGGATTGCCAGTTAGGGGTTTTAAAAACATTAAACATATTAAATTTCTAGCTACTAAATGATTGCTTGTGGGTATTACTTTCTTAGAATAGTTATATTTTATATTCTGTGTATTTCGCGGTAGCGCAGAATCCGTGCAGTAATTCCCGCTGTTTACAAACTGTTTATCTTGTAAGTCCCCTGTGCCGTTATGAATCAAGCTGTTATTTGTAATACATCACACCCTTGTTGCATAGTCACTACTAACTAACGGGTGTGCTCAGATGGTGTGGCTGCGGTATCTTGCAAACAGGCTTGCTGTTCAAAGTAATTGCCTGCATACACGCAGCGCCCCCGCAGCCCCGCCCACACGCTGCTGGCCGCATAGGCTAGCGGGAACAACGGGCCCCACTGCAAAGCTTGGCGCACATGTACACATTCATGCGTCCAAGTGCGTTGCAATGCAGCCGCATCGCAGGCCAGCACGCAGCAGCCAATGGTTACAGCATCCATACGCCCCAACGGGTGGCGTGCTAAGCACCACTTGATAGTATCGCTGTGCGCTACAAATATAATAGCTGCCTGAGCAGACTTTACCTGGGTTGATGCCGATTTTCTTTTAAAAATATGGCCTTCAAAGTAAACCATGCACCACACGCACAGCCCCAGCACGGTAAGCGGTAATGCCCATAGCCATGTGATACACCGGTAGGTCATTGTGAGCATGCGCATGTCAAGTACAACGCGCAGCAGGGTGCTCAGTTGACGGCAACCTATGCAATAACAGTGTGACCTAGTGTCACAGCACGCCGTACCAACAAGCGCGCTCTATCGCGGCCAGTTTATTGTCCACCTGTAATTTACGCATGGCATTGGCAATATGGTAGGTTACCGTTCTTTCGCTGCATTCTAAAATTTTGGCACTGTCGGCGGCCGTCAAGCCGTCAAAAGCCAAAGCCAAGCATTCTTTTTCTCTGCGGCTTAGCGGGCAGGTAACGTCGCCAATAGTGCGTTTAATTTTGGGCCAAATGTTCAACGCCGACCATACCAGCGCCGCAGCTTCAGCGCGCTCATGCATAGCTTGCGGGGTAAATAAAAAGCATTCAAATGCACGCGCTCTGGGCAGTGAAAATTCAATCCGCACCACGCTTTGCAGCCCATGCCCTAAGGCCAATAAACGCCAGCGGCTCAAATCGCCATACGCTCCACGCGAAATAGTTTGCCACGCTACCAAGGGGGAGCCACTGGCCTGCCAGTCGTAGCCAAAATCATCACTGCCTGCCAGTGCCATCGCTGCATCTTCTAGGCGTGGCGGGTACACCGCATGCACCCAGCGCTCACGCTGGGTGCCTGTTACAGCTGGCCCGAGCACAATCAAAGCCTCTACTGAAAAAGGTTTCAAGGCCCCTAGCCAATCGACCAGCAGGCCGTCGAGAATTAAACTGTCAAAATTAGCGGGTGAATGCATTCGCTCATACTTTTAATAAAAAAACACTTCACAATCAAAGTGAGAAGTTGCAGAGATTATTCTGGGTTCGTTGAGGCTGATTACCAATGAAGTTTACATTTCGCGCGTGGTTAACACGGCACTCTATTTTGTTACGGTTCAAAGAGGAGGTTCTGGATCCCAATACCGAAACGATACTTCATCCTTCGTTATTTCGTTTGAAATGGTTGGGATTCTTTACACTTACTGCGCATCCGTTGTTTTGGTACGTTTGGACCCAAATTTTCCCTCAATCTTATGAAAATGGAGCTATTAGATTCTCTCTTGCTGCGCTAGGTTTAGGATTCTTTTTTATTCATCCACAACGAGGTCTTGCCAATGTTTGGACGCAGCGGTATTTTTCAATAGTTTGTTGGTTACAACTACCTTTGTTTCTCACTTGGATGTACTGGATGAATAACGGTAACGCAATTTGGCTAGCTACTTTTGCGACCATGATCGTAGCGTATTTTCAGCTTACAGATTGGAGATTGGCATTATTAGGACTTTTGTCAGGGTCTGTGTTGGCCACATTGTTAGCGCAGTGGCAATTGGGCAATTTAAACTTCGTTCACCACGATCACATGGTTGTCGTTTTTTTTGCATGTTTTGCAGCGATCTCTTTGGCAGTATCCAGTGCCAACTTGCGCCGAGAAAGATTACGCCACTCTCTAGTCGTTATCGGCATCATGGCGCATGAGTTGCGAACGCCCTTAGCTACCGTTTCTTTGATAGGCCAAGCCATATTGGCCGAGGCTGGTAATAACGACGAAAAGACCCGCATTCGTGGATTGGCCAAACTTTCTAAAAAATTAGAATCATTAACCAGAACCATCAACCATCATATTGACTTGCAAATGATGAATGCGCGCTTTATGCAGCTACCGCCAACCAAGCAGCTCATATCGGCTACAGGCTTGGTTAACAAAGTGGTCACCCAGTACCCTTTTGGTTCCAAAAAAGAAGAAGACTGCGTGGAAGTAGTGGCACACGAAGATTTTTGGTTTTTTGGTTCGGAGCGGCAATTTATACAAGTCATTAACAACCTTATAAAAAATGCGCTGTACTCATTAAAAGCAGCGCAGTCGCGCTTTACAGTAGGCGAGCTGCGTATTGAGCTAGGCACCAAGTCAGGTGTAGGGCGCATCACCATCTTTGATAGGGGTATGGGTATACAGGCAGACCACATGGCTCGCATTTTCGAGCCTTTTTTCTCTACCAGTCACGACACCGGTCATGGCTTAGGCTTAGCGTATTGCAAGCAAGTAGTCCAAACCTCCGGGGGATCTATTAGCGTAGTATCTGAATCTGTAGTGGGTGCTACTTTTACGATTGAACTTCCTATACAAACCATCATACCAATTAACCAATCACACCATGCACTTTCCACTGTACCACCGCCCTAATTCGCTTGTTTTTTTAGACGACGATGCCAGCTATCTAGAAATGCTGGCACTGGTCATGCCACGCGATTGGAGCGTACGCTTTTTTACGCATGTGGATGACTGCCTAGCGCATTTCGAGCACCAGCATGCGCTATGGGAAACGGACGTATGGCACCACCAGCAACTGGTCGACAACTGGCGAGCAGGTAAGTTGTTTATTCCAGAAATTTTAGAATATTGGACTGGCAACCATCACCGATATGGTCTTAGCCAAAGCTGCGTCGTGGATTTTGCTATGCCCGCGATGACGGGCATAGAGTTTTTAAAGAAACTGCCTGTGTTTCCTGCCAGTCGTGTGCTGCTGACGGGCAAGGCTGACGAGCAGATTGCCATCGCTGCCTTCAACGAAGGGCTGATCAGCAAATTTGTGCCTAAGCAACACCACGATATTGGCAAGCACTTGACCGCTATCTTGTCGGAGCAGCATCAAAAGCCCATGGATTTTCACGAAGCTATATGGCGCAGCGCATTAAAAAAAGAGCAATACGCAGCCCTACAAGAAAGCACAGTGCAACTGGATTTACACAAGCTGGCGCGCGATAAGCAATGGGTTGAATACATGGTGCTACCGGCACCCTTTGGCATACTGGCACTAGACAAATATGCCAATGCACATTGGCTGCAGCTGGAGCTGCGCAGCGATTTAGTCTGCGCTGCAGATCTGGCGCAATCCACTGGCCAGTCCATTGCCATGGTACAAAAAATACGGCAAGGCACGCACTTCGTTAACACCGAGCTATTGATGGCGATGGGCAGCGAAGATGAGACTCGCACCGAGCAAACTTTTGAGTTGGGACTGTCCAAAGGTTTGCTAGGTGCCTTCTTCCCATTTGCCGCCAATAGTACCTACGGCATGGGGCACAGTGAATTTTTAGCGCGGCTGCCTAGCCGCGCTGGGTCTGGCGAGAGCCAGTTCTAAGCATTGCAGGGCTGTTGGGCGGCATGCCGTCTGGCAATGGGCCATTGTTGCGGGTTGACAATATCTGCCACCTCTGCTGCCGCGCGCTCTACGTGATCGATTTCGGCATCAGTTATGGAGCTTGTCAGCGTTAGCCTCACCATGGTTCTATTTTTACTGGTTGCTGGTGCACAAAATACAGCCCCAAAAACATCGCGTTCTTCTAGCAAATCACGCAGCACCATGGTAGCTGGCTCAGTGCCAGATTCCAGCGCAATGATCTGTTCTGTGCCTTGGTGCACTGGGTAGCCCATAGCGCTAAGATTGCTGCGTAAACGATGAGAAATCTGCATTAAACGTTGCCGTTCATTGCTACATTTTTTGATCACATCTAAGGTAGCGGCGAGGCCTGCTATCTCGTGACCGAGCAAACATGAGCTGAACATATTGGGGTAGCTCGTGCTCAAAACATAGTTTCTCATAGCTGCTGATACGGTAAAGTAACCAGCCCGGCCTGCAAAGGCTTTGGCCAAACTAGCGGAGATGAAATGCACACGGTGCGATACGCCAAGCTCGGCACACAGGCCTGCACCCTGTGGCCCATGTGTGCCTAATGAGTGGGATTCGTCCACCAAGATCATGCTGCCATGTTTCTCTGTCACATCAAGTATCTCCATCAACGGGCACAATGCCCCAGTAGTGCTATAAACCGAATCCACCACCACCAAACCGGGGCCATGCCGCTGCATCATTCTTCCCAAATGCTCCGGATCGTTATGGCGAAATGCGTATGCAGGTGCGCGCGCTGTACGTGCGCCCTCCCACAGCGACGTGTGCGCTAAGGTGTCCAAATAAATAGGTGTTTTTTCGTCAGCAATAGCTTGCAATAAGCCTAGGTTTGCTGCGTAGCCTGATTGGCAAATCACCCCGTCTTCTTTTCCCAACCAAGACGCAAGTCCGCGCTCCAGATTGCGCACAGGATGTTGTCCATGCAAGAAAACGCTAGATTGAATGACAAAACTACCATCGTGTTTTATCGCATCTGTTTGGGCACGCACGATATCTGGGTGGCCCGTTAGGCTTAAGTAATCGTTGCCATCCAAACGTACCGCGTTCGGGCCTGGGTGGCGGCCGTGCAACAGTGACTTACCACTCCACAAGGTGTCCCACCGATGCGTGAATTCGCTTTGGATCCGTTGCGCCAAATGGCTGGACACAGCCGGGTCTGGACTGCCAACATGGGCGGCTTGAGCGATGGATTTTTCAATAGTTTGCATAAAGTTCTCTTGGTTAAAGAGACTATTGAAGACAAAACTAAGCCCTTGCGCGTGCTACACCCTGTTAAATTTGACAAGTTTTTTTACCAATAGGGGTCTTTTAGCTACAAATTAGCTGTCAAAAATGACGCTACGCCACCAAATAGCTAATATTAGTAACTTTCACTTACGCGGTGTGGTTAGATTTAACGCTGCCAGCGCCATGATTTTGGCGCTGGCCACCAGTTCGGCAATGCCCACGTATTCATCGGGCTGGTGGGCTAAATCTAATATGCCGGGGCCGTAGGCAATCACGTCCTTCAGGTGGCCGGTGCGCACGATGTGTTTTTGGTCATAGGTGCCGGGGCTAGAGATGTAGCTGGGCTCGCGGCCCAGCACGCGGGCTATAGCGCGTGCGGTAGCGTCTACCACGGGCGCGTCTTGCGGTGTGGCGGTGGGTACAAAGCTCATGATCTCTTTAATGTTGAAGTCAAAGCCCGGGCGCGTGCGCTGCAGTTCTTGCAGCATGTCTAATATTTCGCGCTTCACATCGTCTAAATTTTCCTCTGCGATAAAGCGGCGGTCTAGCACGGCGCGGCAACTGTGCGCCACTGTGGGGGCGGGCAGGTCTGCCGTGGGCCAGCCGCGTGCGTCTACCGCGTAGCGCTGCTCTATCTGCCCGCCGTGGATGCTATTAATGTTAAGCGTGCTAACGCGCGCGCCTGCAGGCTCCACGGGCTCTTTGGTTTTGCGCTGCACCAGTTTTGGGTTGAGTCGCGTTTCAAGCAAATGGATAAACGCGCTCATGTGGTTGATGGCGCTGTCGCCTAAAAACGGCATCGATCCATGGGCTATGCGCCCCATGGTTTCTACTTGCGCCCAGTACACGCCCCGGTGGCCTAGGCAAATACGGTCAACGCCCAATGGCTCGGGGATGATGACATGGTGCACACGTGGCTTGCTAAAGTAGCCGCGCTCTGCCAAGTAGCCCACGCCGCTAAACCCGCCTGATTCTTCGTCTACCGTGCCGCTAATTTCTAGCGCGCCGTGCAGCGGCAAGCCGCTTTCTATCAAGGCTTCGCAGGCTATTACGCTGCTGGCTAGGCCGCCTTTCATATCGCAACTGCCACGGCCATAGACTTTTCCGTCTTGTACCTTGCCGCCGAAAGGATCGACAGTCCAGCCGCTACCTGCCTCGACCACGTCGATGTGCGAATTAAAGTGCACGCAGTCGCCTTGTAGCCCACTTTCGTAGCGCGCCACCACATTGGTGCGCGGGTATTTTTCGCTGTCACCCGGTGCACCTATTGCGCGGATGTACTCCACCGCAAACCCAAGCTTGGCCAGTCGCTCGCCTAAAAACCGTGCGCACGCGTCATACGCATCGCCGGGCGGATTGACGGTGGGGATGCGCACCAGGTCTTGCGTGAGGGCAACTACCTCATCGCGTTTGGCTTCTATACGTTGCAGGAGTTGTTCTGTGTCCATACTGCATTGTCATAGAAAGCTAGCGCCTGCGTGGCCTAGCCCTAGTTTTGCCGCCAAGGCAGCCCTAGCTTGCGCCAGCCGCCCATGGTGTTGCGATGCGCGTCAGCATCCGGGTCGCCCTCAAAACCTTCCAAGATGTTGTAGGCCGTATAGCCTAGCGCTTGGGCACGCTGCGCTGCGGGTACCGATCGCAGGCCCGAGCGGCACAGCATAAGCACTTTGGCACCTGCCGGCACAGCGGCTTGCAGTTGCGCGTCAAATTCTGGATTAACCGCCATGCCGGGCCAGGCCTTGAATTCAATGCCGGGCACATCGGGAATAAATCCTACCCATGCGCGCTCCGCGTGGGTGCGAATGTCGACCAAATAAGCCTCGCCACTTTTCCACCAGCGGTGGGCTAGCTGGGGCGATACGTCGCCGCTGTAGCCTGCGGTGGCAGCAACTGCACGGGGAGTGTAGGCAGCGTCGGCGGTGCCTGCATCGTGGCGCAGCCCGAGGGTAAGGTTAGCGGGCACGGCCTCGTCGATGCGTTGGGGTTTGGGTAAATTTAAATCGTTCATAAGCTGTACAAATTCTTCCAGTGTGCGAACGCGCGGCGGCGTAGTGCTGATGTCATAGATACGTGCGTTATTATGCTTTTCGTAGCCGATGGTGCTGCAGCGTTGACCCTTGTAGTCATGCCCTGGCCACACCAACGTGTCGTCTGGCAGCGCAAATAAAACTTGGGTAATGCTGCGGTACAGCGCGTGGGCACTGCCCGACTGAAAATCTGTGCGCCCACACCCGCCAATCAGCAGGGTGTCTCCCGTAAATACATGCCCTGCATCGCCCTGCTGCACCAGGTAAGACATGCTACCTGCCGTGTGGCCAGGGGTATGCAAGGCCCGAAGGGTATGGCTGCCAAACTGCAGCACATCGCCGTTGTCCAGCTGAATGGCCGAGCTGTTGATGCCGCAGCCCGCAGGCGTAGCGACTTGCGCACCCGTGTGTTCAATCAAGCTGCCTGCGCTGGTAATGTGGTCTGCATGGGCGTGGGTTTCTAGCGCGTAGCGCAAGTGCAAGCGGTGTTCACGCAAGGTTGCTAAGTCGCGCTGCATCTGTGTGTCCACTGGGTCGATGATGATGGCGTCGCGGCTAGACGCGTCAAACAGTACGTAGGTATAGGTGCTAGATGCTGGGTCAAAAAGCTGAATCGGGTTCATGGCGCATGTCCTGTACGTTAGTTGTTAGGCATATTTGGCCAGCATGGCGGCCACATGGTCGGCAGGTAAATCGCTTTGCTCGATCATGCAGGCTACCATGGTGAAAAAGGCTTTGTCTAGCGCTTTGCGTGCGGCTGACAGCTGCTGGGCAATTTTTTCGCAGTCGGCTTCTTCATTGATCTGGCGCTGCACGCCGCGCAATTGCCCCTCTACACGGGCCAGGCGCGCGCACATGGATTTTTTCTTGGCGCTGTCTTGAAGTTTGGACATTTTTACTACGAGTTTATATACCCCATGGAGTATAGTAGTGATTTGCAGTTTTGACAATCCGTTGTATCAAGGAAATGACATGAACATCAGTGCTTGGTTACCGCACCCGTTTTTACAAGCGGGAGTAGGCGGCGTGCTTATAGGGCTTGCCAGCTGGCTGTTACTTGCGTCTTTGGGGCGCGTAGCGGGCATTAGCGGCATTGCAGCGGGTGCGCTGGTGCCTACCCAAGGTGCGCAAGAGGGCGAGCGCGCTTGGCGCTGGGCGTTTGTTGCGGGATTGGTGGCGGTGGGCGCGGTAATGGCAGCGCTGCTGAATACGCCAACGGTAGCTATGCGGCCCTTACCGCTGTTGGTAATCGCGGGTTTGCTGGTAGGTTTTGGCACGGTGCTGGGCTCGGGTTGCACCAGTGGGCACGGCGTGTGCGGGCTGGGGCGGCGCTCGGTACGCTCGCTGGGGGCTACGCTAGTGTTTATGGGCGCAGGTATAGCAACAGTTTTAGTCACTACATTATTCATAGCTGCTTGAGCAGGATTTACTTGGGTTAGAGGCTTAAATGATTAAAAAAATAGTGTTTGCAGCGCTGTTGGGCGCTTTGTTTGCCATCGGCTTGGTGGTGTCGGGCATGACGCAGCCGTCCAAAGTCATAGGCTTTCTTAACATCGGCGGCATTTTTGCGCCTAACCGCTTTGGCGCGTGGGACGCGTCGCTGGCGTTTGTGATGGGCGGTGCGCTGCTGGTCACCTTGGTGGCTTTTGCGGTTACGCCGCGTGCGGGCAAGCGGCCATGGGCTGCGGCTAGTTTTGACCTGCCCACGCGCAAAGACATTGATGCCAAATTGGTTGTAGGGGCCGCACTGTTTGGCATAGGCTGGGGCTTGGTGGGCTACTGCCCGGGGCCAGCGCTGGCATCGCTGCTGACAGGCGGGGTAGATGTTATTGTTTTTGTAGCTGCTTTAGCAGCAGGCATGTGGGCTGCACGCCGATTTGTTAAATAAGTTTACTTTATGAAAAACACGCTGATAGGCTGGTTTGCCGGCTTGCAAAACCGCCCCGGCGGCGATATTTTGGCAGTGCAAACGCTGCGCAATTCGTTGATGGCGGCTAGTGTACTGGCGTCTGCCGCGCTGGTAGGCCTGATGGGTGTGCTGGCCACCGCGCATTTGCACGCACGCTGGAGCAGTGCCAGCGCCGCTACGTTGCTGGTGGTAAGCGCCATGTTTTCGCTGCGCGCGCTGTGGACGCTGTCTGCCGCTGGGTTTGACCTGCGGTTGAACGCACCCCAAGCCAGCAACGGCACCGCACAAACGCCCAGCCCACCAGAAGTCAGCCCATTGGTACGAGACTTGGTCTTAGCGTTGCGTTCTATTCGCTGGTCGGGTGTTTTGTTGGTGTTGGCGTTAGCTGCAGCAGGTGCCAGCGTCTGGGTGCCAAAGTGAGCGATAAGGCACCAAAGTCGCCAAAATAGTGGAAAATACGCTAATTGACGTTTACGTAAACGTCAATTAGCCGTCAGCAAAAGACTGCGGCGTTTTGGAGACAGCCACATGACCGATTTATCTGCCGACTACAAAGCCCTAGCCGACTACCGCCCCACGCATAAAGTGCGCTTTGTTACGGCCGCCAGCCTGTTTGACGGGCATGATGCGTCTATCAACATCATGCGACGCATTTTGATGAGCATGGGCGTAGAGGTGGTGCACTTGGGGCATAACCGCAGCGTAGACGACGTAGTGACCGCAGCGCTGCAGGAAGACGTGCAGGGCATAGCGGTCAGCAGCTACCAAGGCGGGCATGTGGAGTACTTTAAGTACATGACCCAGCTGCTGAAAGAGCGTGGCGGCGAACATATCAAAGTGTTTGGCGGCGGCGGTGGCGTGATCGTGCCAGACGAGATTCGTGACCTAGCCGCGCATGGCGTGCGTATTTTCAGCCCCGAAGACGGTCAACGCATGGGCCTGGCCGGCATGATTGGCGAGATGGTGATGTCGTGTGATCGTGATTTGTCAGTTGACGCACCCAAAGATTTAAAGGCCATCGCAGGCCACACCGACAAGGCGTGGCGCAGCTTGGCGCAACTCATCACCAGCATTGAAAATAATAAGCTAAACAAGGCGATAGGGCATAATATAACTGCTCAAGCAGCTATTAAATCTGCAGCAATACCGGTAGTTGGTATTACCGGCACGGGCGGTGCAGGCAAGTCGTCACTTACTGATGAGCTGATTCGCCGCTTGCGCCTAGACCAAAACGACAGCCTGCGCGTGGCGTTGATCTCGATTGACCCATCACGCCGCAAGTCGGGTGGTGCGTTGTTGGGTGACCGTATTCGTATGAACGCTATCAGCCCATGGTCTGGCGGGGCTAAAGTGTTTATGCGATCACTGGCCACACGCGAGTTTGGTAGCGAGATCAGCCAAGCCCTGCCCGACGTGATTGCCGCCTGCAAATGCGCAGGGTTCGATTTGATCATCGTCGAGACCAGCGGCATTGGCCAAGGCGACGCGGCTATCGTGCCGCATGTGAATCTGCCCATGTACGTGATGACGCCCGAGTTTGGCGCGGCATCGCAGCTAGAAAAGATCGACATGCTGGACTTTGCCGAGTTTGTAGCGATTAATAAATTTGACCGCAAAGGCTCGCACGATGCACTGCGCGACGTGGCCAAGCAAGTGCAACGCAACCAAGAGGCGTGGAGCAAGCGCATGGAAGACATGCCCGTGTTTGGCACCATGGCCGCGCGCTTTAACGACGACGGCGTAACCGCGCTCTACCAGGCCATGAAGCCGCGCCTAGCCGCCTTGGGGTTGCAGATGAAAGACGGCTCACTGCCCTTGGTGAACACTCGCCACAGCACCAACCAAACCCCCATCATCCCGGCAGCACGCACCCGCTACTTAAGTGAGATAGCTGACACCGTGCGTGCGTATAAGCGCAAAGCACGCGAGCAGGCTACGCTGGCACGCGAGATTCAGCAGTTGCAGGCAGCAGCCCGCATGCTGAAAATCGGCAAACCCGACCGCGCCCCTGCAGCTGAGGCAGCATTAGATTTAGCCGCCCACCGCAAAGCCGCCCAAGACCCCGGCGCACGCAAGCTATTGCAGCAATGGCCCGACATGCAAACGGCGTATGCAGGCGACGAGTATGTGGTGAAAATCCGCGATAAAGAAATTCGCACGGCATTAACAACCACCAGCTTGAGCGGCACGAAGATCCGCAAAGTCGCGCTACCACAGTTTGAAGACCACGGCGAAATTTTGAAGTGGCTGATGCTAGACAACGTGCCCGGCAGCTTCCCCTACACCGCAGGCACCTTCGCTTTCAAACGCGAGGGCGAAGACCCCACGCGGATGTTTGCAGGCGAGGGTGATGCCTTTCGCACCAACCGCCGCTTCAAGATGGTGAGCGAGGGCTTGCCCGCCAAGCGTTTAAGCACAGCGTTTGACTCCGTCACCCTGTACGGTGCCGACCCCGCCACCCGCCCCGACATTTACGGCAAAGTGGGTAACAGCGGCGTAAGCATTGCCACGCTAGACGACATGAAGGTGCTGTACAGCGGCTTTGACCTTACTGCGCCCAGCACCTCAGTCAGCATGACCATCAACGGCCCAGCGCCGACAATTTTGGCCATGTTTATGAACACCGCCGTCGATCAAAACTTGGACAAATTCAAGCTAGACAATAAGCGCGAACCCACCGACACCGAAGCCGCTAAAATCAAAGAATGGGTGCAAGAAAACGTGCGCGGCACTGTGCAGGCCGACATCTTGAAAGAAGACCAAGGCCAAAACACCTGCATCTTCAGTACCGAATTTTCATTGAAGGTAATGGGCGACATTGCCGAATATTTTGTACACCACAAAGTGCGCAACTTCTACAGCGTGTCCATCAGCGGCTACCACATTGCCGAGGCGGGGGCTAATCCCTTAAGCCAACTCGCGCTCACCCTGTCCAACGGCTTTACGTTTGTAGAAGCCTACTTGGCGCGCGGGATGCACATCGACGACTTTGCCCCCAACCTGAGCTTCTTCTTTTCCAACGGCATGGACCCTGAGTACACGGTTTTAGGCCGCGTTGCCCGCCGCATCTGGGCCACCAGCATGCGCGATAAATACGGCGCTAACGAACGCAGCCAAAAGCTGAAATACCACGTCCAGACCAGCGGCCGCAGCCTGCACGCGCAAGAAATCCAGTTCAACGACATCCGCACCACCCTGCAAGCCCTGATCGCCATTTACGACAACTGCAACAGCCTGCACACCAACGCCTTCGACGAAGCCATCACAACACCCACCGAAGACAGCGTGCGCCGGGCGATGGCCATCCAGATGATCATCAACCGCGAATGGGGCTTGGCGAAAAACGAAAACCCCTCGCAAGGCAGCTTCATCATTGAAGAACTGACCGAGCTAGTAGAAGAAGCCGTGCTAGAAGAATTTGAGCGCATCAGCGAACGCGGCGGCGTGCTAGGCGCCATGGAAACCGGCTACCAACGCGGACGCATCCAAGACGAGTCCATGCACTACGAAATGCTAAAACACACCGGCGAGCTGCCCATCATCGGTGTCAACACCTTCCGCAACCCCAAAGGCGATGTCGTGCAAGACAAGCTGGAGTTGGCCCGCAGCACCGAGGAAGAAAAACAATCGCAACTCAAGCGCCTGCAAGACTTTCACGCCCTGCACGCGGGCAGTTCCCCAGCCATGTTAAAACGCCTACAACAAGCCGTCATCGCCAACCAAAACGTCTTCGACGTGTTGATGGACGCCGTGCGCGTGTGCTCACTCGGGCAGATTACGAATGCGCTGTTTGAGGTGGGTGGGCAGTATCGGCGGAATATGTGAGTATCAGCTCAGATTAATCAGGACGTTTAAATGGGGGAGGGGGTGGATTAATACGGATAAATTCAGCCAAACCCACCTCTGCAATTTTCCTAGCGGTCTCATAAATCTTCTGTCCAGAATCTACTTGATAAATCCCGTTATCGAATGACTGAGTTCGATAAGTTGGTGGGGTGTACGTCGTACATGACCCAGACGCGTAGTTGCTGCTTTAGCTGTCATTGCGTTTGCTTTGTGTTGCTGGATTCGACTTAATTTTTCTCATGCTTTTTTCGTGCTTCTTGATCGTTTCTTCAACTTCAGCATATGTAGTTGAGTGAATGGTGAGCGAGTATGCTTCGATTAAAAACAAGGAAAATAAATCTGCCTGTGCGAATAGTGCTACTTTATCGTAGTCTTTAAAAAGTCAACTTCGTGGCAGTCAATACAAAGATAGCCAAAATTGTATTTTTTTTGAACTTGAGGCCAGTGTTTATTGTAAGCAGATACAAACTCCTCAGTCACCTGCGAAGCCAATAACGTCATAGGCAGAATTAACGTAGATTTATAGCAACTAGAGGCTGGTGGACTTTTTTGTCATCCCTATCAATCCAACAATTTATCCACTCTTCATCTGCAATTGGATTTTTCGCAAAATATCTTTTTACTGACATCTTGACCGAAGATCTATAACTCCTCACCCTATCAGGATTCAATCTTGGATTTTTATAAGCACCTTTTTGCGCGTTAATTTCGTTGCAAAAATATGGACTTCCACTTTGAGAAACATCCTGAAAACCGGTATTTTTTTCACATGCAGTTTCGAAATTAATTTCACCTTTGAATGGAGCACCTTGATCTCGGGCGAATGTGTATATGACATCACCGCCTTCTTGCTTCTTTAAGAGTTTGATGCAGAAACGTGGAGCATGCTCATTTGCGCGACACCGCATAGAAAAATAATTCTTCAAGGGGGCGAAAACTTCCTGAGAGCTAACCGCAAGCGTATGCGCAACTAACTGATCTAATGCCTCTTTAGCGGACATTAAATCTGCGATTTTTTTTGTCTATTTTCTTCTACAGCGATCCTATAGTCTTGCAGCACAAGGCGCAGAGTTTTATGCCTTTCAGCCCCAACTACTGAAAACGCAGCTAATTTACCTTGAACTGAACATAAATTTTTTGTTTGAATGTATGTAGTGCAACTAATTTTGATAGGCCCCTCCATTTTCATAAATTTTTTGTAGCGTAGCAAACCAGCGAATTGGACTAAGCCCGATATCTTCATTTTTCATTCAGTAACTTGGTGACGTTTAATGTAGTTGTTCACGCAATAATTGCCCAAAATCATAAGCACTAAATTCCACAGTTTTACCCGTGTAGTAATTGGCTCGGTGGAACTGTTTCTTACCCACTACCCGCTCGCTCTCAGCCACTGCCAAGACAAACCCGCGCTGTTTGGTATAACGGTATTGCATATGGATTACCTCGGCTTCTAACAATCGCGTGGCGCTAGAGGCTGCAATGACGATGATGGGTGGAACAGTAGGGTTATTGACTTCGCCGATTAAATGGTCGGCCTCTAGCCCGCCCGCGATGGGTAACTCTACGTTGTGCTGCACGGGCAGGTGTAGCGCACTACACACTTCACGCACTACGTCAGCTACGCGTTCTTTAAAGTCGTTGGGGCTGCGTTCTTTTTGTGATGTGGCCAGTGCAAAGAGTTGCTGTGATGCGGCTGCGACATGGAATATATAGGGCGCAACCAAGCGGTGCTCTTTCACTTCGGCTTTGATAACTTCGTCGTCGTCGAATTCTATGTGCATGCTGGTCTTTAGCTCTTCCGTCCAGCGCTGGATAGCTTCGGTATCTATGTCGCCACCTTGCATACTGGCGTACAGCGCGGCTTCGCCGTTTTCGTCTATCTGCAGGTGGTTGGCACGCGAGCGCACGCGCACCACCACTTTGTCGGTGCTGCCTGGATACTCTAGTGGCGTGATGATGCGCTGAACGCCGCCTTCGTCTTCATGCACTTCAAACAATGAGCAGATGGTGCGTTTAAGGTCTGGTACTAGTTCCATAATCCGCCCTCCGTGCCCATGGTGATGCCGCATGCGGTGCAGAAGCACTCGATTAAGTGGTGACGATCACTTGTCTGTCGTGGGTCAAGATTAGATCGACTGGCTGACATGGCCAGCTCGGGCGCACCGGGTAGGTCGCGGCTGGTGTAGTCGTTTTCAGTGTTGCAGGGCAATTTAGCATGCACGTCTTTATGGCTGGGGTGCAGATGGAGAATAAACAATGGATACAAAGCACCATCGCCCAGAACGCAAAAAAGGTAGGCGTAAAAAGCGCTGTCAGTCCGTATCTCGCCATCGCGCCATGCAAAGAAGACACGGTGTGAGTCAGACACATTCAATAAATCGGTGGCTTGGATACGAGCGCCGCCCATTTTGTGCAAAGGCTTAGGTAGCTTGCCACGCTTCATCACTTTGAAGTCTGGCAACACAGCCAGCCGCTTGGAGGCGGCTTTGTGGGTGGCTAGCTCTTTGGGGGTCATGGCTTGAGAATAACATGAGGAGGATGCGGTGTTATGCCACATGGGTGCAATGTGGCATAAGGAAAACACTGAGTACTAGGGGGTTGAGGGTCGCTACCTTTGCGCAAAGACAAGGGCCGACCCCGTCTGCGCTTGTGCATCAGCTTCTTCATGGATTTTGAATCGGTAAACCCCTTGTTTGATACCTACAGACTGCTGCGCCTGCACTTGTGCGTTTTCTGACAAACAAGTAGGTTGGATGCTAAGGCTTTTTAAAGCAACCAACATGGAGGCACGCGCTTCAATGCCCGCTTGGCGCTCTACGGGTAGTGCTTTCAAAACAGTGGTGAGGTTTTTTGCCATGGTTTATTGTGGTGTTGAATTCCAGTTTAGCGTTTTCTTGATTTCTCTATTTTGCGGATGGTGTCCACAAGCTATATCAACTTCATCGATCTGGCCTTTCGCTTTTTTTATCAGCTGCTTTGCGAGCCGCTGAACTAGATTGAATGGCGCGCCGCAGTTTATCGCCAACTGCGCCCATTCTTCTTGCCTTATCACTGCAAAATTAGACTCCCCACCCACACTCTGCGCCATATCGTTATTGCCGTACACACTGCCACACACCAGGTCATACAGGGGCGCTACGCGCATGCCTTGTGCATCTACCAGGAACGACAGGTTTTTGGCATGCGCGTCGCTGTTACCAATCAGGGTGTTAAAAAGCAACCATTGCAGCATTTGTACTTGCGCGCTGGCGGGCACGCTACACAGGCGGCTGAGTTGGAATAGCTGGGCAAAGGTCGCGCCGGGAGGGGCTGCAGCGTAATGCGGCTCTTCGTACTTTTGCTCTGGTGGCAGGTTCAGCGCTTGGCAACCGTCTATTTGGTGCATGCGAATCAAGCCGCCGTCGGACGTCCACTGGCGGTCGTAGCGTTGCACTAGCAGCGCGGGCTCGGGCAGTTCTAGGTATTGCACGTTGGGCACCGTCAGGCCAATGGCTTTGGCTAGCTGCATGCAGAAATATTCGTTGGCCACCATGTTGGGGTGTCTGTCGTCGCCTACTTTCAATATGTGCGAGGTGGGCGCGCCGTCTTTGGGTAGCCACAGCCCACCGCTGGCGTCCATATACACGCCCAGTTTGTTTTGCACGCCGGGCAATGACATGCGGCGCTTACCACGCCAGAACATGAGGGGCACGTCTTGCGCACGCGACTCTGTGATGCGTTGTTGCAGGTCGTCGTGGGTGACGCTTTCGTAGTCGTCCTCGCTGAATACATTGGCTGTGGGCGGGGGAGTGTCTTCTTCGGTAATGACCAATGCGCCTGCGCAGTCGCGGCCTACTTTGCGCAAGATGCCGAACACGTCGTATTGGCTGACCTGGTGGGCGTGGGACAAGGCCTCTAGCGGTTTGCCTTCGGGTAGCAAGTTGCCGAAGAAGTTTTTAACCGATGCGCCTTGCGCCGTTGGCCCAAACGGAAGATGGGGTGAAAAGGCGTATGCATCTTTAGACTGCTGCCACTCGGTGGTGTAGTCGAGCGTAAAGGTTTGGTCTATAACACCCAGCGTGGCGGCGTGCTGTTGGCCCACCCATACATTAAGGCGGTTTGCAGCCATTACGCTATAGCCAGATGGATGCCAAAGTGGCGCGCCACGCCCAGCGCTTTGTCAAACTGGACTGTGCTTTTGCCTGTTTCTAGCGCTTGCAAAAACTTTACACTGACGCCGCAAGTGGGTGCGGCGATGGCCAGTGTGAGGCCGGCTTCTGTGCGGCGCGCGCGAACAGCTGTGCCCAGCTGAGCCACTGATTCAATGGGAACGATAGTCTGGTTAGACATGATTAACTCCGTTCGGAGATAATTCAACACTTTGATGCTGAAAGTAAGTAATTATCACCGATCAGAGTATTTTAATTGCCTTTATGATTTGACACAACTAAAAAACACCGATCGGAGATTTTATGTTGGTGTCGCCTACCAAGGCAAGCTCTCGCCCTTGTAATCATAAAACCCACCTGTCTGCGCTGGCAGCAGCGCGTGCACCACTTGCAAAATCTCAACAGCAGCCACGTCTGCTGGGCGCACGTTCAGGCCGGTTTTGCTAAACGGGTCGCTAAGCAGCGTGGCTACTGTGCCGGGGTGCATGGCTATGCAAACTGACAGTTTGCTGCGCCGGGTCATCTCAATCGATGCTGTTTTGATAATTTGGTTGAGTGCCGCTTTGCTGGCGCGGTAGCCGTACCAGCCGCCCAAGGCGTTGTCGCCTATGCTGCCTACTTTGGCAGAGATCAGGGCCATGCGGGTTACGCGGTCGCGCGCTAACTGCTGGGCAAAATGTTTAAACACCAGTGCGGGGCCGATGGCGTTGATCAGCATCACGCGTTGCAAATACTGCGCGTCTAGTTGCGACCACGTGCGCTCTGGACCCGCGCCATCGGTGTGCAAGTAACCTGTAGCGACGATGATGGTGCGCAGCGGTGCGCTGGCGCACTGCGCGGCTACCCACTGCGCGCTGGCGGCCAGTGTGGATTCGTCCGCGTAGTCTAGCGCGGGTGCAGTGCTGCGGCCCAGGCACAGCACCTGCGTGTAGCTGGTATCGCGCTGCAGCGCCTGTACCAGGGCGGCACCTAGGCCGCCTGTGCCGCCGATAACCAAGGCGGTACTGGCAGACGTTGCAGGCGCGGCAAAATTTGTTACGGGGCTGGGGGCTAGGGCTGTAGGTGGTGTATCCATACCGCATTATCGCCACAGCTTATAAATCTGATATGATTTTTCATGACAACACACACAACTTCCCAGCCTACTTTCATAGCCCCCGCGCAGTTTACCGATGCTGCTGCAGCCCTGGCGCAATTGCAGCGCCTGTACGACGACAGCCTGACGCATCTGCGCGACAGTTTGCAGTCTTTCGTAGCGGGCACGCTTGCAGCCAGCAAAGTGCGCGCCTGCTACCCCTTTGTGCGCTTGCGCACCCACACCGTGGCCCGCGCGGCTAACGCAGACAAGCGTAGAAGCTACGGTTTCGTACAAGGCCCGGGCTTGTATGAAATTACCATCACACGTCCCGATTTATTTGCCACCTACTTGCTCAAGCAGTTTGACCTGCTGCTGCGCAACCATGGCGGCACCTTGGAAGTGGGCATTAGCACCCAGCCCATGCCTGTGCACTTTTCGTTTGCTGAGCATGACCATGTAGAAGGCAGCATGGGCCCCGACCGCCGCGCACTGATGCGCGATGTGTTCGACCTGCCCGACCTGTCGGCCATGAACGACGATATTGCCAACGGCACGTTCGAAACTGGCCCCGGCCAGCCGCAACCGCTGGGCTTGTTTACCGCGCCGCGCACCGACTATTCGCTGCACCGCCTGCGCCACTACACGGGCACCGCCACCGAGCATTTTCAAAACTACATACTGTTCACCAACTACCAGTTCTACATCGACGAGTTTGTCAAACTAGGCCGTGAGGCCATGAAGGACCCGGCCAGTGAATACATTGCCTTTGTCGAACCGGGCAACGTGGTGACCCGCCGTGCAGGCTTGTCTGCGCACGACGCAGACGCCTTGGGCAAAGAGCCGCCGCGCCTGCCGCAAATGCCCGCCTACCATTTGGTGCGCGCCGACCACAGCGGCGTGACGATGGTGAACATTGGCGTAGGCCCTGCTAATGCTAAAAATATTACTGACCATATTGCAGTGCTGCGCCCGCATGTGTGGCTGATGCTAGGCCACTGCGCGGGCCTGCGCCACACGCAAGCGCTGGGCGACTACGTACTAGCCCACGCCTACGTGCGCGACGACCATGTGCTAGACGACGACCTGCCACTGTGGGTGCCCATCCCCGCGCTGGCCGAGGTGCAAATGGCCCTGCAGCAAGCCGTGGCTGAAGTAACCCAACTGCCCAGCAGCGACCTGAAAAAAATCATGCGCACAGGCACCGTGGCCAGCACCGACAACCGCAACTGGGAGCTGCTAGGTACACAGCATCTGACCAAGCGCTTTAACCAAAGCCGCGCCATCGCGCTAGACATGGAAAGTGCCACCATTGCGGCCAACGGATTTAGGTTTCGCGTGCCCTACGGCACGCTGCTGTGCGTAAGCGATAAGCCGCTGCACGGCGAGATCAAACTACCCGGCATGGCCAACCAGTTTTACCGCGACCGTGTGGACCAGCACTTGCGTATTGGTATGCGCGCGCTAGAGTTTTTGCGTGCCGAGGGTACAGAAAAGCTGCACAGCCGCAAGCTACGCAGCTTTGCCGAAGTGGCGTTTCAATAATCAAAAAGTACAACCATGCTAATTTTGAAATCTAAGCGTAGCACTCTTAAAATAATAGCTGCTTGTGCAGTATTTACAGCATCTGCAGCCAGTTTGGCACAACAAAAAACGATTCGCCTCATCGTGCCCTACGCCGCAGGCGGCCCGATAGACGTGACCGCCCGCGTGCTGGCCGAGCGGGTCAAAGACAGCCTAGGCACGGTGATTATTGAGAACCGCCCCGGTGCGGGCGGCAACATTGGTGCCGACGCGGTGGCCAAGGCCGCGCCTGATGGTTTGACCATAGGCATAGCGGCGCTGGCCACCCACGCTATTAACCCGTGGCTGTACAGCAAAATGCCCTACAACGTGGCCACCGACTTTGCACCCATCACGCAAATGGTGCGCGTGCCTAACGTGCTGGTGATGAACGCAGACACCGCCCAGCGGCTGAGCATCAGCAATTTGGCTGACTTTGTGCGGTACGCCAAATCCAACCCCGGCAAGCTGAACTATGGTAGCGGTGGTAACGGCAGTGGCGGGCATTTGGCGGGCGAAATGTTCAAGGCGCAAGCCGGTATTTTTGCCGTGCACATACCCTACAACGGTGGCAATCCAGCACAGCTGGCTTTAGTCTCAGGTCAGGTAGATTTTAATTTTGACAACTTGGCCACTGCCGCGCCCAACATTCGCGCAGGCAAGCTGAAGGCATTGGCTGTGACCAGCGCGCAGCGCAGCACTGTGCTACCCGACGTGCCTGCCGTGGCCGAGACCTACAAGGGTTTTGAGGTTGATACGTGGTGGGGCTTAGTAGCACCCGCCGCCACGCCGCGCGACGTACTAGACAAGTACAACAAAGCGTTTGTCGAAGCGCTGAATGCTGATACCACGAAAACACGCTTTGCGGGCCTGATGGCAGAGCCCACGCCCAGCACCAGCGCGCAGTTTGGCGACACGCTCAAACGCGAACTGGCTAAGTATGAAAAAGTCGTGAAGGCCAGCGGTGCGAAAGCGGACTAGACTGCAAGAAGCGTAGATTACTCGCCTAAGTACGCCGCCCGCACCTTCGGGTCGCTCAGCATCTGCTTGGCGTCACCGCTCATGGTGATCAGGCCAGACTCCATCACATAGCCACGGTTTGCAATGCCTAGCGCGCGGCTGGCGTTTTGCTCTACCAGCAGCACCGTCACGCCTTGCGCGTACACGTCGCGCACTACGTCAAAAATTTTGTCCACCATGATGGGCGACAGGCCCATCGACGGTTCGTCCAGCAGCAACACCTTGGGGCGGCTCATCAGCGCGCGGCCCATGGCCAGCATTTGCTGCTCGCCACCGCTCATGGTGCCAGCCAGTTGGTCTTTGCGCTCTTTCAGGCGCGGGAAGATGCCAAACACTTTGTCAATGTCGTTGGCAATTTCGGCCTTGTCGGTGCGTATGTACGCACCCATCAGCAAGTTCTCAGTAATGGTCATGCGTGCAAACACGCCGCGCCCTTCAGGCACCATGGCCAGGCCCTGTTTTACCAAGTCCCAAGCGCCTTTGCCAGCAATGTTTTGGCCCATGTATTCGATCGAGCCCGCAGCAGCGGCCAGCGACCCGGTAATAGCCTTCATGGTGGTAGTTTTGCCAGCGCCGTTCGACCCGATCAAGGTGACCAGCTCGCCTTCACGCACTTCAAAATCTGCGCCTTTAACGGCTTGAATACCGCCGTACGATACCTTCAGGCCCGAGACTTTAAGGAGGACTTTATTACTTGCTTGAGTCATGTTGTTTTTCCTCTTTACGCGTGGCCCGCGCCTAAATAGGCTTCGATCACTTTTTCGTTTTTCTGTACTTCGGCGGGGGTGCCTTCGGCAATTTGTTTGCCATAGTCCAGCACCGTCACGCGGTCGCACAGGCCCATCACCAGTTTCACATCGTGCTCAATCAGCAAGATGGTGCGGTTGTCTTTGCGAATGCGGTCAATCAGCTCGCGCAGCATCACCTTTTCGGTGGCGTTCATGC
>JAYSWJ010000207.1:0-24058 GCA_043718065.1 Polaromonas sp.
CCGTACAGGTTTGGCACGTATCGAGAAAGCCGTGAAAGAGCGTTTGGGTCAGGCAGAGCAAGAGCCTCTGATGCCGCACGACTTGATTAACAGCAAGCCTATCTCCGCTGCACTTAAAGAGTTCTTTGGTGCATCGCAGTTGTCGCAGTTTATGGACCAAACCAACCCATTGTCGGAGATCACGCACAAGCGCCGTGTCTCGGCCCTTGGCCCTGGTGGCTTGACGCGTGAACGTGCAGGCTTTGAAGTGCGTGACGTGCACGTGACGCATTACGGTCGTGTTTGCCCTATTGAAACGCCGGAAGGCCCGAACATTGGCTTGATCAACTCTTTGGCTTTGTATGCGCGCTTGAACGAATACGGCTTCATTGAGACACCATACCGCCGCGTGAAAGACAGTAAAGTTACCAGCGAAATTGATTATTTATCTGCCATCGAAGAAGGTAAATACGTTATAGCTCAAGCCAACACTGTTTTGGACAAAGATGGGCGTTTGACGGGCGAGTTAATTTCTGCACGTGACAAAGGTGAATCCATTTTGGTGGGTGCCGAAGCTATCCAGTACATGGACGTGTCGCCATCTCAAATCGTCTCTGTGGCTGCATCTTTGGTGCCGTTCTTGGAGCACGATGACGCCAACCGCGCATTGATGGGTGCGAACATGCAGCGTCAAGCTGTGCCGATTCTGCGTCCTGAAAAAGCACTGGTAGGTACCGGTATTGAGCGTGTGTCTGCAATTGACTCTGGTACCGTGGTTACCGCAACTCGTGGTGGCGTGGTGGACTATGTAGACGCTACTCGTATAGTGGTGCGCGTGAACGACAAAGAAGCGCAAGCAGGCGAAGTGGGCGTAGACATCTACAATCTGATTAAATATCAGCGTTCTAACCAAAACACCAATATACATCAGCGTCCCATCGTCCAACGTGGCGACAAGATTGCCAAGGGTGATGTGGTGGCTGATGGCGCATCAACTGACTTGGGTGAACTGGCCTTGGGCCAGAACATGCTGGTCGCGTTCATGCCATGGAACGGCTATAACTTCGAAGACTCGATTTTGATCAGTGAGCGCGTGGTGTCGGAAGACCGCTACACGTCAATCCATATCGAAGAACTCGTGGTCATGGCGCGCGACACCAAGCTGGGTGCCGAAGAAATTACGCGCGATATTCCTAACCTGTCTGAGCAGCAGCTCAACCGTTTGGACGAGTCAGGCATCATCTACGTGGGTGCAGAAGTGCAACCCGGCGATACCTTGGTTGGTAAGGTCACGCCTAAAGGCGAGACCACACTCACACCAGAGGAAAAGCTATTGCGCGCTATCTTTGGTGAAAAAGCCAGCGATGTGAAAGACACCTCGCTACGCGTGGACCAAGGCTCGCAAGGTACTGTGATTGACGTGCAGGTCTTCACACGTGAAGGTATCGTGCGCGACAAACGTGCGCAGCAAATTATCGATGATGAGCTCAAGCGTTTCCGTTTGGACTTGAACGATCAGCTGCGCATTGTCGAAGCCGACGCATTTGACCGTATTGCTAAGTTACTAGACGGCAAAGTCGCTAACGGTGGCCCAGCCAAGTTGGCCAAGGGTACTAAGATCGACAAAGCCTATTTGGCTTCTGTAGAAAAATACCATTGGTTCGACGTACGCCCAGCGGACGAAGAAGCAGCTAACCAGCTTGAGTCGATTAAAAATTCATTAGAGCAGACACGCCACAGTTTCGATCTGGCTTTTGAAGAAAAGCGCAAGAAATTGACCCAAGGCGATGAGTTGCCAGCAGGCGTACTCAAGATGGTCAAAGTCTACTTGGCAGTCAAGCGTCG
Source organism: Polaromonas sp. (assembly GCA_043718065.1). GTDB lineage: Bacteria > Pseudomonadota > Gammaproteobacteria > Burkholderiales > Burkholderiaceae_C > JAAFIP01. The sequence goes on from JAYSWJ010000207.1 coordinate 1,825, forward strand.
CTTGCAGCCCGGTGACAAGATGGCCGGCCGCCACGGTAACAAAGGTGTGGTGTCTAAGATCGTTCCGGTTGAAGACATGCCCTACATGGCCGACGGCACACCGTGCGATATCGTGTTGAACCCATTAGGCGTGCCATCGCGCATGAACGTGGGCCAGGTGCTAGAAGTGCACTTGGGCTGGGCAGGTAAAGGCATCGGTCAGCGCATCGGCGATATGCTGCAAGCTGAAGCTAAAACTGCTGAGCTGCGTAAGTATCTTGAAGGTGTGTACAACGCTTCAGGCCGCAAAGAAGATCTGAGCAAATTGGCTGATAACGAAGTCACCGAAATGGCACAGAACTTAACCAGCGGCATGCCATTTGCGACCCCAGTATTTGACGGTGCATCCGAAGAGGAAATTCGCACGATGCTGAAATTGGGTTATCCCGATGCCGTGGCGCAAGTCAAAGGCCTCACTGCTACACGTACACAAGCGCACTTATTCGATGGCCGCACAGGCGATCAATTTGAGCGTCCTGTCACGGTGGGCTACATGCATGTACTGAAGTTGCACCACTTGGTCGACGACAAAATGCACGCCCGCTCTACGGGCCCTTACAGCTTGGTCACGCAGCAGCCGCTGGGCGGCAAAGCGCAGTTTGGTGGTCAGCGTTTTGGCGAGATGGAAGTATGGGCGCTAGAGGCTTATGGCGCTGCTTACACCTTGCAAGAAATGTTAACTGTTAAATCCGATGACGTGCAAGGCCGTACCAAGGTGTACGAAAGCATTGTCAAAGGTGAGCACACTATTACCGCGGGCATGCCCGAATCGTTCAACGTCTTGGTCAAGGAAATTCGTTCCTTGGGCATTGATATTGAACTAGAACGTTCTTAATTCAGAAGGGAAAGAATCACTATGAAATCTTTACTCGACTTGTTCAAGCAATTTACACCGGATGAGCATTTCGATGCGATCCGTATCGGTATTGCATCCCCAGAAAAAATTCGCTCATGGTCTTTTGGCGAAGTCAAAAAACCTGAGACGATCAACTACCGTACCTTCAAGCCTGAGCGTGATGGTTTGTTTTGCGCCAAAATTTTTGGCCCTATCAAAGACTATGAATGCTTGTGCGGTAAGTACAAACGTCTCAAGCACCGTGGCGTGATCTGCGAGAAGTGCGGCGTTGAAGTCACACAAACCAAAGTGCGTCGTGAACGTATGGGCCACATCGACCTGGCTGCTCCTTGCGCGCACATTTGGTTCTTGAAATCATTGCCATCGCGTTTGGGCCTAGTGCTCGACATGACTTTGCGAGATATTGAGCGCGTGTTGTATTTTGAAGCGTATGTGGTCACCGACCCAGGCATGACGCCGTTGAAGAAATTCAGCATCATGACTGAAGATGATTTTGATGCCAAAGAAAAAGAGTACGGCGATGAATTCACCGCCAAAATGGGCGCTGAAGGCATTCAAGAACTGTTGGCTGGCATTGACCTCGACTCTGAGATCGAGAAGCTGCGCAACGACCTGACCGGTTCTGAAGTCAAGATCAAGAAAAACGCCAAGCGTCTTAAAGTACTCGAAGCGTTCAAGAAATCTGGCATGAAGCCTCAGTGGATGGTGATGGAAGTGCTGCCTGTGCTGCCGCCAGATCTGCGTCCGCTCGTGCCTTTGGACGGTGGCCGTTTTGCGACGTCTGACCTGAACGATCTGTACCGCCGTGTGATCAACCGCAACAGCCGTTTGCGCCGTTTGCTAGAGCTGAAAGCACCCGAGATCATTGCACGCAACGAAAAACGCATGCTGCAAGAAGCCGTAGACAGTTTGCTAGACAACGGCCGTCGCGGCAAAGCGATGACTGGCGCTAACAAGCGTACGCTCAAATCCTTGGCCGACATGATCAAAGGCAAGAGCGGTCGTTTTCGCCAGAACTTGCTGGGTAAGCGCGTGGACTATTCAGGTCGTTCCGTGATCGTGGTGGGCCCTACGCTTAAGCTGCACCAGTGCGGTTTGCCGAAGCTGATGGCGCTTGAGCTATTCAAGCCCTTCATCTTCTCGCGTTTAGAAGCGATGGGTATTGCTACCACCATTAAGGCTGCTAAGAAAGAAGTTGAATCTGGTACGCCAGTAGTGTGGGACATTCTGGAAGAGGTGATTAAAGAGCACCCCGTGATGCTGAACCGTGCGCCTACTTTGCATCGCTTAGGTATACAAGCTTTCGAGCCAATTTTGATTGAAGGCAAGGCCATTCAGCTGCATCCCTTGGTGTGTTCTGCTTTTAACGCCGACTTTGACGGTGACCAGATGGCCGTGCACGTACCTTTGTCTGTGGAAGCGCAGATGGAGTGCCGCGCATTGATGCTGGCGTCTAACAACATCATCTTCCCTGCGTCGGGCGAGCCATCTATTGTGCCGTCGCAAGACGTGGTGCTGGGCTTGTACTACACCACCCGTGACCGTATCAACGGCAAGGGTGAGGGTTTGATCTTCTCTGATATTGGCGAGGTGCTGCGTGCACTCGATGCCAAGCAAGTGGAACTAACAGCCAAAATTGCAGTGCGTATTACTGAGTACACCAAGAACAAAGAGACGGGTGAATTTACCTCGTCAACTAAGTTGGTGGACACCACAGTAGGCCGCGCGTTGTTGTCAGAAATCTTGCCTAAGGGCTTGCCTTTCTCCAACATCAATAAGGCACTGAAGAAGAAAGAAATTTCCAAGCTGATCAACGTGTCTTTCCGCAAGTGCGGATTGAAAGAAACCGTGGTGTTTGCTGACAAGCTGCTGCAAAGCGGTTTCCGCTTGGCAACACAGGCAGGTATCTCTATCGCGATTGACGACATGTTGGTGCCTCACGAGAAGCAAAGCATCATTGACCGTGCAGAAAAAGAAGTCAAAGAAATTGCTAACCAATACTCATCAGGCTTAGTGACCGCAGGTGAACGCTACAACAAAGTGGTGGACATTTGGGGCAAAGCTGGCGATGAAGTGTCTAAAGTGATGATGGCCCAGTTGTCCAAAGAAATGACCACTGACCGTCACGGCAAGCAAGTTGAGCAAGAGTCGTTCAACTCCATCTACATGATGGCCGACTCGGGCGCACGCGGCTCTGCTGCGCAGATTCGCCAGGTGGCAGGTATGCGTGGTTTGATGGCCAAGCCAGACGGCTCGATCATTGAAACGCCTATTACCGCTAACTTCCGCGAAGGCTTGAACGTGTTGGAGTACTTTATCTCCACCCACGGTGCACGTAAAGGCTTGGCCGACACAGCGCTGAAAACCGCTAACTCGGGCTACTTGACGCGCCGCTTGTGCGACGTGGTGCACGATTTGGTCGTAACTGAACTCGATTGCGGCACGCAAGAAGGACAGGTCATGCGCGCTATCGTCGAAGGCGGCGAAGTGATCGAATCATTGCGCGACCGCATCTTGGGTCGCACTGCAATCGACGACATCTTGCACCCAGAAAATCGTTCAGTGTTGGTCAAAGCTGGCCAGATGCTAGAAGAAGACGAGATCGACGAAATTGAAGCAACCGGTGTAGATGAAGTGAAAGTACGCACCGTACTGAACTGCGAAACACGCTACGGCTTGTGTGCTAAATGCTACGGGCGCGACTTGGGCCGTGGTGGTTTGATCAACAACGGCGAAGCAGTAGGTATTATTGCAGCGCAGTCGATTGGCGAGCCAGGCACCCAGCTGACCATGCGTACCTTCCACATCGGTGGCGCAGCATCACGTGCGTCTATTGCGTCTAGCGTAGAGGCTAAGAGCAACGGTGTGATTGGTTTTAACGCCACCATGCGTTACGTGACCAACAGCAAGAAAGACTTGGTTGTGATTGCGCGTTCGGGCGAGATCGTCATCAGTGACGACAACGGCCGCGAGCGCGAGCGCCACAAGGTGCCGTACGGCGCAGTGTTGACCGTGAAGGCTGATCAGCAGATCAAAGCAGGCGCAATTTTGGCCAACTGGGATTCACTGACACGCCCTATCATTACTGAGTTTGCAGGTAAAGCAAAGTTTGAGAACGTAGAAGAAGGCCTCACAGTAGCCAAGCAGGTCGACGATGTCACCGGCTTGTCTACTATGGTGGTGATCGATCCTAAGCGCCGCGGCGCGACCAAGATCGTGCGTCCGCAAATCAAACTGATTGATGCATCGGGTAACGAAGTGAAGATCCCGGGCACTGACCACTCAGTGACTATCGGCTTCCAGGTAGGCTCGCTGATCCAAGTGCGCGATGGCCAAGACGTAGGTCCTGGCGAGGTGCTGGCACGTATTCCGGTAGAAGGCCAGAAGACGCGTGACATTACTGGTGGTTTGCCACGTGTGGCCGAACTGTTTGAAGCCCGCTCGCCTAAAGACAAAGGCATGCTGGCTGAGATGACCGGTACCGTGTCGTTTGGTAAAGAGACTAAAGGCAAAGTACGCTTGCAAATCACCGACCCAGAAGGCAAAGTGTGGGACGAGCTGATTCCGAAAGAGAAAAGCATTCTTGTGCACGAAGGCCAAGTGGTCAACAAAGGCGAGAGCGTCGTTGACGGCCCAGCTGACCCGCAAGACATTCTGCGCCTGCTAGGTGTAGAAGAGCTGGCCCGCTACGTGGTAGACGAAGTGCAAGACGTGTACCGCTTGCAAGGCGTGAAGATCAACGACAAACACATTGAAGTGATTGTGCGTCAGATGCTGCGCCGTGTGGTGGTAGAGAACGCAGGCGATTCAAGCTACATCAATGGCGAGCAGGTAGAGCGCTCAGAGATGCTGGACAAGAACGATGCATTGCGTGCTGATGGCAAGCTGCCTGTTACCTATACCAACTTGCTGTTGGGTATTACTAAGGCATCGCTATCGACCGACAGCTTTATCTCTGCTGCGTCGTTCCAAGAGACCACCCGTGTGCTGACCGAGGCTGCCATCATGGGCAAGCGCGATACGCTGCGCGGTCTGAAGGAAAACGTAATTGTGGGCCGCTTGATTCCTGCCGGTACCGGTATCGCGTACCACAATGCACGCAAAGCCAAAGAGTCTATGGACGAGGCCGAGCGTCACGCGATTGCCGAGTCTGAAGCCGCAGAGCTGGCGGTCAGCACGTCGGAAGAAGTTGCACCGTCAGAAGCAGCCGAGTAACACGCAGATACCCCCGCACTAGCAATACATATGTTTTGCTAGTGCGGCCAAGTCGCTACTCAAGTAATAAAAATAGCGCCTTGCCAAAAGCAATGCGCTATTTTTTTAATAGCTGCTTGAGCAGGTTCTACGGCCTAGAAGCATTAAAACACTATAAATTTTCGTGCTTCTAGGCATTGAGAACGGCTATTCACGCAACTGGCAGCAAGCGCTTTAAATAGCGACCCGTGTGGCTGGCCTCATTGGCCGCTACATCTTCTGGTGTACCCACTGCCACCACCGTGCCGCCGCCGTCGCCACCCTCGGGGCCCATGTCTATCAGCCAGTCAGCAGTTTTAATAACGTCTAGGTTGTGTTCGATGATGACGATGGTATTACCGGCATCACGCAAATGCTGCAGTACTTTAAGCAGCAGTTCAATGTCGGCAAAATGCAGGCCTGTGGTGGGTTCGTCTAAGATGTAAAGCGTGCGGCCCGTGTCGCGTTTACTCAGCTCTAGTGCCAGTTTCACGCGCTGCGCCTCACCGCCAGACAAGGTGGTGGCCGCTTGGCCTAGCTTGATGTACGACAGGCCCACGTCGAGCAAGGTTTGCAGTTTGCGCGCAATAGTGGGCACGGCTTTAAAAAACTCGTGCGCTGCTTCTACCGTGAGGTCGAGCACCTGCCAAATATTTTTGCCTTTGTACAACACCTCTAGTGTTTCGCGGTTGTAGCGCGCACCTTTGCATACATCGCAAGGCACGTACACGTCGGGCAAAAAGTGCATCTCTACTTTCACCATGCCGTCACCTTGGCAGGCTTCGCACCGCCCGCCGGCCACGTTAAAGCTAAAACGCCCCGGGCCGTAGCCACGCTCACGTGCCATGGGCACATCGGCCAGCAGCTCGCGGATGGGGGTGAACAGGCCCGTGTAAGTGGCTGGGTTGCTGCGCGGCGTGCGGCCAATCGGCGACTGGTCTACGTTGATCACTTTGTCAAAGTGCTCAATGCCTTGAATCTCCTCGTGCGCTGCAGGCTCGTCATGTGCACGGTACAGCGACTTGGCAACTGCTGAATACAGCGTGTCGTTAACCAAAGTAGATTTGCCGGAGCCCGACACACCCGTCACGCAGGTGAGCAAGCCTACTGGAAATTGCGCATCTACGTTGCGCAAATTATTACCTGTCGCGTTAAGAATGCGAATGGCCTGCATGTCGCCTTGTGTGGCCAGGTGGTGGGCGTTGCGTTCTGCCCAAGCCAGCGCTTGGCGGCTAGGCGCAGCTTTGTGTTTAGATACCGCAGATTTTTTGGTCAGCGCAGCAATAGGTTTGACAGTAGGCAACCATTTGTGGCGCTTGGTAGGTATGGGGATGCTGCGTGCACCGCTCATGTACTGGCCAGTCAGAGAAGCTGGGTTAGCCTGCACTTCGTCAGGCGTACCTTGCGCTAACACGCGCCCGCCGTGCACGCCTGCACCAGGGCCTAGGTCAATCACGTGGTCGGCAGCGCGAATCATGTCTTCATCGTGCTCTACCACCAGTACGCTATTGCCAATATTGCGCAGGTGCTTTAGCGTGTCAATCAAGCGGTCATTGTCGCGTTGGTGCAGGCCAATACTGGGCTCGTCCAGCACATACATCACACCTGTCAAGCCACTGCCAATTTGCGAGGCCAAGCGAATACGCTGCGACTCGCCACCGCTTAAGGTTTCGGCGCTACGGTTAAGGCTCAAGTAGTTCAAGCCCACATCGTTCAAAAATTTCAATCGTGCGGCTATCTCGCTGATCACTTTGCTGGCAATCTCAGCTTTAGCACCTTGCAGCTTGAGCGTAGAAAAATACGCGTAGCATTCGCGCAAAGTAGAGGCGCTGATTTCGTACAAGCGCTTGGCCTCTGGGCCCTCGCCCAGCTTCACGCTGCGCGCCTCGCGGCGCAGGCGTGTGCCCTCGCAGCTCACGCACGCCTGCACGCTGCGATAGCGCGCTAGATCTTCGCGCACGATGACCGAATCTGTCTCCGTATAACGGCGCTGCATATTGGGAATGATGCCTTCGAACGGATGCTTTTTAGTGATCTTCTTGCCCTGCGACGCACCCGATTCCATCGTGTAGTTGAACTTAATCTCTTCTTCGCCGCTGCCTACCAGCATAGCCAGTTGCACTTTTTCGTCCAGATCTTCAAACGGCTTTTCAATGTCTGCGCCGTAGTGTTTAGCCACGCTTTCTAGCATGCTGAAGTAGTAACCGTTGCGCCGGTCCCAGCCCTTCACTGCACCGCTGGCCAAGCTGAGCGAAGGGAAGGCCACCACACGCGCTGGGTCAAAAAATTCCATCGTGCCCAGGCCGTCACACGTTGGGCAGGCACCCACTGGCGAGTTAAATGAAAACAGGCGCGGCTCTAGCTCGCTGATGGAATAGCTGCAGATAGGGCAGGCAAATTTGGCGTTGAACAAATGCTCAACGTTGCTGTCCATTTCTAGCGCAATGGCGCGGCCCTCGGCCAAACGCAGCGCAGCTTCAAAGCTCTCAGCCAAGCGTTGTTTCATCTCGGGCTTGGTCTTTAAGCGGTCCACCACCACGTCAATGTCGTGCTTCTCGGCCTTCTTAAGTTTAGGCAGCGCGTCAAACTCTACCAGCGCTGCATCTGCACCGCGCCCAATACGAAAGCGCACATAGCCGCGCGCTTGCATGTCTTCAAACACGTCAATAAATTCGCCCTTTTTTTCGCGCGCAATCGGCGCAAGGATCATCAGCTTAGTGTCCTCAGGCAGTGCCAGCACGGCATCTACCATTTGCGATACGGTTTGCGCTTGCAGCGGCACGTCATGGTCTGGGCAGTGCGGCGTACCTGCGCGGGCAAACAGCAGGCGCAGGTAGTCGTGGATCTCGGTCACCGTACCTACTGTAGATCGTGGGTTATGGCTGGTAGCTTTTTGCTCAATCGAAATCGCAGGCGACAGGCCTTCAATCACGTCGACATCGGGCTTGTCCATCAGCTGCAAGAACTGCCGCGCATAGGTTGACAAGCTTTCTACGTATCGGCGCTGGCCTTCCGCGTACAGCGTGTCAAACGCCAGCGATGATTTACCCGACCCCGACAAACCCGTAATAACCACCAACTGGTTACGCGGAATATCCAAGTCAATATTTTTAAGGTTGTGCGTGCGCGCACCGCGAATCGAGATTTGCTGGAGCGCCAGCGATCCTAAATATTTACCGTCAGTAGAAGTATTCACAGCCACAGCCAAATTGAGAACAACTTAGCATCATAGCCCGAAGGCAATACCGGCGCATGGCACTACCCTGCAGCCAGCCGATGGCTTACAAAGCAGTTGGCTCACCTGCGGCCACAAGTTCGCAGACAATAGTAGGCTTTCAAGCCCACAGGCTGTCATTTTTTACGTCATTATTTTGTCTGCTCTTAACGTGTCTATCGCTCCTGCAGTTACTGCCCCCGCGCCTGCAGCACTCGATTCTGCGGGCACCATGCTGCCTGCTGAGCGGCGCGCCAGTGCCAGCTTGGCGTTTATTTTTGCCCTGCGCATGCTGGGTTTGTTTTTAGTATTGCCTGTATTTGCACTGGAAGCGGCTAAATACCCTGGCGGCGGAGATGCGGCTATGGTGGGGTTGGCAATAGGCATCTATGGACTGACGCAGGGGCTGCTACAAATTCCGTTTGGCATGGCGTCAGACCGGTTTGGCCGTAAGCGGGTGATCGTAATAGGGCTGATTATTTTTGCGGCGGGCAGCTTGTTAGCGGCTGCTGCACCCACCTTGCCTTGGTTGCTGGCGGGCAGGGCACTACAAGGTGCGGGGGCCGTGTCGGCAGCGGTCACGGCGCTGCTGGCCGACCTGACGCGTGACAGTGTGCGCACCAAGGCTATGGCGCTGGTGGGTGCCAGTATTGGGCTGATGTTTGCGCTGTCTTTGGTGGTGGCACCACCGCTGGCGGCTAGCATTGGGCTGAGCGGTTTGTTTGTGCTTACTGGCGTGTTAGCCCTCGGTGGTATCGGCGTGGTGATATGGGCGGTACCACCAGCGCCAGTGCTGGTGGGGGCGACTGGGTCGCGTCTGAAGGGCTTATCGCAGGTGCTGACACACCCAGCTTTGCTGCGGCTGAACGTAGGCGTGTTTGTGCTGCACGCAGTGCAGTTGGCCATGTGGGTGGCGGTGCCTGCGCTGCTGGTGCAGGCGGGGCTAGCTAAGGGCGCGCACTGGCAGGCTTATCTGCCAGCTGTGGTGCTGTCTTTTGGTTTTATGGGGCTGGTGTTTGCGCTGGAGCGGCGCGGTCAGCTGCGAGGTGTTTTTTTGCTGAGCATAGGTTTAATTTTGCTGGTGCAGCTAGGTTTTGCTGTCGCAGTGGGGCAAACGCCAGGCAGTACCCCACTGTGGGCTTTGGGGCTATTGCTGTTTGTATTTTTCTGCGGCTTTAACGCGCTGGAGGCTACGCAGCCTAGCCTGGTGACGCGCCTAGCCCCCGTAGCTACGCGGGGGGCGGTGCTGGGGGTGTACAACACGCTACAGTCGCTGGGGTTTTTCACAGGCGGCGCGCTGGGTGGCAGGTTGGTTAAAAGCGCAGGCCCGCAAGTTTTGTTTTGGGTATGCGCTGGCGCTATGCTGCTGTGGCTGATGGTGGCTTGGGGTATGACAACCGGTACGGTCACGGGTCAAGCTACAGACAACACGCCGCAGGGCAAAGCCGCAGCTTTGCCGCTAAACCAGCCATAATCTAAGCTACTGATTACGCAATACTTAGTCGACAACGTTTAAAGGACAACACACCATGGCATCGGTCAATAAAGTGATTTTGATGGGCAACTGCGGGCGCGACCCCGAGATACGCTACCTGCCGTCGGGCCAAGCTGTGGCCAATGTGAGCATAGCCACCACCACCCGCCGCAAAGACAAAACCAGCGGCGAGAATACAGAGATTACCGAATGGCACCGTGTCACCTTCTTTGACCGCTTGGCCGAGATCGCGGGTGAATACCTGAAAAAAGGCAACCCCGTGTATGTGGAAGGCCGTATCAAATACGGTAAGTTCACCAACAAAGATGGGTTAGAGCAAAACACCTGCGACATTGTGGCCACTGAGATGCAGTTGCTAGGTGGCCGCCAAGGTGCCGGTGCCCCAGCCGGTGGTGGTGACGAAGGCGGCAGCTACGCACGTACGCCTGCGCCCGCCTCGCGTCCACCTGCCGCGCGCCCCGCTCCCGCAGCGGCCAAACCGGGCAGCGGATTTGACGACATGGACGACGACATTCCGTTTTAAATCAGCATACGCCATCACCCTGTCAAAAAGGCCTCAATAGGCCTTTTTTGCCTTCAATTTATAGATGAAATCATGCTTTAAGGCCGTAGATCCTGCTCAAGCAGCTATTGTATTGATAGTACCAAAGTGTCCTTGCAGTGTCTGTGTGCAGTGCATTACTAACCCATCATGCCATCGCCCTACATGCCCAGCCGCCTTGTCCTGTACCTTGATCTGATCCGCTGGAGCCGTCCCGCTGGTTGGCTGCTGCTGCTGTGGCCTACGCTGTCAGCGCTGTGGATAGCATCGGGTGGTTGGCCGGGCTGGCACCTGGTTATCGTATTTACTTTGGGCACCATTCTCATGCGCAGCGCGGGCTGTTGCATCAACGATGTGGCCGATGCAGAGTTTGATAAGCACGTCAAACGCACGGCAGGGCGACCTGTGACCAGTGGCCAAGTGAGCAAACGCGAGGCATTGCTGCTGGGCGCGGTGTTGGCGCTGTGCGCCTTTGCCCTAGTACTCACCACCAATGGCATCACCATGGCCTATTCATTGGCCGCCATTGCCATCGCCATAGTCTATCCATTTGCCAAACGCGTTGTCGCTATGCCGCAAGCCGTGCTAGGTGTGGCGTTTAGCTTCGGTATACCTATGGCCTTTGCCGCCGTGTGGGGCTTTGTCAACTGGGTAGCTTGGCTACTGCTGCTGGGCAACCTGTTTTGGGTGCTGGCCTACGACACTGAATACGCCATGGTTGACCGCGACGACGATATCAAGATCGGTATGAAAACCTCGGCCATCACCTTGGGCCGCTGGGATGTGCCTGCAGTGATGATTTTCTACACAATTTATATGACAATATGGCTTCTGGCCCTTGTAAATACTGCTCAAGCAGCTATTGTTTATATAGTATTAGCAGTTGCTGGTGCGCAAGTTTTATGGCACTACACGTTGATTCGCAACCGCTCGTGCGAGGGTTGCTTTGCGGCTTTTCGCGCTAACCATTGGTTGGGGCTGACGTTTTTTATAGGCATCGTAGCAGCGCACGGGCTGCAGCCGCTAGCTTTGTAAAACTGGGTTGTGTAGCAAACGCGACAGCAAAAAATCGACCAGCACCTACAGCGTCCAGCGTCCAGCGTCATGGTGTCCTAGTAAAATCAATACATGACGTTTCTAGCCCAGCTCAGCGCCGCCGCAGCGCACAACCAGTCCATGCTGTGCGTGGGCCTAGACCCCGAGCCTGCCAAGTTTCCGGGTGCACTCAAAGGCGATGCAGGCAAGATTTACGATTTTTGTGCGGCGATTGTGGACGCCACCGCCGACACGGTAATGGCCTTCAAGCCGCAAATTGCCTACTTTGCCGCCCACCGCGCCGAAGACCAGCTAGAAAAACTGATGGCGCACATACGCCGTACAGCACCCCTAGTGCCGATTATTTTGGATGCCAAACGCGGCGACATCGGCAGCACCGCCGAGCAATACGCGATTGAAGCATTCGAACGCTACGGTGCCGACGCAGTCACCCTGTCGCCCTTTATGGGGTTTGACTCAGTAGCGCCGTATTTAAAGTACCACGACAAAGGCGCTTTTTTGCTGTGCCGCACGTCTAACCCCGGCGGTGATGATTTGCAAAACCAACGCTTGGCCAGCGTGCCAGGCCAGCCCCTGCTGTACGAGCATATTGCCCAGCTAGCCCAAGGCCCGTGGAATTTAAATGGCCAACTGGGCTTGGTGGTAGGTGCCACCTACCCCGCAGAGATTGAGCGCGTGCGCCTCCTAGCCCCTACACTGCCGCTGCTCATCCCCGGCGTGGGTGCACAAGGCGGCGATGCGCTGGCCACCGTGCGCGCGGGCTGGCGTGGCGACGCCAACGCTACCACCGGGCCTATCATCGTTAACTCGTCACGGGCTGTTTTGTACGCGTCTTCGTGTGACGATTTTGCCGCTGCCGCACGTCAGGCTGCACTGGCTACGCGAAGTGTTTTAAATGCTGCACGGCACGCTAATTCAGCCCATTAAACAGCTAGACCAGCGCGGCATGCGATGCGCGCTGCTATAACTAATTCTGCTTGGTGGCATGGAATCGCAGATAAACGGCAAGCGTGCAGACAATTAGTAACATTTGTTGCGATTGATGCAAAAACTTGTCTTAAGCTTTACTTTGGGGTTGGCTATTCTGTAGGACTTCTTGATTAGCATACGCCCTCATGACTACTGAACAAGCACTCAGCTCCATTGCAACTTCTGCGGACCACACTATTGCAGAGCGGCCAATAACTTATCTGCAAAGCAATAATGCTCCCGATGAAAATGCCAATACTTATCAAACCGGCACGACTGGTAGCCTAGCTCCGGCAGCGCTATCGATCTTAGGGGCAGCTTTATTGGCCGCTTGCGGCGGGGGAGGAGGAGGTAGTGCGGGCACCGCTGACAATGGTGACCTGCCTTCAGCCCCAGGTTTTAACAACTATCCGGCCGCCAACAAAGATGAAGAAGCAGCGCGATTTTTACAGCAAGCGCAGTTCTCTTGTGCATCCGTAGATATTGCAAGTGCGCGTAGTGGCAGCTTTGCGGCATGGTTGCGAAAAGAATTTGATAAACCCATTGCGCAAACTGCATGGGATTGGATGGAGTCACGTGGTTACGGCAAAGAAGCTGATGTAACCAAGTATGTTTATAACAATGCGATTGGCGAATTCGCCGTGTGGAATCAGTTATTTACCGCGCCTGATGCCATGTGCAAACGCATTGCTTTGGCGTTGTCAGAGTTTTTTGTTGTGTCCTTCCAGTCGATGGAAATTGACTGGCGCGGTTACACCATAGCAGCCTACTGGGACATTTTGAACCGACACGCATTTGGCAACTATCGAGATTTGTTGGAGGATGTCACCTTGAGCCCCGCCATGGGCCACTACCTGAACACCCGTGGTAACCAAAAAGAAGACGTTGCTAAGGGCCGGTTGCCTGATGAAAACTATGCTCGCGAAGTGATGCAGTTGTTCACTATTGGTTTGTACGAACTGAATTTGGACGGCACAGTCAAATTTGCTAACGGTAAACCCGTTGAGTCTTACAGCAGTGACGATGTAAGCCAGCTGGCCCGAGTGTTTACGGGCTACGACTTTAATTCTGCGTACCGCAGCAAGCAACCGTATATTGAAAATGGCGTCAGAAAGTACGACGTTTACAGCCGAGAATATGCACGCCAACGCATGACTCTAGACTCTACAAAGCACTCCAACTTAGCGGTTAAATGTACGAACTACATTAATATTCCTGCCGGTGCGCCGGCACCGGAAGCTTTGAGAATGGCTTTAGATGGCTTATTTAACAATCCCAACACCGGGCCGTTCTTTGCTAAACAGATGATCCAACGTCTGGTCACTAGTAACCCCAGCCCCGCCTACGTAGCGCGCGTAGCCAGCGCCTTTAACAACGACGGTACCGGCCAAAGGGGCAATCTGAAAGCGGTGTGGACAGCCGTGCTGCTAGACGATGAAGCGCGCGGCCCACAGGGCTTAACCGATTCAGGTTTTGGCAAAGTGCGCGAGCCCATTGTGCGTTTCGTACAGTGGGGGCGTACCTTCAACGCGCGCTCTATTGAAAGCTCCTGGAAGATTGGTGACCTCAGCAATACCCAATACAGCTTAGGGCAAAGCCCTTTTCAGTCTCCCTCTGTGTTCAACTTCTTTCGTCCCGGTTATGTGCCTGCGGGTACTGATTTAGCTAAGCGCAACGCAACTGCACCAGAGATGCAAATTGTCAACGAAACCACAGTAGGCACCTATATCAATTTCATGCAAGATAAGATCCGCAATGGCGTGCGAGTCAATTCCCCCAAACTGCCTGACACAAATTATGTAAATGGCGGCGACGCAATTGATATCGTGCCAGATTACAAAACTGAACTGGGTTTGATCACCAACACCGATTTGACAGATGCACAAACAGCACCTGTTGCCAAAACGCTGGCCGATCGATTGAACTTGATTTTGTGCGCTGGACAAATGAGCGCCACATCTTTGGCCGCCATGCAAACTGGTTTACAAGGTGCGCTGAAAGGCTATAAAAAAATTACAGTCAATGTGAAAAGCCCGGACAAACAAGACTACAAGCTCGATTGGGTGGCTGCTGGCGTGTTGCTTGCTATGGCCAGTTCAGATTACCTCGTACAAAAATAAACTATTGCACAAAGAGACTTAACTTATGTACCTGCTGCGACCTGACCTGCATACCCGCCGAGCTTTTCTGCGCCGCTCAGCCCAACTAGCTGCTACTGGTGTAGCCCTTCCCACAGCGCTGAATTTAGCTGCGATGGGCGAGGCGGCGGCTTTTAATGCCACCGATTACAAAGCATTGGTGTGCGTCTTTCTATATGGGGGTAACGACTACGCTAACACCGTGGTTACCTACGACGTAGCAAGCTACGCCCTCTACGACAAGGCACGGGGCGTGATTGGCGCGGCTCCAGGAACAGCTGGCAGCATCTCGATTGCAAAAAGTGCATTGACGCCTACACTGCTTAATCCTGATATTGCACTTGCTGGTGGCAGACAGTTCGCACTTCACCCAGCTATGGGCGGATTGGCCGGTTTGTTTAACAGCGGCAAAGCGGCGGTTCAGCTTAATGTTGGCCCTTTGGTAGTGCCTATGGACAAGGCCGGATACCAAAGCGGTAACCGCTCAGCCAATCCGTTACCGCCTAAACTGTTTTCACATAACGACCAACAGTCGATTTGGCAGTCGTCATCTCCCGAAGGTTCTACAAAAGGCTGGGGTGGCGAGATTGGCAACTTGGCGCTACAAAGCAACGTAGGCAGCTCAACCTTTACTTGCATTTCTGTAACCGGCAACTCTGTTTTTCTCACTGGAGACGCCGCGCAGTCGTACCAAGTTGGCTCTGATGGACCTGTGCAAATTTCTAGTATTGCTAGACCCAACAATACAGGCGGTGCGTACGGCTTTGGAGAAATTGGCGAAGCTATGCGTGTCATGACCACGGGCCTTGACATGAACAACCAACTAGAGAGAGCCTACAACACGGTGACCAAACGTGCTGTTGATTCCCAAACTACAGTAAGCGGCGCTATTAAATCTAGCTACGACACAGATAAAAAAATCTATCCTGCTCCGTTTGATAAATTCGTCTCTGTTATCAAAGACGGTCAAGGTAACAGTACAGTGGTTAAGAATCCATTAAACGAGCAGTTACGCATGGTGGCCCGCTTGATTGCTGCACGCAGCGCTTTGGGCGACCCTAAGAGGCAAGTCTTTATGGTGTCGTTGGGAGGTTTCGACTTGCACGACAATCTGATAGCTAATCAACCCAAGCTCATGCAATACGTCAGCGACGCGATGACGGCGTTCTACCAAACCACTTTCGAGTTGGGCGTAGCAGACAAAGTAACGGCATTTACAGCCTCTGATTTCGGCCGCACGCTTAATAATAACGGCGACGGCTCTGATCACGGCTGGGGTAGCCACCACATGTTGGTGGGCGGGGCAGTTAAGGGTAAGTCGTTTTACGGCTACGCCCCACCAGTGGGTAACGGCGAGCTTAGAAGTACAGCCGATGTGGACCAGTGGAATGTGGGCCAAGGGCGTTTGCTGCCTACTACATCAGTTGACCAATATGCTGGCACATTGGCCAAATGGTTTGGTGTAGAGAATAGCGAACTCAACGGTATTTTGCCTAATCTGCGTAACTTCACTGGACAGACGCAAAGCGGTATTGTCTATCCGCCTACTGTGGGGTTCGTATAGCAGCTGCTCAATCAAATTAATTGAATACTATTAATTTAATAGCTGCTTGAGCAGTATCTACGGCTTGAAATGCTAAAAACGATATAAAAAAACAGGCTCTCAAAGCCTGTTTCGCATGGCGCTGCTGCAAACCGCTAAATAACCTGCTGCAGAAAAAGTATCATCAGGCCTCATATCGTTGTTTGATTTACTGTGGGCCTTTGTTCTGTGTTGACGACTTCTATTTTGTTTTGGGTGGTTTGTGCCATCGTCGTATTTTGGGCGCTAGGGGCTTATAACAGGCTGGTCGGCTTGCGTGGGCAACTGCTGCGTGCGCTGCATGCGTTGACAGCGCAGTGGCAAGCCAATGCACAGGCACTGCGCGAAGCTTTGGCGGATTTGTCACGCGTGCCCGAGACAGATTCGGCGTGGGCCAGTTTGGGTGATGAGGCGTTAAGCTGGCGGCCACTAGGGCAGGCCACCAAGCAGTTTCAAGCGTGCGTGGGCGTAGTGGCTGCTAAGTCCCAAGTAGTGCCTCCGGTGGACGACATGGCGTCGGTACGTGCAGCCCATGCGGTAATGGAGGGTGCGTGGCAACGGCTGGTTAATACCAGCGACGATCTAGCAGGCCAGGCAGTGCCACAAAATTTAACCTTGCTGTGGCAGCACCAACAAATGCAAGCCCAAGAAAAACTACGTGACTACAACACCAGTGCCCAGCTGTATAACCAAGCGGTAGGTCAGTTTCCGGCGCTGCTCATTGGCTGGCTTTTTGGGTTCAATGCAGCGCAGGTGCTGTAATGCACTAATGTCACCTACCTCGCCACCCCCGCGCATCGTCGCTTTTAAAACTACAACTTCTAGCCCAGCGGGTCCATCGCACACGGCACCGCACAGTAATGCGGTGCCGTTGTGGCGACAGCTTAACGCAACTGCGGGAGTGCTTATGGCCGTGCGCAACGGGCGGTCATGGACCACTGCGCAACTAGATGTTGAGCCTGCGTTGCGCCCAGGCGTGCAAGCGCTGTCGTTCGCGGTGCTGCGCCAGTACGGTATGGCCCAAACGTTGCGTAGCCAATTGGCGCAACGCGCGCCTAGCCCGGCGGCAGATGCCTTGCTGTGCTGTGTGCTGGCGTTGGCTGTGACCAGCACGCAAGCCGCTGCGTTGCCCGATACTGCGGATGCCACTACAAGCAACGCACCCGGTAGCCATGCTCCAAGCGAGCAAGCGCCCAACACGAGCACAGCCAGCTATGAGCCCTACACGCTGGTCAACCAAGCGGTAGAAGCCGCCAAGCGCAACCCGGCTACGCGTGCGCAAGCCAACTTTATCAACGCTTGCCTGCGTCGCTTTTTACGTGAACGCGATGCGCTGGTCGGTGCGGCTTTAAAGCAACCCATGGCGCAGTGGAACCACCCTGCTTGGTGGCTGCAACGATTGCGGCAAGACTACCCCACGCAGTGGCAAGCGATTGCCCAGGCTAACGCTCAGGCCGCACCGCTGACCCTGCGCGTTAACACCAGTGTGACCACGGTGGCCGCATACCAAGACGCACTGCAAGCCCAAGGCCTGCAATCGGTAGTGGTCGGCAACAGTGGCCTAGAGTTGGCACGCAGCACTTATGTGCCGGGCCTGCCCGGGTACGCACAAGGGTGGTTTTCGGTACAAGACGCGGCGGCGCAACTAGCTGCCCCACTGCTGCTAGTTGCGGTAGCTTCAGGTAAAGCGCCCACCAAGATACGCGTGCTGGACGAAGCCTCAAGTAAAGCGCCCACCAAGCTACGCGTGCTGGACGCTTGTGCCGCACCGGGCGGCAAAACCGCGCACTTGCTTGAATACGCAGCCACCTTTGGTTGGCCTATCGAAGTGATTGCCCTAGACGTGGACGCTGCGCGTTGCCAGCGTATCCATGACAACTTGGAGCGACTGAACCTGCATGCTACCGTGCTGGCTGCTGATGCTGCGCAGCCCGGCACTTGGTGGGATGGCCAGCAGTTCGACGCTATTTTGTTAGATGCACCTTGCTCGGCATCTGGCATTGTGCGCCGCCATCCCGACATCCGGTGGCTGCGCCGGGAAACTGATATTGCGCAGTTAGCGCAACTGCAACAAACCTTGCTCGCAGCGCTGTGGCCCTTGCTCAAGCCCGCTGCGCCTTTGCTGTACTGCACTTGCTCGGTTTTTAAGGCCGAAGGCCAAGCGCAGATACAAACGTTTGTTACGCACCACACCGATGCGGTTTTACGCCCCTCTCCAGGCCATTTATTACCCCAAATTACGTCGTATCCCGAAGCCATGGCTGACAATCATTTGGGTGGACATGATGGCTTTTTTTACGCACTGCTGGTTAAGGCTGCGTTGTTACCCAGTTAGCAGCGTCGGGGGGCTGTACGCGCATGTTGTGCGTTGGCTAGCCCGATCAGCGCAAAGCCTGCGCCGATGGATGCTCGTACTAGGTGGGCTGGGGTCTGTGGCGATTGCCGCAGTTATGCTGAGCAGCACTAGCGTATGGGCTGCCGATGTCACCGCCATCCGCGTCGAGCAAAGCGACGAGGGGCTTCAACTGAGCGCGACGGTTAAGTTTGACTTAGCTGTGGTGGTGGAAGAGGCGCTACTCAAAGGCGTGCCCATGTCGTTTGTCAGCGAGGTGCAGGTTTTTCGTGACCGCTGGTACTGGTATGACAAGCGCATTAATACCGCTACCCGTACCGTGCGCCTAGCCTACCAGCCTCTCACGCGGCGCTGGCGGGTAGGGGTAGCCAGCGGCACAGTAGCTGCTGCAGCCACCGGTATCGCACTGACACAGCAGTTTGACAGCCTGCCCGACGCCTTGGCTGTCATACGCCGCGTAGCACGCTGGAAAATAGCCGACAACGCTGACCTAGACGTCGATGCACGCTACAACATTGAGTACAGCTTTAGGCTTGATTTGTCACAGCTGCCCAGGCCGCTGCAGATCGGCGTGCTGGGCCAATCCGACTGGGACATCAGCGCACAACGTTATTTGCGGCCAGAGCCACGCTCTGAAGTCAAATGAGTACCTTTCGTGCGCCCATAGGCGGTACACACAGGGCGCGTAATTTGTCTTGGCTGTTAGGCGTAGGGGCAGCCGCCATGGGCGCTATTGTGTTGGTGCTGATGTTTTTGTTAACGCAAGCCACCAACAACAGAGCCTTGTACGAAGAAAACTACGCCCGCCTGTTCCTGTTCAACGTTGCTATTGCGGGCATGCTGCTGCTGGTGATTGCGTGGATCGCATGGCGCCTGGTGTGGCGGCTGCGGCGCGGCAAATTTGGCAGCCGCTTGCTGATCAAACTAGCGGCTATTTTTGCCTTAGTCGGGTTTGGACCGGGAGCGTTGATTTATGTGGTGTCCTACCAGTTTGTCACGCGCTCGATTGAAAGCTGGTTTGACGTGAAGGTAGAAGGTGCTTTGGACGCTGGCTTGAACCTTGGGCGCTCGACACTAGACGCCCTATCCAACGATTTAAGCGCTAAAACGCGTGTCGCAGCAGAGCAGCTAAGCTTGGCTAGTGATGCTGGGGCGGCGGTTGCACTAGAGCGCCTGCGTGAGCAACTCTCAGCCAGCGATGTGGTGCTGTGGGGCGGCAATGGTCAGGTCATCTCCAATGCGGGCGACTCGCGTTTTAGCTTGCAGCCTGAGCGACCCACTGCCAGCCAGTTCAGGCAAGTACGCACGCTGCGATCTATCACCCAAATCGACGGCCTTGAAGAAGCCAGTGCCACCAACCCTGCCAAGATACGCGCGCTGGCGTTGGTAGGCGGCAGTCGCATTGGTTTAGTGTCTGAGTCGCGTTTTTTGCAGGTCGTGCAAGAGCTGCCTCCTACCTTGGTGGCTAATGCACTGGCGGTGCAAACCGCGTACAAAGAATACCAAGAGCGCGCTTTGGCGCGCGATGGTTTGCGCAAAATGTACATTGGCACCTTGACTTTGAGTTTGTTTTTAGCTGTCTTTGCTGCCGTGTTGCTGGCGGTATTGTTGGGCAACCAAATAGTGCGCCCGCTACTGGTTCTGGCCGATGGCGTAGCGCGCGTGGCCGCTGGCGACTTAACCCCCAAAGCCGCCTTGCAAACACGCGATGAGCTGGGCGGGCTGACGCGCTCGTTCGCCGACATGACCCAGCAGCTGCTGGACGCCCGCAGCCAAGTGCAACGCAGCATGACGCAGGTGGACGCTTCGCGCGCCAATTTGCAAACGATTTTAGACAACCTCACGTCGGGCGTGATCGTGCTGGACGATCAAGGCAACATTTTGTCGTCTAACCCCGGTGCTACACGTGTGCTGCGCTTACCGCTAGCCGCGTACCAAGGCCAGCCCTTGCATGACGTGGTGGGCCTGGAAGATTTTGCGAATGGCGTAGCCCATCAGTTCAAAGCTTTTTTGGGCGACCGGTCCTCTCACGGGCTAGACCACTGGCAACACGCGTTTGAGCTGGCCTACCACGCAGGGCCTGCTGTCGCTGCGCAAGCGTTTGACCCGCAAGGCCCGAGCGGTATGCCCACTATTAGTTTAATAGCGCGCGGCGCACAATTACCCGAAGCACGCCGCCTGCTGGTGTTTGACGACATCTCAGAAATAGTGTCTGCCCAACGCGCGCAAGCGTGGGGCGAGGTGGCGCGCCGCGTAGCGCATGAGATTAAAAACCCACTCACCCCCATACAGCTATCGGCCGAGCGGATAGAGATGAAGCTGCATGACAAGCTAGAGCCTGCTGACAGCGCCATGCTGACCAAATCAGTCAAAACTATTGTGGACCAAGTAGATGCGATGAAGCGACTGGTCAATGAGTTCAGAGACTACGCCCGCTTGCCCAGTGCCGACCTTAAGCCGCTGGATTTAAACAGCTTGGTCACTGACGTGCTGCAGCTGTATGCACCGGACGCTTCAGAAGTCATGGTGACCAGCCAATTGGCCACAGACTGCCCCCCCATATTGGGTGATGCACAGCAACTGCGGCAAGTTGTACACAACCTTCTGCAAAATGCCCAAGATGCTAGCTTGGCCAGAGGACGCATGGGCTATGACGGCCACCCGCAAGAACCCAGCGTTAGCATCAGCACCCAGCGCAGCCCTGACGGCACCCGGGTGCGCCTGACTGTGCGCGACAGCGGCACCGGGTTTGCGCCCCACATACTGCAGCGCGCTTTTGAGCCGTATGTCACTACCAAATCTAAAGGCACAGGCCTAGGCTTAGCGGTAGTTAAAAAAATAGCTGATGAGCACGGCGCGCGTATTGACTTGTCTAATCGCTACGCTACCAATTCAAACGGCAACGATCGTTTGGGAACAAAGGCTGGGGAAAACGATGAAAAAATGGTCTTAGGTGCTCAGGTAATTGTGTCCTTTGCTGTGGTTTAATACACACAGTCGTTAAATCGCCACAAGCGGCGGTGCGATGCAAAAAAATCTTAAGACTTAAAGGCACAGGTCAAAGCGCTATGGCAAATATTTTGGTAGTAGACGACGAGCTGGGTATACGCGACCTGCTCATGGAAATTCTCAATGATGAAGGTCATAACGTAGAGACTGCAGAGAACGCAGGGCAAGCTCGCCAAGCCCGCCAGCGTTTCACGCCCGACCTGGTGCTGCTGGATATTTGGATGCCCGACACTGACGGTGTCACGCTGCTCAAAGAATGGGCCGCCTCCGGTTTGCTGAGCATGCCCGTCATCATGATGAGCGGACACGCCACGATCGACACGGCTGTCGAAGCCACTAAAATTGGTGCCCATTCGTTTTTAGAAAAACCTATCACCTTGCAAAAACTGCTCAAAGCAGTCAACGAAGGCTTGGCCAAAGGCGGGCGCGCTAAAGCCCAAGTACTAGCTGCTGCCAACCTAGCGCAGCCCAAAACGCCCGACCTCACCGTCGAATCCGCCATGATGGGCGGCCAGACTTTGCCCGAAGTGATGGACATTGGCCCAGTGGCCATCCAAAACTTCTCGCTAGACAAACCACTGCGCGAAGCGCGTGATGAGTTTGAAAAAGCCTACTTTGAATTTCACCTGTCCAAAGAAGGTGGCTCCATGACCCGCGTGGCCGAAAAGACAGGATTAGAGCGCACCCACCTGTACCGCAAGCTCAAGCAACTGGGCGTGGATCTAAGCCGCAACAAACGCAGCAGTTAA
>JAYSWJ010000208.1:0-3544 GCA_043718065.1 Polaromonas sp.
CGGCCTTCGGCCTCCTCCTTGATGCCGCTGCGCCGTCCACACCGAGTGCCAGAGCTGCGAGTGAGATGGTTGTGGCTACAGCGGTTGACTGCCCACCATTGTCACAAGAGCGGGTCGATGGTGTACTCAGCGTAGCGGCATAAAGGAGGAGTCGCCGGCCCTAGGCCGGCACGGGGGACAGCCGCGTAGCTGAGTACGCCGCCGACCTGCTCTCGTACAAAACTGAAGTAGCACCGTTGGCCTGCTCCCGTACAAAACAAGGCATTGGAGGAAACATCAATAAAACCCATGAATATCACATCCAGCTATATTTACGCTGAGGTGCTGCGGTAACCCTGCAGACAAGGCCAAGCAAAACAAGGAATGACGATGGAACTACAAATCAACGGCAAAGCGCACAGCGTGCAGGCCGACGGAGCGATGCCCCTGCTGTGGGTGCTGCGCGATGTGCTCAACATGACGGGCACCAAATTTGGCTGCGGTGTGGCCGCCTGCGGCGCATGCACCGTGCGGGCAGACGGGCAGGCCGTGCGCTCTTGCGTTACGCCAGTGTCTACCATGGTGGGCAAGCAGATTCAAACTATCGAAGGGCTGGGCTCTAATGGCGGGGCGGGCAAACTCAGCGTGCTGCAAGAAGCCTGGATTGCCGAGCAAGTGCCCCAGTGCGGCTACTGCCAAAGCGGCATGCTGATGGCCGCTGCCACGTTGCTAGAGGCTACACCGCAGCCCACCGATGCACAAATCGACGCTGCGATGACCAATATTTGCCGCTGCGGCACCTACCAGCGCGTGCGCGCGGCGATTCACCGCGCGGCGGGTGTCGTAGTGGCTATTCCAGCAAAGGCTAACGTATGAAAAGAAGGCATATGCTGTTATCAGCCGTAGGCATTGGCGGCGCGCTGATCGTGGGTTGGGGCGTCATGCCGCAGCGCTCGCGCATGGGCGCAGCCGACTTAATGCTGCCTACAGACGGTGACGTCGCCTTAAACGGCTGGATCAAGCTGGCCGCAGACGGCACCGTAGTACTAGCCATGCCGCGCAGCGAGATGGGCCAAGGCGTGCACACTGCACTGCCCATGCTGGTGGCTGAAGAGCTGGACATTGCGCTGTCGCAGGTGCGCATTGCGCCGTCGGGGCTAGACACCATCTACGGCAACGTGGCTATGTTTGTGTCGGCGCTGCCGTTCCACCCCAAAGATAGTGAGGCTAACCACCAAACTACCGTGGTTAAAACGGGCGAGTGGATTGTGGGCAAAGTCGCCCGCGAGCTGGGCGTGGTGGTTACCGGTGGTTCGTCTAGTGTGGCCGATGCTTGGGGCCCTGTGCGGCTGGCCGCTGCCACCGTGCGGGCCCAGTTGGTAGCCGCAGCAGCGGCTAGGTGGGGCGTACCTGCGGCCGATGTGCAACTGCAAGCGGGCGTAGTAAGCGCTGGGGCAAAAACCGCCAAATTCAGCGATTTAGCCTTGGCAGCGGCTGGCATCACGGTCAGCGGCGTCAAGGTCAAAGACGCTAAAGACTTCACACTGATCGGCACGGCCGCACCCCGCGCCGATGTGCCCGCTAAAGTCAATGGCACAGCGCAGTTTGGTATTGACGTGCGCCAGCCGGGCATGTTGTTTGCCGCTGTGCGCCTGTGCCCCATGCTGGGCGGCTCGCCCGGCGCGGTAGATTCGTCCAAAACGCTCGCCATGCCGGGTGTAAAACGCGTGGTGGCGCTGCCTGCGCTGGGCGGTGGCACGGCCGGGCTGGCCGTCGTAGGCGTTACGTCGTGGCACGCTAAGCAGGGCGCACAAGCATTAGAGGTGCAGTGGCAACAGCGCCCGCTGGGTGCACTAGATTCTGCGTTGATTGAAAAAACGTTAAGCGACACCGCCAGCAAAGGCGGCGGCTTTACCTTTCACAGCCGTGGGTCAGTGGACGACGCCGAGCGTGCCAACCCCACCAAGCTAGAGGCCGTCTACAGCGCCCCCTACCTAGCGCACGCCACGATGGAGCCTATGAACTGCACCGCGCAGGTGAAAGACGGCCAAGTGACCGTCTGGGCTCCCACGCAGGTGCCACAAATGGCCCGCGACATCGCTGCCTTAACGGCGGGCGTGCCTAAAGACAAGGTTACGGTGCATGTCACCTTGCTAGGCGGAGGCTTTGGCCGCCGGTTAGAAGTTGATTTCGTCGCCCAAGCCGTGTGCGTAGCCATGGACTGCCAAGGCCGCCCGGTGCAGCTTTTGTATTCGCGCGAAGAAGATATGGACCACGATGTATACCGCCCAGCGCACGCCGCCTTGCTGCGCGCCAGCTTTGACGCGCAAGGGGCAGCTAGTAGCCTGCGCATCCAGTCAGCGGGCGACGCCATCACACCGCGCTGGTTTGCGCGTGCCTTCCCGCTGCTGTCCGGCCCTGTGGATGGGCCCGACAAAACCACCTCAGAAGGGTTGTTTGACCTACCGTATAACTTTGCCAACCAGCATATGTCGCACACCGCCACTACCTCGGGTGTGCCCGTGGGGTTTTGGCGCAGCGTAGGGCATTCGCACAATGCGTTCTTCTCAGAGTGCTTTGTCGACGAGATGGCGTATGCGGCTAAGCTAGATCCGTTAGAGTTCCGCCGCGCAGCGTTAGTGCAGTCGCCACGCCATCTTGCGGTGTTGAACTTGGCTGCGGGCAAAGCAGGATGGGGCACACCCGTACCCACAGGCCGCGCACGTGGGCTGGCGCTGCACGAGTCGTTTGGCTCTATAGTGGCGCAAGTGCTAGAGGTGTCTATCGAGCAGGGCGTACCGCGTGTACACACGGTGGTGTGCGCTATCGACTGCGGCACCGTCATTAACCCCGGTATCGTGGCCCAGCAAATAGAAAGCGCCGTAATTTTCGGCCTGACAGCCGCCTTGTACGGACGTGTAGATATTGCGCAAAGCGTCGTCCAGCAAAGCAACTTCACTAACTATCGCATGCTGACCCTAGCGCAAGCGCCCATGGTGCACACCCATATTGCCCCCAGTACGCTCGCACCTGTAGGCGTAGGCGAGCCTGGCCTACCCCCGGTAGCGCCCGCTTTGGCCAACGCTTTGTTCGTATTGACGGGTAAGCGAGCACGCATCCTGCCGCTATCAACGGCTTAATTGCGGGTGTACCCAGCTAGCTCTTGGTGCAATGGTAAATATTGATCAAAATAGTTGCGCCGAGGCTAAAAACCGACGTATGCTAATAGGCTTCGCTGATGAAATGCAACGCTATAAACGCCAAGCTAACATCAAAAGAAAACCTCAAATAATTTGACGGACATCAAAAATCCGGTATATAATTTGAGGCTCTACTTAAAACGTAGACAGTGTTTAAAACAAGGCAATATGCCTCGATACTGTTAAAGTAAATTAGGTAGAAAACTTCAAATTTATTTGACGAACATCAAAAATTCGGTATATAATTTGAGGCTCTGCTTAAAACGCAAACAAATTTGAAAAGCTCTAAAAGCGTAGTAAAAAATGTCCTAGTAAAATAAGTAGAAAATAGATTGACATGATAGTAAAAAACATGTTATAATCTG
>JAYSWJ010000209.1:0-8867 GCA_043718065.1 Polaromonas sp.
TGGCCACCAACCACATGATTCAGATCATGTATGCCCCACGCGAGCAGCAAGATGCCCAGGAATACAGTGAGGTTTTAGGGTACTACTCCATGGATGGCGTGAGCAAAGGTACAAGCCGAGCACGCGGCTCTATCACCAACAGTGAAAACGTTAGTGACCAAAAAAGAGCGTTGATGCTACCGCAAGAGCTGCGTGAAATTGGCCCTGATCGCATCATCGTACTGACGGACAACTGCAAACCTATTTTTGCTGACAAGATCAAGTATTACACCGACCCCGCTTTTAAGGATCGTTTATTACCCCCAATGAAGGTGGCCGCTATCGATATGGATGCCTTCATTGCCAAGTCCGAAGGCCGCATTCGTTTAGCAGAGCCTGGCGAGGGTGTTGATGCCAGCAAATTGGCGTTGAACCTGTCTACGATGCCCCAGGTTACGAACAAGGTCACGCCCGTGGCCAAAGAGGTGTCAGCCATGGCTGACTGGTTATTTAGCAATGTGCAATGGGTCAAGGATTCCACAGTTACTAATTCGGTAACTGGAGGGGTATCTGAGGCAGCAGAGCGCCCTGAACTGGAGATCGCATGATGAATATAGTACGCACTGGAGTATGTGTCGGCATGGTTTTTTTGATAGTTGGCTGTAGCTCGCCGCCTAAGCCTGCAGTTCCTGATGGCAGCAGCCGTGTTAACGCCAACGATCCGTCGCGTGTCGAGGCATTGCAATCGCGTGTTGCTCAAGACAGGGCGCTGCTGACGGAAAACAACCTGCTTCGAGCTCAGGTTGAAGTACTGAGTCTCAAACTCAATGAAATGGTCACTATCGTGCGCGAGGCCCTGGTGCTGCCACCACCTGTTCCTGTTAAGCCGATGCTGCCGCCCGCTTCCATCACGCCCCAAACGCCCGCCCCTGCGGCCAAGCCTATGAGTATGGGTGGCTTGCCCGACTACGCCATGAAAGTGACCGCATCTGGCGTCGTGATTCGTGTATTTCACCCTTGGGCTAAAACTGACTTTGAACCCAATGATTCTGTAGCCCAGGCCTTGCGCGATACCACTCGCAGTGCACGTGTCATCGAAGTGCGCGGAATGACCGATAGCCCAGTCGTCAACTCCGTTGATCGCATGATCGCTATGGAGCGTGCAGAGAAAGCCCGGAATTGGCTCATTCAAAACGGCGTGGACTCTACCAAAATTCGCACCAAGTATTTCAGTGCTGGAAATTTTATTTCAGAGAACAAAACAGAGCAGGGCAGGGCCCTGAATCGCCGCGTTGAGATTGACGCACGCAGTATTTAACTCACCCAAAAGCCAACCAAGGACAGCACCATGAACGGCATTACCGAAGGCAAGGATCGCCCTACATCCCCCGACCGCAACGGCGAAGTTCTTTTTGTGCCGACCTCTGCGGCTGTTGATCTTGACTTGGAGGTGGCTGATGCCTCCAAGTTCAAAGACGCAGGGCAGGGCGATGCCATGCGCGCACGTTCTTCTATTGAGTCGCGGACTGATTTACGCTTAGCGGCCACCAATGAAGCCATGCAAGCGGATCCCAACCGGAACGCTAATACGGTTTTGATCAAACAGGAAACGGCCCAGCGTTGGGCCGACCTTGATGTTGCCGATTTTGGTCGTATCCGGTCAGACGCCCGTCGAGAAACTTCTTTAGAAGCAATTGCTGGCCATATGCGTGCTTCGCCGCTCTACGCAGAGGAGCTAAAAAAACGCTCGCCCGCCATCGCCGAATCAGCGCGCGAGATCAATGAGGCGCGTGCAAAGATAGAGCAAGACCTTGCCGTTCAAGCCGCTGAGGCCCAGCGCAAGCTTGATCTCGCTGCCCGTGATGGTGTCAGGCAATCAACTCTTGATGCTGCAGCTATGGCCAGTCTGGCCACTGTCCGCGCGCGTGAAACTGCGCGGGTGGTTGAGCAACTGCTCAAATCCCCCGATACCAGCACCCAACAGCTGCGTGACGCTCAGCAGTCACTCAAGGCACCACCATTGGACGGTCGCGTTACTGCGCCCAATGATCCTGATTTAGCTGCCATGGCGCAGCGCGCCATCAAACGACCCGTTGCCGATGACGAATTAAGCCGCGAGCTATTGGCACGGTACATCGTTTCCCACGAGAAACGCGGTTTCTTGGACAAAGGCTCCACTGAGTTTACCCACCGCAGCGGCAACCACCAGGGGGAGTTGGCGTTCGTCGACACAGGCAAGTCTTTGAGCACGCAACTCGAAGACAAAAGCACCATACGCGCTATGGTGGAAGTCGCCAATGCCAAGAGTTGGAAGGAAGTTACCGTTAGCGGCACCGATGATTTCAAACGCAGCGCTTGGCTAGAGGCCAGCTTGAATAATCTTAAAGTGCGTGGCTACGAACCACGCGAAGCCGACAAGATCTTGTTGGCTGAGTTACAAGATCGCTACAAACCGACCAACTCGATCACCCTGTCGCAGAAAGAGCGCAGCCAAGATGTACCACCAGTTAAGGAGCCTCTTGAAGACCGCCGCAAACATATCGATGGCGATGCCTTGAGTGTTGAGCAAAAAGCCACTTTGGACAATTCCCGTGCTTTTTTGAACTCTAAAGAATTAGGTCCAGCGTTTACCGAGCAGGCTGTTCGCGAACTGGAAAGCCGCCTTCGTGGTGAGCGCTTGTATGTTGGCGAGATTCTTGAGCACGGCCACGCGCCGTATAAACACGACATTGACAACGATCCAAGTTATTTCGTCGTGCTCAAAACGACGGCTGGAGAACAAGTTATTTGGGGTAAAGGCTTGGCTGAAGCCATGCATGACCAAAAAGTCGGAAGTGAAATTGTGCTCACCAACACAGGTAAGCAGCCTGTGTTGGTTAACGAACGTGTCCGTGATGCGCAAGGCAAGGTAGTCGATGTGCGCCCCAAAGAATCGCAGCTCAACGCCTGGAAGGCCGAGGCATTGTCACGATATAGCGAAAAAGGACGCAATACCCCAGACCCTATCCGTACCACGTCTAGGCAACCCACCCTCAAGGTCTATGACCTCAAAGCAGAACGCGCCCCTGCGCCACCTAAGCTTAAGAATCCCTCGCAAGACAAGGATACCCGCCGAGAGCAGCCTACTGCCCAACGCGGTGACCGTGACCGTTAATTAACCCTAAAGGAGAGTAAACCGTGATTAAGAAACTGTTGGCCACTTTGGCCGTTACCTCATCCATCCTGGCGCCTACTGCAGTACGCGCTGACGATTGGGGTTGCAAGGTACTGTTGTGCTTATCTAACCCTGCAGGCCCCATGGCAGTCGCTGCTTGCGTTCCCCCTATCCAGCAGCTCTACCGTGCCATTTTTAAATGGCGCCCAGACCCGTTTCCCACCTGCACCATGAGCAGCGGTGCCGATAGCCAAAACGGCGGTAACTATGCTTATGTTGCCCCCCCTTCGTTTTACGATGCCTGTCCGTCAGGCACCACTCCTTTGTCTGGCGGTGAGCGAGGCGCAGTAGGTACCTACGTTGCCAACCCTACGACCTGGCCCTTCCGCCCAGGCTATGTAGTGACCGGTCAGATTACGTCCGGTATTGGTGATGGTGCCGGGCTGTTCCCGGTCAGTTACGGTGAAGACGCTCGTCCTTTGCCCGCCAAAACATGCGTTGGCGCGAATGTCGGTCAAACATCTATACCTGCTGGTCCCAATTGGGATGATGGTTACATCAACGTCAATCTTTATGATCGTGTTGTCTACGTAGAACCTGCTGCTACTTCATTCAACATCAACGTTATTGTGAACAACCAGTTGTTCCGCAATGTACGCCCAGTTTTCTAAGCAACGAGTTCACGTAATAATGATAAAACGCATCATCACCTTCCTGCTCGCAGCAAGTTCAGCTCTCTTTGTTTCTTGTGGCGGGGGCGGGGGTGGTGAAAGCACACCACCTGCTTCTGCACCTATTCCACCTTCCAGCTATTGGAAGATGGACTCTTTCTTTTATGCAAATGGCGGTAACTCTGCGCAATCAACCAACGTGGTGGGCAGCAAAACGCTCACTGTGGCCGTGGTATCTACCGCCACACTATCTGGTGGCGATACAAGCAATGGTGCTTATTCTGGTAGCGCACTTACATTGTCATTCATCCAGGCAGGGCCAGGCACTTACAACATCGTGCCTGATCGTTCGACGCTCATCAATGGCACAACCACCGTGAATCCTATCACGGTGGAGTCCAACATCGGTATTGCTGTAACTACAGGTTCTAGCTTGTATGCCGCCTCGTCGGGACAAATTACAGTCACCCGCGATAGTGGTGGCAAATATCACTTTGACAGCGTGGGTGCCGTTCCTACTACCAAAACTATCAGTGTTCTGGGTGGCGTGTCGGGCGCACCAGCAACCATGCTTTTGTCCATTAAGGATGCTTTCTAGCTCTATCGTTTTAGGTCAATGCGAATGAAAAGTATCACCTACCAAGGGTTCGGTAGACAAGACAATATCTGCCATTACCTAGTCATTTCAAAGGGCGTTTTGCCTGGCGGTATGCCTGGTGTGCTTTTTGTTCCCTCGCCATCCTCTACAACAACCATCACCAATTGCATAGAGGATATTGTCAGTTCGCTGCTCAAAACAGAGCTGCTGGGAACCTCACCAAAATCGCTGCGATTTTTCGAGCACTACCCAAAGTTTTTGAACCCCATGGCAGAATGGCAGGAGGTAACTTTCTCTCAAGTCGACGGCTGCTTCCTCAAACAAGACCTCTGGACCACCACCAAACGCAGCTGGTTTAATAGCAAGCCCGATTACTGGTCAGTGGAAAAACCGCATTGGCATCCTGTTGGCCAAACGCTGGTTAATCAGCTACAAACACTAATTCACTAGCTTCATTCGGACTTAATACGATTTGCATTATGTTAAGTAATTATTAAATATAATGAAATATGGCCGCTTAGCGGCCATATTTCATTGCTCTTGGCTCTTTTTAGCCTTCCTCCAGTCCCACGGTGGCATGGGTGGCGCAACAGTGTCTACATCGCGCCATAGCCCTTGTTTGGCCGCTCTAGCAGCGTTTTCAAGTAAGGCGTAACTTACTGCCTCCTCGCGTGGTTGTGTATTAGCATATTTCTTATAGTGCCAAGCCATTCCCAGCTCAATCATCCTCAAGCCAACATCAATTCCCTTTACTCGAACCAAGCAAACACTTCTGCCGTAACGATCTGTTGTCCTGCATTCAGCTATAGCTCCGCTTCCAAAAGCGAGTTGACTCATCGCACCTTTGGACACTGCGCCATATGCTTGGGCCTTTTCAGGCGCATCAATACCACTAATACGAATCTTACGCGGCGTTTTGGTATCACCCGAAATTTGCAAAATCGTAATGGTGTCTCCATCTGCCACTCCAATGACTTTCCCCTCTACGATCTCTGCAGCTGCAACACCCACAAATAAACAAAATACGGCGGCCGCAAGTTTAGAGTTTTGTATCTTCATCGAGTCATCACCCTACCTTGAAGCTCCGCCATGATTCCATTGATGTGAATCACCGCTTTGTCACCGAGGTGCACGTTGCGCACAATCAACTCCGAGCCAGTTGTGAATCGGTGTGACACGCTGATATCGTAGCTACGCAGAGCCCAGCTTGCGAAACCCTGCGTGTACCCCGCTTGGCCTACGTCACGCCATTGCACGCCGGTAATACCCTTTTCCCACGGGAAGACACCGCGGTGCATCCAAACACCTCCATCGTTGGTGAAAATACGCACCGAATGGGTGAGTGCAATTGAATAGATCGTCCATGCAATCGCTATGGCTACACCGAGTAGCACTGGCCAGTTGATCTTAGCGAATTCAATTTTCGTTACCTTCGATATGAAATAAGTCGCCGCCATTGAAAGCGCCGCCATAATCAGCAATCTAACGATAAAACTCAATCCTTCGCGCAGGTATGCAACCCAACTTAAACGAAACACCAAGAACGGACTGTTATCGCCAAGCTCACGTCCGTTGGTGTCAAAGGTGATAGCTTGTTCGCTCATGGTGTTACCTTTCAAGTGGTTTGGATGTGCGGTTTTCTGGTGGCGGCCGCTGCGCGCCGGTTGCAGGCATGATCAGCTTCAGTTTTGCCGTGATCTCCTGGACGTGCTGTGATTGCGTCACGCTACGCACCTCTTTCATTGCCTCGATGCGCACTGATTTTCCACGCTGCTCAAAAAATGCATTGAACTCTTTAGAGAACTGCAAAGACTGTGGTGGCCTAGGCTGAAATACCTGCGCCTCGATACGCTCTTTCAACATAGAAGCGTTTTGTGCTGTGATTGCCCCCTTCGTCGCGGCCGCGTCGATGGTGGATTCCATAAACGCCATACGTGAAGCCAGCTCGCTCTTGGCTGGCGATACAACACCGTCTGACTTGAGAGCAATAAAGCTGTCTTTGTCATAACTACCTGCCGTAAAACGTCCGCGCAATGCATATTCATCTTTAATGACGCTTGTGACCAAGTTCCTGCATGTGTCGACCATTTTGTCAATTTCTGGTGTGCTTGCCAAGCCTTTGGGCATGTCGATATCGACCATCTTGCCAGCCAGCGCATTCACTAGGACATCTGGCTCTACACGGTATACGCGACCCAAAGCCGCTGTACCATCTTTGATCATGGCTGCTTGTTGCGCAAAAGACGCCCCCTTTAGATGTTCTGCCACCACCTCCGTGGCCACATTCTTTTCTCTCGCCGTGGCCAGCACAGCGTATTCGAGAGCTACCCGTGCACCCGTGATTTTTTTAAGCCATGGATCCGAAGTCTTGGCCGCTGCGTTTTGTTCCGCACGTTCAATACTCGCTCCAAACTTCTTCAGGATAGTTTCCGCAGCGTCACGCCTGGATAATTCCATTGTTTCAAAACTCATGACACACCTCCAGCCTTTTTGATCATGTCATCCATGACCGCACGGCCTCCGGCCACCGTCTCAGTTTCTGCTTTAGCTGCCCCCATTGCTGAGTCGAACTCAAAATTTTTGTGTGTAAACGCCCAAAAGGCTGCCCGGTTATAAGTGATTACTCCCTCGCCTGAATTGATCAATTTTTCGCATAAATTCTTGAATGGTACAGAGTGCTGTGGCTCACTGTCCACAAAGTACAGTCCCCAGCCGAGAATGTTTCCTGCCTCCTCAGGCTTGAGTGTTGTGTAAATAGGCAATGGCGTGCAATCTTCTGAGTCGAGATCGATGTACGCGGATCCGCTTTCCGATACCCGCGCAAGTTTCCGTATTCCTGTCCACACATCATTGATAGTAATAAATACTCCTGGCTCAAAAGCCGCCAAATCTGATACTGCGCTCATGCTATGTCCTTTCAAGGTCACGTTTAGGTTTGTTTAGTTGTTCGGTGGTTTTTCGGGCTTGCGCCCCCACCAAACTTTCCTCAAGCTCTTTGGCGAGTATCCGATCTGCAGCATCATCGGATTGATGGAGGGCTGCAATGATTCTGGTATACGAGCTGGTGGCTAGCTTCTCCGTATCTTGCCATTTTTTAATTCGTTTTTCTGTCGCTGGGCTATGAGTATTTTTTGTTGCTCCACCCCTCTCCTCTACCCTGGACACTGCCCACGGTTTTTTCACCAATTTTTGGTGCAACCGAGTGGCCCGTTTAGTCGCCTCGGCCTCAACACCTCTCGTGCGCAATTCATGCGCAAAGCGTTCACGCCAACGATTCAGGTCAACCTTACGGGGATTCAGCCTGGTGCCGTCCAATCCCTCTGCTTTGACGCACACATGGCAGTGCACCTGAGGTTCATCAAAGTGTTGGCCTAGTACCCACTGATGGCCTGCGAATTCAATTTCTGCGGTTGCCCTGACTGCGGCGTACACAGCCCGCTCGTCTGTTCCTTCTGGCATTGAAAACATGATGTTGAAGGCCAGCCTGTGCTCCGATTGGGTGGGCATTGCCGGGCCCGTGTGTTCCCAGGTCCAGGCGAAATCATCCACGCCTTCTTTCCCTTTAGTTATATTGCCATCTTGGTCTTGAACCTGCTGCTCACCATCTTGGCCAATGTACTGGAGGTGCTTCTTGACAGCCGCCAATGTCGGATTTTTGCCTGGCGTGATTTTGACCATCACCTGACGCCCACCTGCGGCCACCGCACGCAACCTACCGCGTATATCTGCTTTGCTGCCCTTGCCTTTGTATTCAGACGGCTGTAGCGCTTGCGTGGGAACACCAGACCAAACAGACTTACCCTTCTTGGCCCGAGCCGGTTTTTTGAGCTTTTTGCCGAGCTGCAGGTCATCCGTCCACTCCTGGAAGGTGTCGTCCCATGCCCGGCCCACCTTCAAAGCTTCAGTTGCCATCGCTGCACTCCTTGCGCCATAGCCGCGCTCACCACCTCGACGTGCGCTCTTACGTCCGCCTCCATGACCGCCAGGTGTTCGGACAACTCCGGCAGTTTTTCTGCACGCCGCAGTGCAGCCAGTTCGACTACGAGCTGGGCCAAATGTTTGTTGCTCCTGGTTAACTCTTCCAGCTCCGCCTGGCCATAACTGGGCGCCTTGGCCAGCGCTGCGCGCGTGGCTGCTATCACCCACTCCTGGAAACCAAAGCCTTGCGCGTTCGCTGCGGCCGTAATAGCCGCATCTTCTGACGGGGTGAACTGCATCTCTCTACCCACTTTGGGGCCTGTATCGGGCGTCTTACCCACCACTACACGTATCCGCTTGCCACCTTCGCTTATGCCTAGCTCTAGGCCCTCTGCAAGTGCTTTGTCCACCAGCTTGCGCAATGCTTTGCCTGGCACCAAGTCACGCTCACAGCACCACTGCACCCATTGTGTTTTGAGTTCTTTTCCGAGCTGGACGGTTAGCAAGCCTTCCGCCCGGGATGGTGACGTAGAAAATGGTTGATTCA
>JAYSWJ010000210.1:0-24023 GCA_043718065.1 Polaromonas sp.
GGCAGGCTGGGCAGGGCGGGACGGGTAGTGAAAGTTAATTGCTTCAAATTCAATAGCATACTTCTCAATATCCACGTCGGAAAACTGCTTATTTTTTAAAGAAGCGATACGTGACGGCGCATGCAGCAGCTCCATCAACCGCTCTGTGGCGCCTGCGGCACGCAGCAGGTCGCCATACACCTCGCCCAGCACGGCAAACGCACTGGCCAAGATGATGACGTACACCACCGTTTGCCCTAAATGTCCAGCCGTAATCTCGCCTTTCATCACGGCCTGCGTGCCCTGGTACAGGCCCCACAGCAGCGCTGCGCTGGTGGCAATGATGATGAAGGCCACCAGTGCGCTACGTGTTTTGTTGCGCCTGATAGCGGTGACAAAAGCGTTTTGTGTAGACGCATCAAACCGCGCTGACTCGCGCGCCTCGGCCGTGTAGCTTTGCACTACGGGAATAGCATTTAAAACCTCGGCAGCTATGGCGCTGCTGTCGGCCATGCGGTCTTGGCTGGCACGCGACAGCTTGCGCACGCGGCGGCCAAACCAGATGGACGGCAGCACAATCAGCAGCAGCCCACCCAGCACTTGGCCCATCACCAGCGGGTTGGTCCACACCAGCATAGCCAGCGCGCCAATACCCATCACGCCGTTGCGCAGCCCCATGCTTAGCGATGAACCCACCACCGACTGCACCAGCGTAGTGTCTGCTGTTAAGCGCGACAACACCTCGCCCGTTTGCGTTGTCTCAAAAAACTCGGGCGACTGGTGCAGCACATGGCCATACACCGCATTGCGCAGGTCGGCCGTCACTCGCTCGCCCAGCCAACTGACCATGTAAAACCGCGCTGCGCTAAACAAGCCCAGCGCCACCGACACGGCAAACAATTCAAAAAAGTGATCCCGCAACGCTAACAGCGTCGCGCCTTTGTCCGCATCGCTTGCGCCCGTGGCCAACCCGCCATCAATCAACCCGCGCAACGCCACCGGAAACACCAGCGTCGCCACCGCCGCCAACACCAAGAACAGCCCCGCCAAAGCGATACGCCCTTGGTAAGGTTTTAAAAACGGCAGCAGTCCAGACAGTGAGCGCGGCTGGCCTTTGGTTATACGGGCATCGGGTTTTGCGTTGTCAGCAGGCGCGTTCATTTAGTTTCCAATTTTGGCAATAGCTTCTAGGCGCTGCATCACTACCGTTGCACGGATAGAGCGCAGCACGATACCGGGCAAGGCATTGGTTATTTCGGGATGGTCCACCAAGGCTTGAATGTTTGACACAATATAAGCGCGAACATCAGCAGGCGCTTGTGCTATTTCATCTGCTAGCTCGGCTCTGCCGTCGACGATGGTAATGATGTCTTCTAAGTCGTGGCTGGCATAAACATCGTTGCGTCCACGGTCTTTAAATGCCTCAAACTTAGTCGCCAAAAAATACGGTGCTGACAAATGCTTTAGCGACACATCAGGTGCTGGATGCGAGACAACTGCATTGGCAAACCCGGTGCGGTACCAGGCATTAGCGAATCCCAATACCTTTTCGTCTAACGGCACTAAGTCTAGTTGCATGCGTTGCCACAGCCACCGGAAAGGGGGCGTGTTGTCTTGTATAGTTTGCACAAACCCCAGCTTTGTCAGCTCTGGCCGTAGCGCATGGTACGCCACTAGGGACGCAATTTCTATGATGGCGTCCACGTCCTCTGTGCTGCGTATATCCGTAACAGCTTGGTTGGTCACTAACAAGCCCGTGGCGCAGCCGCCCACAAACACCACGCGCTCCCGTAGTGGACCCAAAGCACGGGCTATGGCTAGCAATAAATCTAAATTTGGGTTAGCCATGCACCAGTTCCTTGGCGCGCGTCATATTCACATTTCTTAAAATCAAAGCTTCTAACATTGGTAATGCCATGTTGCGCTCACGTGCACGACCTACGCGCAAAGCGTCAAGCAATGCCAAGGCGGCATAGAGCTGACTGTCGGCCAGCGCTGCGCTTGGCACGCAAGGGTGTATGGGTTTGATACCTACACCTTTGCATGAGCCTAGGGCATATGGCCATACCCAATCGTCGGATCCAGGCGCAAAAATGCCCTGAAAAATAGGGGCGCTGTGGCTTGTTGGAACACCTACAGTGACGCTGATTCTGTCAGCTGCAAAAACATACTTGGCGCCATGCGTCACAAATTCCAGCAAATTTTGTTTATGTACATCAATGTTGCCCAGTTTGGAATTCTTAGGCACGATGAAGTTACCCGTGTTAACCAATAGTTGCGCATGCAAAGCGCGTTTCACAGCAGTGTGTACTTCAGAAGCATTGAGGCTGAGGCTCAATGCTAATCCCGCGTAGGTTGTGGGCTCGTGCGACACAGCCAGCTTTAGCGCCACTACTAGATCTTGTCCTTTTAGCATATATTCAATATTCAAAAATCTTGAATATTGAATATATGCCCATTTACAGATTGTGTCAAGTGCAACTTAAATGACGAGGACGATTTCAATTCGGCGACTGCTGATTCAATGCAAATTCTTCATCCCCGACAGCACCACGCTGCGGTATTGCCCGTCGTCTGCTTCGGGCGATTCGTCGGTACTGTCTTGTGTGTCTTGGCTGCTGCCCATTTTGAAAAAGCCCACGCCTGCGCTGCCATTACCTACCCCTTTACCCACTTCTGCTTCAGTGGCTTCACGAATGGCTTCGATTTTTAAATGCAGGCGAATGGCGATACCGGCTAAGGGATGGTTGGCATCTAGCACGACGTGGTCGGGGTAGACCTCGGTAACTGTGTAAGGCAGGTCTTGGGGGGCGTCGGGGTTGCAGCCTGGGGGCAGGCTGTCAAAGCGCGTGCCTTCTTGCACGTCTTGGGGGAACAGCTTGCGCGGTTCTAGAAAAATCAGCTTGTCGATAAAGTCGCCAAAAGCGTCCTCGGGTTCTAGGTGCAGGTCTAGTGTGTCGCCTACTTTGCGGCCTTGCAGGGCGGCGTCGATTTTGGGCAGCAGGTCGGCTCCGCCTACAAAAAATTCAACCGGCGTGTCGAGCACGTCGAGTTCTTCGCCCAGCGTGTCGGTGAGCGTCCAGGTAAGGGCGGCCACGCATTGTGGGGTAATCTGCTGCAAGGGTTGGTTTAAGTCATCATTCATAGGGCAGAATTGTCCCATGAATGTTAAAAACCCTCTCGCGCTGCTTGGCGGCATCTCGCCTGCACAATTTATGCAAACATATTGGCAAAAAAAGCCGCTGGTGATCCGTGCTGCGGTGCCCGGCATGCAGCCGCTGGTGCCCCGCGATGAGCTATTTGCCATGGCGGCCAATGAGGCAGTGGAATCGCGCCTGATCGAGCGTAAAAACGATGTTTGGTCGTTCGATCACGGCCCAGCGGTCAAGCCGCCACCGCTCAAGCGCAAAGACTGGACGCTGCTGGTGCAAGGGGTTGATTTGCACCACGACGGCGTGCATGGTTTGTTGCAACAATTTCGCTTCTGTCCCGACGCGCGGCTGGACGATGTGATGATCTCGTACGCCAGCGAAGGCGGCGGTGTGGGGCCGCATTTTGACAGCTATGACGTGTTTTTGCTGCAGGCCAGTGGCCGCCGCCGCTGGCGTATTAGCGCGCAAAAAGATCTAAGCCTGCGTGATGATGTGCCGCTGAAAATCTTGGCTAACTTTACGCCCACGCAAGAGTTTGATTTAAACCCGGGCGACATGCTGTACTTGCCCCCACGCTACGCCCACGACGGTGTGGCGCTAGACAACGACTGCCAAACGTATTCCATAGGTTTCCGTGCCCCTAGTACCGACGAGCTGGCCCGCGAGCTGATGCACCGCGTGGCTGATGAGATTGAAGACGAGTCGCTGTACACCGACCGCATGCAGGCGGCCACCGCGCAGCCGGGCGCTATTCCAACTGAGCTGCAAAACTTTGCTGCGCACGCAGTGGCCAAAGCGCTGCAAGACGGCACGCTAATGCAGCAAATACTGGGTGAATATTTAACTGAACCTAAATCCACGGTATGGTTTGACGCTGCAAAACCTCTACGCAAATCTAATGCCAAAACTACCCTAAAAGCTAAATCCGTCCGCCTAGACCGCCGCAGCCGCATGATGTACGACGCCAAGCACGTGTATTTGAACGGCGACAGCTGGAAGGTAGCTGGCAAAGACGCCAAGCTCTTGCGCAAGCTGGCCGATGACCGTAGACTAGATGCTGCAGATTTAATAGCTGCTTCAGCAGCATTAACGGGCGCTGTGGCACAATTTATTCAACAAGGATGGTTGCACTATGACTGATAACCCTGCTTCTTCCCCGCCACTGCTAGACGGCACCTTTGACGGCCGCAACGCGTTTCAGCAACTGGTACGCGACGCGCTGGCCATTGCTGCGCACCAGGGCTGGCACGATATCACGCTGATAGACGCCAGCTTTGAAGACTGGCCACTGGGCGAACGTGCAGTGGTCGAATCGCTGCAAGCGTGGAGCAAAACGGGCCGCAGCTTCACCATTATTGCCAAGCGGTATGACACGTTGTTTGTTAAGCACCCGCGATTTGTCGCTTGGCGCGGTAAATGGGGCCATATCGTTACCGCGCGCGGCGTGCCCAGTGCCGATGCTACAGATTTCCCGTCCGCCATTTACAGCCCCGGCTGGGTAATGCGCAGGCTAGACCCGGTGCGCAGCAAAGGCATAGCCGGCGCTGAGCCGCAGCGCAGGCTGCTGCTGCGCGAGGAGATGAACGAATGGCTGGGCAAAAGCAGCCCGGCATTTGCTGCCACTACGCTGGGGCTGTAACGTCGTTTTATGACGGCTTTCAAGGCGTAAAAAAATTGCGTAACCAAGGCCTTGGTACAGCTATTGACACCACCCTAGCGGGTACACTAGAAGACTGTGCACAAGGCGACGCAAATCGGCTTGGCCCACTGGGCACAGTTTTTGGGATGTGATTTTGATTCGCCGTATTTTTATTTGCTTAAGTTGTGTGCTGTGGGCTAGTGCCGCCGTAGCCCAAACTGGGCCTACTTTGCAGTCCACACCCCAGCTGGCTACCAACCCTGCGGCCACGGCAGGCACTAAGCCTGCCACCAACCCTATTTTTGTACTCAACTCGCTCGACGCCAACATCAGCGTGATTGACCCTGTGACCTGGACCGAAACCCAGCGCATTGCCACTGGCAAAGAGCCGCACCATTTGTACATGACG
Source organism: Polaromonas sp. (assembly GCA_043718065.1). Taxonomy (GTDB): domain Bacteria; phylum Pseudomonadota; class Gammaproteobacteria; order Burkholderiales; family Burkholderiaceae_C; genus JAAFIP01. The sequence continues at coordinate 5,180 of JAYSWJ010000210.1, forward strand.
CCCGATGAAAAGTCGATCATTGTGGCCAATGCAGGCGGCGACGCGCTGACATTTTTAGACCCCAAAACCGCCCAAGTGCAGCGCACCGTCAAAGGCGTGCTAGACCCGTACCACCTGCGTTTTTCGCCCGACATGAAGTGGTTTGTTACCGCAGCCAACCGCTTAAACCACGTAGATATTTACCGCTGGGACGGCAAAGACATGCAGTTGGCCAATCGCATTGTTACCGCCAAAACGCCCAGCCATCTGTGGATCGACAGCAAATCCACCACCGTGTACAGCACCATGCAAGACAGCGACGAGCTGGTGGCCGTTGACCTGGCCTCGCAGGTTATTAAATGGCGCACGCCCACAGGTGCCACGCCCGCTGATGTCACCATGACCGCAGACGACCGCTACCTGCTAGTGGGCCTGACCGGCGGCGACGCGGTGCAAGTGTTTGACGTGTCGGGCCGTGAACCAAAGTTAGCCAAAACTATCAAAACAGGTGCAGGTGCCCACGCTTTCCGCGCAGCAGGCGACAAGCGCCACATATTTGTGAGCAACCGCGTGGCCAACACCATCAGCAAGATCGACATGCAAACGCTAGAAGTCGTCAGCAGCTTTGCCGTACCCGGTGGGCCGGATTGCATGGACGTGTCGGCAGACGGAAAACTGCTGTTCGTCACCGCGCGCTGGGCCAAAAAGCTCACCGTGGTCGATTTAGAATCGCGCAAAATAGTACGCAACATTAACGTAGGAAGGTCACCCCATGGCGTTTGGACTCTTGACCATGCAGCGCGGCAATAAAGCGGGTGTGCCTGCTAGCACGCGAACCGGTGCGGATGCAACAGCAGGCTTGCGGTTATCTACTAGTTACTGGCTAGCTACTATCGTTTGCATAGCTGCCCTATCAGGTTCCACGGGCGCTACAGCCCAATTGTTTGGTAAAAAATCAGCACCAGCAACCCCTGCAGCACCCGCCAATGCGCCTGCGCCTACATGCGACAAACCGCTGTACCTTACGCTAGACACTGGCCACATGGACGTGGCGCAGATGATGGCCGATGTGCTGAACAAGCACCAAGTGAAAGTCACTTTTTTTGTTGCCAATGAAAAAACCAAAGACGAAAAAACGTCCATGAGTTTTGAGTGGGGCCAAAAGTTTTGGGCCCAGCGCGGCCAAGAGGGGCACGACTTTGCATCCCACACCTGGGATCATGTGTACTGGAAGGGCGATGCACGCGGCATAGCCCCTGCCTTTACCGTGCAGCCCACGGCAGGCGCGCTGGCGGGCCGCAGCTTTGTGTGGGAGTCTAAAAAATACTGCGACCAAATTGTGCAGGCCAAAGACCGTATCGAAGAATTTACTGGCAAAAAAGCACTGCCCATCTGGCGCGCGCCCGGCGGCAAAACGTCGGCTAAGGTCATTGCCATGGCCGAGGCTTGCGGGTTCAAACACGTAGGCTGGGCACCCGCAGGCTTTTTGGGTGACGAGCTGCCCGATTCGACCAGTAACGACGCGCTGCTGAAAAAAGCCCTGCGCGACATCAAAAGCGGCGATATTTTGATGGCCCACTTGGGCATATGGAGCCGCAAAGACCCGTGGGCCCCTGCCGTGCTAGAGCCGCTGATCGTCGGCCTGAAAGAAAAAGGCTTTTGCTTTACCACCCTGCGCCACCACCCCGACTACAAGGCGTGGTACGCCTCGCATCCTTAAATGATTGACCTATGACCGACTGGTTTGTTGACACCTTTGCCGTCGCCCAGCTGTGGCTGTTTGAGCTGGTGCTGCAGCCCATCATGCTGGCTGCAGGCCTCGCCGGCGTGCTGGAAGAGGGCTTTAACGCAGCGGGTTGGTTGCTGGTGGGCCTGCTGCAATTGGCAGTGATTGCCTGCGTTTTTGTACCCTTGCAGCGTCTGCTGCCCGTGCAACCCGTCACCAACCGCACCACCATTCGCACCGACATGCTGTACACGGCCATTCACCGGTTGGGGCTGTTTCGGGTAGGGCTGTTTTTAACCGTAGACCCGCTGTTTGACGCGGCCTTTGGCGCGCTGCGCCAGCAAGGCATTAGCGGCATTCACCTTGACCAGCTACTGGACATTTCTGGCAACGCGTTGCTAAGCTTTGTGGCCTATGTGGTGGCGCTAGATTTTGCAGGCTACTGGATTCACCGTGGGCAGCACCAATTTAACTGGTGGTGGAAGCTGCACAGCCTGCACCACGCCCAGCAGCAAATGACGGTGTGGAGCGACAACCGCAACCACCTGCTAGACGACCTGCTGGTCGATAGCCTGCTGGTGCTGGTGGCGCAGCTGATTGGCGTAGCGCCGGGGCAGTTTATTGCGTTCACGGCGTTGACCCAGTTGTCAGAGAGTTTTCAGCACGGCAATCTTAAAATTTGGTTTGGCCGCGTGGGCGAGCGCCTTCTGGTAAGCCCGCGCTTTCACCGGTTGCACCATGCGGTGGGTATTGGGCATGAGTCAGCGTCTAAAGCGTTGAGCGCCGCCGGGCACCCTCCCCCAGCGGGGGGCAGCGCAGAACAAGCAGTTGTTAGCGTGGGGGCCGCAACACTAGGCGGGCACAACTTTGGCGTGCTGCTGCCGTGGTGGGATAGTTTGTTTGGCACGGCCAATTACGAAAAACGTTTTGACAACACGGGCGTGCGCGACCAGCTAGAGCAGGGGCGCGACTACGGGCGCGGATTTTGGAGCCAGCAGTGGCTGGGCGTGAAGCGCCTGGCAGGCCGCGCGTAAAACCTACGCCACCTTCACACCACTTGTACGCCAGCTGCACGCCACCTTCACACAGCACTGCAAGCCCTTTGCGCACCCTATCCGTCCCAGCATGGCCCGCTTTATCCTGATCAACACCTCGCACGCAGGCAACGTAGGCGCAGCAGCCCGCGCGCTGAAGGTAATGGGTTTTGACGACATGGTGCTGGTGGCACCCCGCTGGGCCAATGTGCTGCGCCGCGAAGAAACCATTCAACGCGCCAGCGGTGCCAACGACGTGCTGGCCAAAACCCGCATTGTCGACACGCTGGGCGATGCCCTAGACGGCGTAGACCACCTGTGCGCCACAGCCATGACCCCACGCGACTTTGGCCCACCCACCTACGCCGTGCGCCAGTACTTTGATATGCTACAAAAATCAGAGCTGCATGAGCAGGTTCTACGGCCTGAAACCGCTATTTCACCTATAAAAACAGACGCTACAGCAGATGAAAGCGCAGTGCATGCCGCAGAACACACTGCAAAACACACCACAGCGCCCCGCATGGCTTTTCTGTTCGGTTCCGAGCGTTTTGGCATGGCCAACGAAGATGTCTATCGCTGCCACGCCGCGCTCAGCATTCCTACCAACCCGCAGTTTGGCTCGCTTAACCTGGCCAGCGCCGTGCAACTGGTAGCCTACGAATGGCGGCTGGCACTGGGCGGCTTTGCCGTGCAAGACGCTGGCAAGCCCAGCCAAATGGCCGATGCGCGCGCCTTAAGCGGCCTGCTCACCCACCTAGAGCAAGCCTTGGTGCACATCGGCTACCTCGACCCGGCAGCACCTAAAAAGCTCATGCCCCGCCTGAACGCGCTGCTCAACCGCGCCCACCTGCGCGACGAAGAAATCCACATCTTGCGCGGCGTAGCCAAAGCCATGCTGCAAGCGCTGCCGCCCGCACCTGGCCGTTGATAAAAACCAACGTAAATGACCTTCACTCACAACACAGCGGGCCACAGACGGCTTGCTACAAACCAGCTTGTAAGAATACCTAGCATCAATTAGACTAACCAATATGTTAAAAATGTTTAGCCGCCACAGCCCGCAGCGCTTAATACAGCGCTGCTTGGTAGCGTGGCTGCTAGGCACCGTGCTGTGGAGCTCTAGCGTAGCCATAGCTGCTGCGGCCATGGGCTGCTGCAACCAGCCGCAAGCCTGCTGCACGGGAGGTGCAGCGCTAAGCTGCGCTACCTGCGTGCCACCGCTTAGCGCGCCGTCGGCCCAGCCTGGCGCATTACCTGCTGGCCCAGTGGCTGGCACCGTTAGCCCTTACCCTGTGCGGGCCACACCTGTAGCCTACGCTGACATTTGGCGACCGCCCATGGCCCTGGCTGCCTGAACCGTCATTAATTCCATCATTCATTTTTCAATTTTATTTTTTAGGAAACACCATGAAATCAATTTACGCCAAACTCTCAGTCAGCATCGCCCTGCTAGGCACCAGCGTAGGTGCTTGGGCCGCAGGCGGTTGCTGCGTTGCAGGCGCGTTGTGCTGCATAGGCGGGGTTATGCCCTGCTGCATGTAACTGCACAACGGGTGCGCACTAGTGGCGTACCTTATTTCACCCTCAGCTAGCGCTGGTTCACAGCGCAGCTAGCTAACCCCAAGGCCCACGCTATTCGTAGCTTGGGCCTTGTTTATTGGTAGCCCCAGGCGCGGCCATAACTTGACTAAAACAGTACACTATCTGGTATGTTTTATCGCCTGCGCTCCGACATTCAATGCATCCTAGACCGCGACCCTGCTGCCCGCAGCATGTGGGAGGTGCTTACCTGTTACCCCGGCCTGCACGCGCTGGTGCTGCACCGCCGCGCGCACTGGTGCTGGACGCATGGTTTTAAGTGGCTAGGCCGCTTTATCTCGCACATCACACGCGGCTTAACCGGTATTGAGATTCACCCCGGTGCCGTCATCGGCGAGCGCGTGTTTTTTGACCACGCTATGGGCGTGGTGGTGGGCGAGACAGCCGAGATAGGCGACGGCTGCACCATTTACCAAGGCGTCACGCTAGGCGGTACGTCGCTGTACAAAGGCGCTAAGCGCCACCCCACGCTGGGCAAAAACGTCGTGGTCAGCGCTGGGGCCAAAGTACTAGGCGGGTTTTTAGTAGGCGACGGCGCCAAAATCGGCAGCAACGCCGTAGTCATCAAACCCGTGCCCGCAGGGGCCACGGCGGTGGGCATACCGGCGCGCATCATCCCGTCTAAAGTAGGCGAAAGCGCCGACGTTACCCCGCAAGACCCCAAGTTTTCAGCGTATGGCATCACGCTAGAAGACGACCCTTTGTCCACCGCCATGCGCGGCCTGATCGACAATGCCAGCGGCCAAGAGGCACAGATTGCACTGCTGTGGCAGGCGATAGAAAAGCTGTCTGCCGGGCAACACAGTACAGACTGCGTACCAGACAATGCAGCCCGCGAAGATAAGTTTGAAGCGCGCAAGCTAACCGACTTGGTAGGTAAATAAATCTGCTGCTGGCAACTAGCCTACTATAAATACCATAGCTGCTTGAGCAGGATTTACTTGGGTTAGAGCCCTAAAACACTCTGAAAACAGGCCACAAAACAAGCCAAACGTGCCTGCACCGCACCGCTAAACCGCGAAGTCAAATGAAAGCCATCTTCAAGCATCCGGCACAGCAGGCAAAGGCACAGGCGCAGGCATAGGCCTAGGCGGCTTAGGCCGTGGTGGTTTGCTGGTGTGCACCGTCATCATGGCTTTTTCCATGTTGCCGCTTAAAAAATGCGGCAGCGCTTGCACACTGCGCTCAATAGTTTGCGCAATAGCGTCGCGGTGCTCAGCCGATGGCTTTTTTAGCACCCAGTGAATCACCTCACTTTTGACCCCCGGGTGGCCTATGCCAATGCGCAGCCTCCAGTACTGGTCGGTGCCCAGCTGCGCGTGAATGTCGCGCAGGCCGTTGTGTCCAGCGTGGCTGCCGCCCAGCTTTATCTTCGCCTCGCCCGGCACAATGTCCAGCTCGTCGTGCGCTACCAAAATCTCATCCTGTGCAATTTTAAAAAACTTCGCCAGCGCCCCTACCGACTTGCCCGACAGGTTCATAAACGTTTGCGGCTGCAGCAGCCACACGGTTTGCCCGCCCACCACGGTGCGCGCCACCATGCCAAAGTAGCTTTTATCGTAGCTAAGCGCGCACTTTAGCTCGCGCGCCAGGGCGTCTATGTACCAAAACCCCGCATTGTGCCGCGTGGCATCATATTCAGCGCCCGGGTTGCCCAGGCCAACAAACAGTTTGATCATGCTGTAGATTATCCCCTGCTTGTCACGCCGCCGTTGCAATACAGTACTTTGGTTTTCAAAAGTCTGTAGCCACAATGTGTGCAGTGTTGAAATATGTGTGCAACAAAATGTACTTAAACCGTAAAACACTGGCAAAAAGACACGTTTTCTACTACAAACAGATGACGACAAAGCCCCCACGCCTGACTAACATGACATCACAACAGACGCCGGTAGACTTTGCTGCCCCACACCACACTACCGCCACGCTACTCATCATCGATGTAGTGGAATCCGTCCGTTTGATGGAGGCTAATGAGCAAGATGCAGTACGCCGATGGCAAAACTTGGTACAGATGGTGGTGCGTGAGGTGCTGCCCCAGTACAAAGGCCGCTTGCTTAAAAGCCTGGGTGACGGCCTGATGCTTGAATTTGCCACACCCCGCCCCGCCGTGCACGCCGCGCTGCACATACAGCAGCTGTGCCACGCCGCCCACCACGGCGTGCCCCCGCAGCAGCGCGTACACCTGCGTGCAGGCATTCACACCGCGCAGTACGTCACCGATGTGCACGACATTTATGGTGCCGACGTGAATCTGGCCGTGCGCCTAACCACGCTGGCCGGCCCCGGTGAAATTATCGTCAGCGCCCCCGTGCGCGACCAACTGACCCCCGCGCTAGACGGCGACATCGAAGACCTGGGCGACTGCTATATGAAGCACCTGGTCAGCCCCGTGCGCGCCTACCGCGTAGGCAGCGCAGGCGCGGCCCCCATCATCGAGCCCGGCAGCAGCCGCCCGCTAGATTTGCGCCCCACCATTGCCATTATTCCGTTTGCCGCACGCGGCATCGAGCCCGGCCACGCCCTGATAGGCGAGGCTGTGGCCGACGAACTGATAGCGGCTTTAAGTAAAACCGCCGAGCTGCATGTGATATCCCGCCTGTCTACCACCGCCTTTGCCGACCGCCCAGGCCGCGCTAACGGCGAGGGCGCTAGCGCGCTAGGATTAGGCAAGCTGAGCGCGCTGGCCGACATACGCCAGCACCTAGGTGCCACCTACGTACTGTCAGGCCGCTGCACCGTCATAGGCAGCAACATGAGCCTGTTTGTAGAGCTGGCCGAAGCCGACGGCGGCCGCATCGTATGGGCCGACAACCTCAAAGGCGCAGTCGCCGGATTGTTCAACCCCAACGACGACATGCTCTCCCGCATCGTCGCCGCAGTCAGCAGCGCAGTGATGAAGCACGAGCTAGGCCGGGCGCAGAACCATGCGTTGCCTACGTTGGAGGGGTATACGTTGTTGCTGGGGGCGGTGGCGATGATGCACCAGAGTTCGCCGCATGATTTTGACCGGCCTCGGCAAATGCTGGAGCACTTGATAGAGCGAAGCAAAAGACATTCTGTGCCTTATGCATGGCTAGCCAATTGGTATGTACTCAAGGTCAACCGTGGTTGGAGCGACACCATAGAACTAGACACATCCAAAGCGTTGGAACTTACTTCTACAGCATTAGAAATAGAACCAAGTAATTCACTAGCGCTGACTATAGATGGATTCGCACATACCAATCTTAAAAAAGACACTACCTTAGGTCAAAGACGCTACGAAACGGCAATAGAAGCCAACCCGAACGAGGCGCTGGCTTGGTTACTAAAAGGCACTATGCATGCATTTCGCGGCGAGGGACAAGACGCAGTGGATAGTACTTCGCGAGCTTTGAAGTTATCGCCTCTTGATCCTCTGCGATATTTTTACGATTCTCTAGCCGCAACAGCTGCATTAGCAAATAAAGACTATGAGTTAGCTTTGTCGTTGGCAAAAAGATCGCTGAGATCAAATCGTATGCACACATCTACTTGGCGTGCATTAGCTATTGCGAACATAGGCTTAGATCAAATCGATGCAGCTCGGCACGCTGTAAGTGAACTCCTCAGCTTAGAGCCTGATTTAACAGTGTCCAGATTCGTAGCTCGTAGCCCTAGCGCACATTACTGGACTGGTAATGAATGGGCTAAGGCATTGACTTTAGCCGGGCTACCAGAATAATTTTTTAGGAGAAAACTATGAGTTCAATTAAATCATTTGGCGGAGTTGGAGGTGTCGGTGGCGTGGGAGGAGTCGGTGGCGTAGGCGGTGTGGGAGGAGTTGGGGGAGTCGGTGGTGTTGGTCTTACAAGCAGTGTTTCTGGCTATGACGGTGCTTATATTTCTACCGTTATGGCTGACGCACTTAACAAATGTCGTGACTCGATAGTCGGTCCTTTCGATGCGTTAGACCCAAAACTGCGGGATTTGACGCTAGAACCTGTTGACGATGTAGAGGCTTTGAAAAAATGGTCAGCTGATGTACGGCATCAAACTTGCCTTTTTGAGACGTTGTCACCCATACGTTTTGAAGTAAAGAATGCATCGACTGTTTCGGTGCATCATTTGCAACCAAAATCTGGACAGCCGAACTTGTTTGAAAAAGTGACTATCGCAAGTATTAAGCGCCCTGCAATAGAGCTGTTTGAGAGTCAGGCACCTTTAGTCATTAATTGGGCGCAGTTGCGCGAAGATCGGGCTACTGAAATTCTGTCGCAAACGGTTAACACTTCACCGTTCTGGGCAAGCGTCATTAATCTCCAGCCGCATCGGCACAAATACACCACAGAGTTGTTAATGCTGGCAGATTCGTTTGCAACTAGCATTGAGATGCGCTTTAAACATTCAATGGCCTGCCCGCGACCCGCAGAATACTCCTCGCAAATTCAACCTATATTTGCTACACCAGGACATAGCAGTTTTCCGAGCGGTCACTCAACAGAGTCATTTATTGCGGCCAGAGTAATTGATGGTTTGATTGGCGAAGCGTATGACCCGGACGCAAAAGTAGTGCTACGTGACCAGCTACAAAGGTTAGCGGCACGTATTGCCATAAACCGTACTGTAGCTGGAGTGCACTTCCCCGTAGACTCTGCTGCTGGTCGCATTTTAGGACACGCGCTAGGCAGCTACTTTATTCACCGCTGCAGAGGCAAAGGCCAGTACAACGAGCGTTTTTTTGACGGTACACAGTTTCGCGACGTCAGCGGTGATGCCATTGACTTTGAACATAAAGTTGACCTGAATAACGGCACTTATAACCAACTGGTTGCGCCGCACACTTTAATGGGGCATTCCAAAATTCTCAACACAATGTGGGAGCTTGCGCGCAAAGAGTGGGATCTACCACCTTGATCGCTGCATTTTAAATCACTATGTATTTAATAGCTGCTTGAGCAGTAACTGATTGGCTTAAAGACCATTTCCATTGATAAAACAGGCTATTGGTAACTATGCAATGCCTTGTTTGAGTTGTAAGGTGACATTATGCAAATTGATAACAATCCAAAAGCCGCACCGGATGGCAAAGGGCCACAGTGGCGCGCGAAACCCGTGGGCATTTTTACGGGTATTGACTACAGCAATCCCAAAGCTGCTGACGGGCTAGACCCTTACTTTGTATGGTCTGACGTGAATGGGTTTGCGCATTTGCGCAGTGCTAACTATGTGCCGGGAGACAGAAGCCATATTCCGAAATGGTTGCCAGTTTTGCTACAACTCAAAGCGGATAAAAGCCCTCTAGATTTGCCGACAATGGAGCATGCGCCATGGCTAGTGATTCCTGTTGCCTTCCAAGATGAGAGTCGCTTGCGTTTAGGTGCTGTAGTGCCAGCCCGCGTAGGGGCGGAATTTTTTAAGCAATTCCGGCAAGACGAAACCTTGCGTGGGGTTATAGAGCGGGTAGAGCTTGATTTACCGCGTAACCCATTGCCTATTGAGAAACCCCGTCGTGCAGCAGGCAACATAAAGCAATCCTCCAAGCCATCATCAGCTGCAACCAGCGCCGCAAAGGCAACCGCAAATTCGCTGCGAACCGGCACGGTTCATGCTCGGTTAACCGGTAAAGTCATCGCATTTATCGACGACGGTTGTGCTTTTGCACACGCTCATTTTTTGGAAGACGACCCAGCCCAGCCGGGTACACCATTGCCGCGTGTCAAACGCCTATGGGATATGAACGAGCGTAGCCTTATTTCACCGCACTCAGCACCTGCAGCATACCAATTGGGTGAGATTGATGGCGAGAATGGCAGAGAATTTACAGACGCAGATTTGAAGGCTTTGTTGGTAAAGCATACGCACGTAGGTCGTATTAACGAAGATGCCGTATATGCAGAATTTGCCGAAGGTACCCAGCTCAAAGTCAATCGTTTATTCAAATCCGTAGCTCACGGCACGCATGTGATGGATTTGGCTTGCGGCCCCTACATGCTGGAAGACAGTATGTGCACCCGCTTTAATGCACCTGCAGAAAATCCTACGTGGATTAAAGCGGAGGACACTGCCAGCATCGTGCCTATCATTTTTGTGCAGCTGCCCATGAGCACAGTGCAAGAAACCACCTTGCGTGGCACGATGCAGATGGACGTGATTAAAGCACTGGACTACATCATTGGTGCATGTGCACACGATGCTGAAATTGTGGTGAACCTTAGCTGGGGTACGCTTGCTGGCCCGCACACCGGTACTAATTTGTTAGAGCGAGAGATTGATCGACTTGTGGGCTTGTTAGGTGGAAGATTGAAAGTGGTGATTCCTGCTGGCAACGGTTATCAATCCCGTACACATGCCAATTTTCAGCTACAGCCCAATCAATCTATCCAGCTAGATTGGCGCGTACAGCCTGATGATGCGACCGAAAGCTACCTTGAGCTGTGGATGGAGCAGGGTGCTAAGTTGCAGCTCGACATCACTACGCCTAATGGTCGCCCGCTGCCCAGCGTGCAAGAGGGGGATGTCGAGTTTTTAGACTACACAACTAAGTTCAATGACGTTGATGCTATCTTGGGCGTTTGCTACAACCCAATAGTGCAGGGGTCTTTAGGTTCTGGCCCAGGCCTAGTCTTGACTTTAGCCCCTACCCACAGCCTAACAGGCGTGCGCGCAGTTGCGCAGCATGGCGTGTGGAAAATCAAGGTGACAAATGTAGGCACTATTGCAACAGTAGTCGACGGCTATATTGAGCGGGACGATGATGCAGCGGGCACCCGGCGCGGGGCACGGCAGAGCTATTTTGATGATCCAAAGTATGCGAGATCAGATTTATTAGACAGCACAGGCTTGGCACCTCCTGTAGCACCTACAGACCCAGACGATACTTATGTACGCCGCGAAGGCGTATTTAACAGCCTTGCCACAGGCCGTCACGCAATCGTAGTGGGTGGGTTGCGCGAGAGCGACCGCGCCTACGCAGAATACTCGCCTAACGATGACTACAGCCTACGCCCCCAAAGGCCGGAAACGCCGGTTGCGCGTAATGTGCAACTAACCTACGTAGTAACCGAAGAAAGCCAAACCCTGCACGGGGTGCGCGCAGCGGGTACACGCAGTGGCGCGACTGTACGCCTGTCTGGTACCAGCATGGCGGCACCGCAAATTACCAGAGACATGATTAACTGACTTTGGCCTTGAGTTGAAGCCAAACAAACGGAGCCAATGCTGATATACAAGCGTAGGCTATAAACACAGCGCCTACGCCAAACTGCAACGCTAGGCCATGCAAAGCAGGGCCTGTGGACGCACCTAGAAATACAGCGGCGGTAAGCCATATTCCGGCGCGTGAGGGGTTGTCGTTCACCACGGCGGCTTGCAAGCGCGCTGATAATACATTTAAGCTAAGCTCCCATAGTAGTACACCCAACATGAACACCAGTGCAACCTTTGCAAGCGACATGCAAAGTAATGCAACCACTAGCACTAAGCCGGGTAGTAAAAAGTCAGCCGCTGCTAGCGGCTTGGTCTGTACTTTAGATCGGTATTTTGAATTGACGTACAACCATAAACCAGCTGCTAATTTACAAAACGCTATGGCATAAGCAACATGTTCTAGTGCTACGCCGCGCTGCTGCACGTTCTGCACGGCATACGCCCAAAAGCCCGGTTGACCCACAAATACGATAAATATGACCAACAGCCCATGCCAACGACCCTCACTTGGTGCAACATTTGGCTTGCGTGGTGCGTTCTGTTCGGCGGCAGACAGACCGGCAGTTGACTGAGGTGGCTCATACATCCACAAGCCAAGTAGCGTAAGCACCGCAAAAACTATGCTTAGCTGAAAGGCCAGCGTAGTGTAATCATTGAACCCTTTGGCTAATTGCAGGGCAAAAATAGCTAGACCGCTTACCACCAAGGTCAAGCTTAGCCGTACTGCAAATGCAGCCTCGCGGTTAGGCTGTGCAGCAGCCGTAGTGGTAGCTAGAAAATATAAGTTACCGCATGCCAACCCCACTACGAACCAAGATACCAGCAAACTGCCAGCAAATGGCAGGCTAGAACACAGCACAGCCACCAGCAAAGTTGCTATCGCTATGGCTGCATGGCTTCGTTTTAGGTGGGTAAACCCGAGTAGCGGCAAAGCGATGGACGCGACCAGCTGCCCAGCAAGACATGCACTGGCCACCCAACCTGCTTGCGCTAGTGGCAGCTTGCCTTGTGCAATAACAGCTGCGATTAAAAGAGGCAGTAGATGCAGCGGCAAACCTGCGGCTGCAGAAAGTAAACTGGCACCTAACAGGGCACGCAAGATGGGTTACTCGCTGTCAGGTTCGTGCTTTGTACGTTTGCGAGTTGCATTTGCATATTCCGCTTTCTCAATGAATTCGCCAGGCGCATCAACTCGTATTGTTTTGCGAAATCCGGCCCAGTTCGCATCCGATATAGAAGGCAGGCCGTCATGCGCTAGCTCTAACCCTTCGCGCACTTCGTGACGATGCGCTTTATCTCCATATGTTTCGCGTCTAAGCGGTTGAACTTGAAACAGTGGCGTTGTTTTAGAGATTTTGATAACTACATCAGTTGCTAATAGCTGCATGTTGATAAAAAGAGGGAAAGGTTTGTACTGATCAGATTCGACCAAGCCTTCAAAACAATTGAAGTTATGACTGCTTCGTATGTTAACTACGGGTCGCACTAATAAACTCCACCCCGGTTGAGTTGAACACAGCAGCCCAGACCAAATTTGTAGAAAACCGCTGACTGCAAAGGGAGTTAAGAAAGGTGGAGCCATACCTTGCATGTGTGGTGGTGCATTTGTATCCCAGTAGTCTGAAAAATTAGGCAATTGAGTTTGTTCTAAAGGTCGCCACAAGCCGTTAGATAATTCTTCTTGGTAGTTATCAAGGAAAAAAATGTCAGAGCCGTTCCATTTGAAATAGATATCTTCAGGTGGAAAAATATACCAACCGAAAGAAGACGCTGTACGCACTGGCTCGCAGTGCCTGTACGCCATCGTTGGCAAAGTACCCAATGCCGCCTTGTCTGCACGCATGGGTGAAATAGCAGCCGGATACACCTTATGAAAAATAACTGTGGGTTTGTCGTCGGGTTCAATATCCAGCTGCATAGATTGAGTAATTTCTAAAACGTTATCGAATGGGCCAGATTACTTGGCCAAGTGTCTTTTGAGGTCATAAGAAATAATTCCGGCGCCCATAGCGACAGTCTTCTTTTGCAAATGTGCTTTGGTAGCAGGGGAAATTACCCCGCCACCCATCGCCACCACGGGTGGCTTTTGAACATGTTGCTTAAGCGATGGGGAGATAAAGCCACCACCCATTTGCACTACTTTTTGTTGAAGATGACTTTTTGCAGCTGGGGAGATAGCTCCACCGCCAAATTGCACAGTACGCATTTTGATTTCCTTAAATAAAAAGATTTTTGACTATCAAAATTAGCAGTCAAAATAATCGTAACTTGGGAAAATAATAATGGCAATTTAATTTTGAATGAAACTACATTTGCTAACTACTTTGTTTGTCCCTACGGACTTCTGCGCTACTGCAATATCTACAACCTGCGCGTAACAGCACCGCACGGTGTGTGGAAAATAACCATCACCAATGTGTGCACCCACCTAGGTGTGGTGGACGCCTATGTGGAACGTGACGACGTAGCGCTGGGCACGCGGCGCGGCGCACGGCAAAGCTATTTTGAAGACCCACACTATGACCGCATGGCTATCGACGATGATGTGCAAGTAGACGTAGACTGCGCCAACCCGCAAGCCGCCACCGTACGCCGCGAAGGCGTGTTTAACAACATCGCTACAGGTAGCCACACGGTTAAAGCAGGCGGCGTACGCGAGACAGACTTAGATATTGCTGAATATTCACCGCACCATTTCTACAGCAGCCGCGCCAAACGAGCCAACACAGCCACACATGTGCACTATTATGCCACTACAGAAGAAAGCCGCACCCTGCACGGCATACGCGCCGCTGGTACACGCGCTGCCAGCACCGTGCGCCTGTCAGGCACCAGCATGGCCGCACCGCAAATTGCGCGGGATGTGGTGAATGCATTGCTTTGATTTTTATGAAAAAAGACCTCTAACGCATCAAAATACTGCTCAAGCAGCTATTTATTTAGTAGTACCTAGATTTTTTTTAAGCGTTTATCCAATTAGAACCATACCTGCAGCTTTGACGGCGCTTTTATCAAAAGTCATGGTGTGTCCGCAACCTGCTGCTGCGGACAAGCGCTCGATCAGACAATCTGCAAAGTCGGCTTTGCTTTCGCTGTACTGCCGCACTGCACTGGCTACTGCTGCTACACGGTCAATTTTGAAGTTGCCTACTGCCATCAGGGTCTGAAACACTTGCACTAGCTGGCTGCGTGTGAACTGATAGACCGACTCTAATACCCAGTACAGCTCTACGATAGTTACTAACGATATAAAACCGGGTGACTCTTCGCTCAGATCTTCGATCAAGCGGGCGGCTAGTGCTGCTTGTTTACTGTCGTCGGCTGTGATGTAGCGCACTAGCACGTTGGTATCTAGCCCGATCATTTGGCTGACGCGCCCCGCTTGGCGATGGCTGCGTTCATTTGTGAAATAGACACGGTACGGGGGTGTTTGCCAAACATGCCTTTTAGCGCTGTAACGGGTACTTTAGCGGCAGGTTTAAAAATATAACTCCCAGGCTGTGCTTGCTCAAATGAAATTTGCGCACCTGCATCTAGCCGCAGAGCGTTGCGAATTTCAACTGGAATGGTAATTTGGCCTCTGGCGGTGATGGTTGCTATCAACATAGTTGGCTCCTTTACCTTACTTTAATGTAAGCCAAACGATAAGTCAAGCCAGTAGTATCAGTGCGAGCTGCTTTTGCTGTGCGTGTGTTTTTTAGGAAAATTCTATGCAATTGGCAGTAATCACCACTTCGCAGGCAGCTTCTTCACCAATACCAAGTTGCGTTTGTCCACACTGACATAGCCGCCTTTTTCTAGGTCACGCAGCAGCTTGCTTACCATCTCGCGGGAGGTGCCTATGCGTTGGGCTAGGTCGGCGTGGGTGGTGCGTTCTGGGATGGCGCGTGTGCCTTGGGTGTTGGCGGGTTCGGCCAGTAGCTCTAGGGTGGCGGCTAGCCGCCCGTAGGCGTCTAGCAGGGCCAAGTTGCGGGCGGTAGTGGTGGCCGACCGTGCGCGGGCGATGATTTTGGTGATGAGTTCAAACGCTAGGTCTGGGCAGCGGGCTAAGCTGTCGCGCACGCGGTGCGATGTGACCACGGCGCACATGCAGGCCTCTAGCGCTTCGACGCTGGCCGATCGCGCGCCACCGTCTAGCGACATTTCGCCAAAATAGTTGGGGGCGGGGATGGTGCCGTAGGTTACCTCGCGGCCATCTGTGTCGGTGCCGTAGGTGCGCACGCTGCCGGCAAGCAGTATAAAAAGTGTGTCGCCCGCGTCGCCTTCGCTCACGATGATGGCGCCTTTGCGGTAGCTGCGCTGCACGCCCTGGTTGGCCAGCGCCTGCACGGCAGGGCTCAGAGCCTGGTGCAGGTTGTGTGGGGCGTCTCCATTGGGGTTCAATGTCATGAAAGATATTGTGGCACGAACAGGTGGCCTGCTGTAGGACCTAACTAACACGGGCCTAGCCTTAAAAACTGGCCTGTGGCGGCGTGCGCGAGGCGCTGGGTTCTATTTGGGCAGCTTGGGCATTTTGCATACCGCGTGCCGCTAGCCACAGGCTTACCAAGCGGCTGCGTTTTTGCACCTTGGCTATCAGCACGGCGCACACTGCGCACATGATGGTGTTAGACAAGCTGATCCATACTAAGTCTGTCATCTGGTAGTTGGTTGCAATGTATATATGCAATGCCATTGTGCCGTTAGCAGCTATCCACATCATCCAGGTGGCTAGGCTTTGCCCGTCGCCTGTGCAGCCTGGTTTGAGCAGTATTTTGATGGTGGGCACATACGTGATGATTCGGGCCACATTAAAAATGCAGCATGCTACATACACACACAGCTCAAAGTCTGTTTGGCCTGCGGGCCTGGTGCAGCCTACCAATAAACAGCGCAACATAAAGTCAAAAATATTCAGCTGTTCCATGGCGAATTCTTCTTATTGACTGCCGCGGTGTCTAAGGTGCCAACATAGCGGCAATAAAGTCAGTCTCAGAGGCAGTTAGCGTAGGCTCTGGTGCAGACGGGCTGCTGGCTGGCGCGGCGGGCGCACCCGCCGGTGCCAAGCTGGCGTAGCCGGGGCTGGTGATTTTGGCACTGCAGGCAGACAACAGCAGCACAATAAACACGCAGTTAATCACCAGCAGCAGTGCGTTAAGCGCATGGATGGGGTCGAAAACATAGTTTTTCATGGGTTTTCTCCTTGGGTTACTTTTTTAACAATGGCGCAGGCTATGTGCAGGCGCTATGGGCTTAAGGCGCTTTGGGCGTTTGGATCTTTAGCGCGGGCAGTACGGCCAAGCGTGTAACTATCTCGCGCAGGCCGTGGCAATTGGTTTTGTTGCAAATATTGCGCACGTGGGTGCGAATGGTGGCTGCGCCTAGGTTAAAGCGCTTGGCCATCTCGGGCACGGTCTGGCCAGTGCTGATCAGGCCCAGTACGCGCTCTTCCGTGGGGGTTAGCTCGTAGGCACCTGCAAAGGGCTTAAGCGATAGCGCCTCGCACATGTCGGTACGCGAGAAGATCAGCGCAAAGTGCTGGGCGCTGCTGCTGGAGGCACTTTGAGCGGTGCTGGCGTGGCTTTTGCCAGCGCGGGCAGCGTCTTTAGCTGCAGTGGCTTGGCTTGCGCCAGGCTCAACTTGTAGGGGCACTACAGCCACTAAGGCGTCTGACATGGCACCCAACGCAATCATGCTGCGCTGGCCTGCAGCGGCCAGGCTGAGCGCTTGGCTAAACTGGCGTACATCGGGCATGTGGGTGACGGTGACGTGCCCACTGTCTAAGGCCACGCAGCGGCGGCTGGCCAGTACCTCGTCGGCGGCGGCGTTGCGGTGCAGCACGCGGGCATACTGGTCGATGATGATCACCCCGCTGGCCATGGCGTCTAGGGCGCAAGCTGCTAGTGTCTCGGCTAGCGCGGCCCCGCCGTGGCTGCCGCTAGGCGCGGCCTCAGCCTCCGCTGCGGGATAGCTGGTAAACATGTGGCTCGCGAAGTGATCGTTGGCACGGTTGAACGGTTGGCTATCGACCATGTCGGCAGTTTGACGGTCTTGGGTGGCTTGGCGTAAGGTCATGTTGTCTCGCAATCAATGGTTAATGAACAATGACGCAAGGATAAAAAATTACGCTGTGGTGTGGCGGGTACTAATTGCGGTTGATTTGTGAAATAGTTGCCAAAAGTTTAATGTGGTTGACTTAGTTCGCTTGGCTGGGCTGGCGGTTCGTTGTTCTGGTGCGCGCACTGCTGCGGCGTGTGTCCTATGCCAAACGGACCTGCGGCCCTTTATTGTTTGTCACAGGACACACGCCACAGCAGCGCGCTTGTAGTAGGGCCGGGGTTTTGCTCGGCGGTGGTCGCAGTAAGTAGAGATTAGAGCTGGCCGCTGCTCTTCTGCTAGCTTCCAGCAACCACGCCAGTGGAACGCAGCAACGTTCGGTGTGCCTATGACAAACAATAAAGGGCCGCTAGGTACGTTGGGCATGGGCATACCGTGCGGTGCTGCGTGACCGGGAGGCGCAAGTACAGTAAAAGCCTAAGAGACGCTACAAATTAAATAGCTGCTTGAGCAGGTTCTACTTGGGTTACAGCACCAAAATGGCATAAAAAAGCCCCGCCAGAGCGGGGCTTTTGCATTACAGCTTGCTAGGCAAGCAATAAGATTACTTCTTGGCAGAGGGTGCTTTAGCGGCTGGGGTCTTAGCGGCTGGAGCCTTGGCATCGCCTTTAGGTGCTGCTTTGCCTTTAGCATCGGCTGCAGGTGCTGCACCACCGGCTGGGGCTTCTTCTTCAGCGGCTTGCACCACTACCGACACGATCACCGGATTGGCAGTGCCTTTGATGACGGCTTTGACGCCTTTTGGTAGCTTGATATCGGCTACGTGCAAAGACACGCCCTTTTTCAGGCCCGACAAGTCCACATCGATAAATTCAGGCAAATCGGCTGGGAGGCAGACCACTTGAATTTCGTTGGCAACGTGGTTGACCAAGCAGTTGTCGGTTTTCACAGCTTGTGACTCGGCCTCGCCATTAAAGTGCAAAGGCACCTTCATGGTCAGGCGGGTGTTGGCATCGACGCGTTGAAAGTCGATGTGCAGCACTTGCTGTTTGTAGGGGTGGTACTGCACGTCGCGCAGCAACACTTTAGATTCTTTACCCGCATATTCCATGTCGAGCACGGTAGCGTGGAAGGCTTCTTTCTTTAAGGCGTGCCACAGTGCGTTGTGATCGATTTCGATCAGTTGCGCGTCCGTAGTACCACCGTAGACGATGCCAGGGGCTTTGCCCGTAATGCGCAGACGGCGGCTCGCACCCGTACCTTGCTTAGAGCGCTCAAAAGCGACAAATTTCATAAT
>JAYSWJ010000022.1:0-5996 GCA_043718065.1 Polaromonas sp.
TGGTGTGAACAGCGCAGCGGCATAAAGGAGGAGCCCGCAGGGCGGGGGACAGCCGCGGAGCTGTTCACGCCAAGTGCCAAGGCGTGCACAGAACAGGTGTTGAAGGCACGCTAAGCGTATTCTGAGGCCTGTTTTCAGAGTGTTTTAGCCGTTGTAGGCCGCAGATACTGCTCAACCAGCTATGCAATTGATAGTATTAATCATTCCAAACAACCCAACCGATGCACGGGCTGCTCAAACCCAGCAAAGAATAATGTGACGAGTCGGGTTCGTCTCGATGAAAAATACGCAGCAAAGCGCGCGGTGCAAAAACCAGTGAATTGAAACCCCAAGTTCGCGCGTGTTATCGGAGTATTTTTCGCGAAAGAGATGCTCGGCTCGAGTCCAGCTTCCCGACGCGCACGCTAAGCAAAATGACCAACTCCGAAGTAAGCACGCGAACCCAGTAACTAACCACAGAACAAGCACGCTAGCCCAGCAAAACTCAAATCTTCTTCACCAACACCTGGCTCTTACGATCCCAGTTGTACTTGCGTTTACGCGCCTCCGGCAACCAATCCGGGTCAACCTGCGCAAAACCGCGTTTGATAAACCAATGCATCGTGCGCGTAGTTAGTACAAAAATACTGTCCAGCCCCGCAGCCTTGGCCCGCTGCTCAATGCGCTTCAAAATACGCTCACCATCGCCTTGGCCTTGCACCTGCGGGCTGATCGTTAGCGCCGCCATCTCGGCAGTGCGTGCCTCGGGGTAAGCGTACAGCGCAGCACAGCCAAAGATCACGCCATCGTGCTCGATGATGCTGTAGTTGGTAATGTCGCGCTCAATCTCGGTGCGGTCACGTTTGACCAGTGTGCCGTCGCGCTCAAACGGCTCTATCAGTTGCAGCACGCCGCCCACGTCGTCGGGTGTGGCCTCTCGCAATGATTCAA
Organism: Polaromonas sp.; assembly: GCA_043718065.1. GTDB lineage: Bacteria > Pseudomonadota > Gammaproteobacteria > Burkholderiales > Burkholderiaceae_C > JAAFIP01. Next base: position 931 of record JAYSWJ010000022.1, read on the forward strand.
GTTTTTCGTCTACTACCATCGTGCCTATGCCATCGTGTACATAAATTTCTAACAACAGCGCGCCGTCCAAGGCAAACGGCAGTATGTGGCTGCGCTCCACGCCGCCTTTGCAGGCTTTTACACAATGCTGCAGATAAAACGCTGTGTCGGTGGGCAGCTGCGCGCTGGGCAGTGTGGCCAGCATTTTCTCGGCAGCGGCCAAGGGCAGCTCGGTGTCAATCGGGTTGTCATCATTCAAAGGCAGCGCAGGGTCTAGCGCGATGCCGGCAATTTCGGTGAGAAAGATCAGCTTGTCTGCCTGCAAATCAGTAGCTACTGATGTAGCTACTTCTTCCATCGTCAGGTTAAACGCCTCGCCCGTAGGCGAAAAGCCAAACGGTGACAACAGCACCATGGCGCCCATATCAAGCGTGCGCATAATGCCAGCCGTGTCTACCTTGCGCACCAGCCCACTGTGCTGAAAATCTACCCCGTCTACGATGCCTACAGGCCGCGCGGTAATAAAGTTGCCGCTCATCACCCGCACCGTTGCGCCCGCCATCGGTGTATTGGGCAGGCCTTGGCTAAATGCTGCTTCGATCTCGTAGCGCAGTTGCCCGGCAGCCTCTTGCGCGCAGTCTAGCGCCACGCTGTCGGTAATGCGAATGCCGTGCGAATACTTGGGCGTATGGCCCTTGGCGGCCAACTGCTCGTTGACCTGTGGGCGAAAGCCGTGCACCAGCACAATCTTGACACCCATGCTTTGAATCAGCGCCAAGTCTTGCGCAATAGTGGTCAGCTTGCCTGCGGCAATCGCCTCGCCACACACCGCCACCACAAAGGTTTTGCCACGGTGCATGTGGATGTAAGGGGCTACAGAGCGAAACCAAGGCACGAAGGTGAAGTTAAATACGGTGGACATGGATTGGTATCAAATGTATAAGCTTAAGTGTAGAACATGTTGGACTCGGGTTGACAACAACCTTTAGAGGTCTATAGATCATGTCCATGTCAACACCCGTACTTACCTAAGCCAACTCTCCCCATGCTCAAAGCACTGACCGCCCTGCTCATATTTCAAATACTGGGCGAGGCTGTGGTCTTTGCCTCAGGCATTGCCTTTCCGGGGCCTGTTTTGGGGATGGTGGCTTTGCTGGCTTACTTGCTGCTCAAACCTAGGGCATTAGATGGCATAAAACCTACGGCCCTGGACATGCTGCGCCATCTGTCTTTGCTGTTTGTACCCGCCGGCGTAGGCATCATGCTGCATGGCGAGCGGCTTAAAACTGAAGGCTGGAAGCTTGCGATTGCCGTGCTGGTGTCTACCGTAGTGACATTGGCAGTGACTGCGTTGGTCACCCGCTGGGCGATTCATTTGCTGGGCACGCAGCAAGACAAGCAGGACGCCACACCATGAACGGCACAAATTTGCTGCAGACCTTGCAGGTTAAAGAAGTGTGGGTGTATTTGGCTGCATCGCCGTTGTTGGGGCTAACGCTGACTTTGATCGCCTACCAGCTAGGGTACGCTCTGTACAGCCGCAGTAAGTTCAATCCTTTGGTTAACCCAGTGGTGATTGCCGTAACCTTATTGGTGGCGCTGCTGTGGGCCACCCGAACCAGTTATGCCACGTATTTTGAAGGCGCGCAGTACGTGCATTTTTTGCTAGGCCCAGCCACGGTGGCTTTGGCTGTGCCGCTGTATGAGCAACGCGCCACCATGCGTGCGCTGTGGCTGCCATTGGCAATAGGGTTGCTAGCGGGGGTGTGCGTGGCCATAGCCAGCGCGACGGCTATGCTGTGGCTGCTAGATGCTAGCCGCATTAGTGTGCTGTCGATTGCGCCCAAAAGTGTCACTACGGCGGTGGCCATGGGTATTTCAGAGCGCATTGGAGGTTTGCCGTCGCTTACGGCAGTATTGGTTACTGTGACGGGCATGTTAGGTGCTATGGTGGCTAAGCCGGTGCTTAATGTGCTGAAAATTAACGATGAGAGAATTCGCGGCCTGGCGTTAGGCGTAGCCGCACACGGGCAGGGCACTGCGCGGGCGTTTTTGGTCAGCGAGCGTATGGGTGCTTACGCTGGGTTGGCTATGGGCCTGGCTGCGGTGTTGACTGCCATCATCGTGCCACTGGTGATGTGGGCACTGCAATGAGCGGGCGGGGCTGGCGGTAGACGCTGTACCTATCCCTACGTAGATGAATGTTGATTGCCCAGTTGCAGCATTGGAATAGGCGCTTTGGTCATAATGAAATATATTTATATTTGTACGTTGATAGGGCCTACACCATGAGCTTTGCATTATTTAAACCAGCAGCATCTGCTTTTATAGCGTTGTGCCTCTTGTCTGGTTGTGGCTCAATTGCCTTGCCACGCGGCAGTCAAAGCCAACCGGAAGCGTTGGCCTTATTAGAACAATCGCAAAAAGCCCACGGCAAGGCCGCGTTTGAAGCAATCAAAGACATCAACGTCAGCTACACCGGCACATGGTTTAGCCTGATCACCAAAGTGCAGCCTGCGATTACCGACATTGCCTACCGCCAAACATCGCAAGAACGCATGCTGATGGGTGACAGCCTGATTGCACAGATTCATAGCGGCCCCAGTGGCCAAAAAACCGTCGTTGAAGACCAGCGAAAAGTAGCCATATGGTACAACCAGCAGTCCTATGCTGGCGCAGATCAAATGGCTGCGTCGCACTTGGTACTGCATGCCTACCAAATCTTTTTGTACCCTGCTTTTTATGTGCAGCGTGCTAGCGTGCTAGAGCTGGCAGGCACTAGCGTGGTCAATGGCCGCGATTGCGACAACCTGCTGGCGGTTTTGCGCCCCGGCATCGGCACTTCAGCCGAAGACCGTGTGCTGCTGTGCATTGACCGCCAAGACAAGCTAGTGCGTCGCGTGTGGCTAACGCTGGAGGGTAGCGAGCCCAGCAAGGGCGCTGTGGTAAGCGTGGTGCACGATAAATTTGTGGAGGTGGGCGGTGTGAAATGGCCTACCCATTTTTATGAAACTGTGGTCAGACCATTTGCAGGCTTGCCTGCGCACGACTTTGCATTGTCTGGAATTGATATTAATCGTGGTTTGACCAAGGCAGATTTTGCAGACGGGAAATTCTCACCACTAGCCGCCAAGCCAGCCACAGCATTGCCCGCTACTAAATAGTACCGCCCAGCGTGGGCGGATTCACAAACACTGGAAACAATATGCCCACCGAAACTTTTGATGCCATCGTCATAGGCGCAGGCCAAGCGGGCCCCGCGCTAGCAGAGCGATGCAGCCAAGAAGGCCTGCGTACGGCCATTATTGAACGCGGCCACTTTGGCGGTACCTGCGTGAACGTAGGTTGTGTGCCCACCAAGACCATGGTAGCTAGTGCGCGAGCTATTCACATGGCGCGCCGGGGCGCAGAGTTTGGTTTTACAGCGGGCGATATTCAGGTCAATATGCAGCGGGTCAAAGCGCGCAAACAAGCGCAGGTGCTTAAATCGCGCAGCGGCGTGCTGCAGTGGATGCAGGGCCTGAAAAATACCGAGGTCATCCAAGGCCACGCTACCTTTGTAGGGCCACGCACCGTGCAAGTAGGCGACAGAACCTTAACCGCAGTACGCGTATTTATCAACGTAGGCGGCAGGGCGGCAGTGCCCGACCTACAAGGCATTAAAGACGTGCCGTTTTTAGACAATACCTCCATTATGGAGCTTGCTGAGGTGCCAGAGCATTTGGTAATAGTAGGTGGCAGCTACATCGGCATAGAGTTTGCCCAGATGATGCGGCGGTTTGGGGCCAACGTGACCGTGGTGGAGCGCTCGGCCCAGCTGCTGCCGCGCGAGGACGAAGATATCTCCCACGGCATACGCGCTATCTTGGAGGCCGAGGGTGTTAATTTTCAGCTCAATGCCGAATGCTTGTCACTGGCCAAAGATGGCAGCCGCACCATCGTGGGTGCCGTTTGCGATGCCGATACTCCCACCATTGTTGCCAGCCACGTACTGTTGGCGGCAGGCAGGCAGCCCAATACGGACGGCATGGGTCTAGACAATGCGGGCATTAAGCTGGATAAGCGTGGCTACATTGCGGTAGACAATCAGCTGCGCACCAGCGCCGATGGTGTGTGGGCGGTGGGCGACTGCAACGGGCGCGGCGCATTTACCCACACAGCGTGGAACGACTACGAAATAGTGGCCGCCAATCTGTTTGACAACGACCCTCGCCGCGTGACCGACCGCATACCTTGCTATGCGCTGTTTATCGACCCTGCGCTGGGTCGTGTAGGCCTGACTGAGCGCGAGGTGCGCGCCAGCGGACGCAAAGCGCTGATCGCCACCATGCCCATGCAGCGCGTGGGCCGCGCGCGTGAAGCGGGCGAGACGCAAGGCATGATGAAAGTGCTGGTCGATGCAGAAACGCAGCGCATAGTAGGTGCGGCCATCTTGGGCATGAACGGCGACGAGGTGGTGCACGGCATGCTAGACATCATGGCCGCAGACCAGCCCTACACCGTCATATCGCGCGCCACCCACATTCACCCCACCGTAAGTGAGCTGCTGCCCACGTTGTTGCACCAACTCAAGCCGCTATAGCAGCCACTGTTGGTGTGGGCTTGCCCTTCAAGGTCTAACGCTTAAGTGCAGCTAGCCCTGCTTGCGCGACTTCCATGTCTTGTTCTACACTGCCGCCGCTCACGCCAATGCCCCCAATCGTTTGCGCACCCGCTTTAACAGGATAGCCACCGCCAAACACCACAACACGCCCATTGTTGGTGGTATTGATGCCGTACAAAGACTGGCCCGGCTGGGTGACAGTGGCCAGCACATGGGTGGGCAGCTTGACGGCAGCGGCAGTCCATGCCTTATCCGTAGCAATGCCAATACTCACCAAAATAGAGTCTTTCATGCGGCCAAAGGCTACCAAGTTACCGCCTGCGTCCACGACGGCAATGTTCATGGGTGGTTTGATTTCTAAAGCTTTCTTTTCTGCAGTGGCAATCATAGAAGTGGTCTCACAAATTTGAACAATTTTATGAGTGGAAACTCCGGGTCTAAAGCCGAGCCTATGATGGCTCGAACAGGAGTTTTTAATGGTCAA
>JAYSWJ010000211.1:0-8845 GCA_043718065.1 Polaromonas sp.
ACGCAAATACGGTGACCAGTGTGTTGGCCAACAGCGCCACACCGTTGTTACCGCTACTCAAACGCTCGGCCATGATGCCCGAGCCAATCACGGCGCACAGCAGCATGGCGGTGCCTAGGCATTCGGCAAAGGCTTTTTGAGCGAGGGTGTAGGTGGGGTTGTAGCTCGGCGTGCCAGAGTTGCTTGCGGGCTGATTCATGACTGCGCAAGTGCCCTAGCGCTGCTTTGCAAAGCCACAATTTGCAGCTTTTCAGGCGGTAAGCTGATCAGTAGCTCGATGCGGCGCTTGATAGCCAGCATGGTTTGGCGAAAAGCGATTAACTTTTCGGCGTCGCTGGCGTCCCCTGCGCTAGGGTCGGCGTAGCTCCAGTGGGCGGTTGCGGGCTGGCCGGGCCAATAGGGGCATACCTCCCCTGCAGCGTTGTCGCACACGGTAATGATCAAGTCCATCTTGGGCGCATCGGGCAGTGCAAAGTCGTCCCAGCTTTTGCTGTGCAAGCCAGTGGTGGGTACGCCTGCGTGGTCTAGTACTTGCAAACCCAGTGGGTTGGGTTGCTGGTTATCACGCGGGCTACTGCCAGCAGAAAACCCTTTGAATTTGCCATGGCCTAAGTGGTTAAGCAACGCCTCGGCCAAGATGCTGCGGGCTGAGTTGTGGGTGCACAAGAAAAGTACGTTCAGTGCAGGGTGGGTATTGTCATTGTTCATAATTGCTAATTTTTAAGATGGAAATAGGCTTCTAAGGCTTGATTTAACTGCTCAAGCAGCTATTAAAAATAGAGCTAAATCAAGTTCAGCAGTCATTTAGCAGCAGGCCAAGTTGGCCGCATCTACTGCACAGACTTGCCCAGCGCAGCAGTGCTCGGTCAGGTAACCCAGCAAGGTGTGCATTTGCGCATAGTTAGCGCGGTAAATCAAATTACGGCCTTGCTGCTCTACATTGACCAAGCCACTATGGAATAGCTCTTTAAGGTGAAACGACAGCGCACTGGGCGCAATGTCTAGCAGCGCAGCTATGGCGCTGGGGGTCAAACCCTCGCTACCCGCCATCACCAGTGCGCGAAAGGTACGCAAGCGTTGTGGCTGTGCCAGCGCTGCCAGCGCACCGATAGCTTCAGTCTCGGCTAGTTTGGCGGTTTTATTGGGCTTGGATAATGCTTTCATTATTCAATAATAGTTGAATTATAAATTCTTGTCAAATCAACTCTGAAAGTGTGCTCAAGTGCTAAGAGAAAAACGCTTTTTTGGGCACACCAAGGCGACAGCTCGGGATGCAACATCAGACTAAAATGATGCCATCTACCTAGGAAAACTCCATGACAGTATTGACCATTCAATCTCAAGCCAGCCCCGAAGAATGGGCCATTCGCTGCGACCTAGCTGCTTGCTACAGGCTGGTAGCTTTATACGGCTGGAGCGACCTGGTATTCACCCATATCAGCGCCAAGCTGCCCGGCCCCGAGCACCATTTTTTGATCAACCCCTACGGCCTGATGTTTGACGAGATTACTGCGTCATCATTGGTCAAAGTAGACAAAGACTGCAACAAAGTCATCGACTCGCCGTACCCGGTAAACCCTGCAGGCTTTGTGATCCACAGCGCCGTGCACGAGGCGCGCGAGGACGCTGGCTGCGTGCTGCATACCCACACGCGTGCGGGTGTGGCCGTTAGCGCGCAAGCCGCTGGCGTGCTGCCTATTAGCCAGCAAAGCACCTTCGTGCTCGGTTCGCTGGCGTATCACGGCTACCAAGGCGTAGCTTTTCGGCCTGAAGAAAAGCCTAGCCTGCAGGCAGACTTAGGCAGCGCCAATTACCTGATGCTGCGCAATCACGGCCTGCTGACCGTAGGCAAAACCATTGCAGATGCGTTTTTGCACATGTACGTGTTTGAGTCTACTTGTCAAATCCAAATCAGTGCGCAAGCTGGCGGTCCACTCACGCAGGTAGAGCCCAGCATAGTGCAAGGCGTGGCCCAAGCCATGAAGGTGCAAACTGGCGGCCTAGGCGGTGCGTTTGTCTGGCCGTCATTGCTGCGCAAGCTGGAAAGATCGGATCAGATCTACAAGTTGTAGTGCTATAAATTAAATAGCTGCTTGAGCAGTATACACGGTCTAGAACGGCTAAAACAGTGCACAAAAAATGGTCTGAATAAGCCTTACGAGGCCTTGCCGTTTGAAAGTCAATCTTTAGGGCGGTAATTCACCAAGGTGTCAATCTTTGGTAACACGTTGGCAGCTCCTCGTCACAAGATTGACACAAAAATTTCATAGTCGCGTCACGCTGCTTTGTCACACTTTGCTTTTATCCCACATCACAGGAGAGCAAGCATGGGCAAAGGTTACGGTGAAGTATTGGAGCGCGATGGTGCTAACCAGTCTACCAATCATGAATTCGACGCTATCGATCCGTCTCGTCGCTGGGTGCTTAAATCCACCGCCGCTACGGTGGCGATGCTGGTAGGTTCTCACAGCAGCAACGTATTGGCACAGTCTGGCGTGCAGGCCAAACCATTGGGCTTTAGCAGCGTGCCAGTGTCGGTGGCTGATACTTTGGTGGTGCCACCCGAGTACAGCGCACAGGTGCTGTACCGCTGGGGCGATGCCATTGGCGCAGTAGCTGGGGCGCCTAGCTTTAAGACAGACGCGTCCAACACCTGGCAAGAGCAGGCCTTGCAAGCGGGCATGCACCACGACGCTGTGGAGTATTTCGCTATCGACAAAAACCCACGCCATGGCCTGCTGGCCATGAACCACGAATACACGGACGATGGCCTGCTACACACCGATGGCATGAAAACCTGGGATGCCGACAAAGTGCGCAAGGCCCAGGCGGCGCATGGTGTCAGCGTGATTGAGGTGGTAGAGCAGGGCGGTGCATGGCAAGTGAAACAACAGTCGCAGTATGCACGCCGCATTACTACTAACACGCCCATGCAGTTTGCTGGCCCCGCTGCGGGGCACGAGCTGCTTAAAACCGCAGCAGACCCGGCAGGCACCAAGCCACTGGGCACGCTAAACAACTGTGCCGCAGGTCAAACGCCTTGGGGTACTTATTTAACTTGCGAAGAAAACTTCAACGGCTACTTTAACGCCAGCGATAAACCCAGCAACGACGAAAAGCGCTACGGCCTGCGTGCCAAAGGCTTTGGCTACCGCTGGCACGAGCATGACGCACGCTTTGATATGGCGCAAACGCCTAACGAACCCAATCGTTTTGGCTGGGTGGTAGAGATCGACCCTATGGACCCTAGCAGCACGCCGATCAAGCGCACCGCATTAGGCCGCATCAAGCATGAGGGTGCCACCTCAGCAGTCAGCAAAGATGGCCGCGCAGTGGTCTACATGGGCGATGATGAGCGGTTTGAATACATTTATAAATTTGTCAGCCGTGACAAAATCAAACCCGGTGGCTACAAAACCAACGCGAGTTTGCTAGACCACGGCACTTTGTTTGTAGCGCGTTTTGACACCAACGGGTTGGGCCGCTGGCTGCCTTTAGTGCACGGTGAGTCGGGGCTTAATGCGGCCAGTGGGTTTGCCAGCCAAGCAGAGGTGGTCATCAAAAGTCGTCAGGCTGCAGATGTGGCAGGCGCTACAAAAATGGACCGTCCAGAATGGATTGCCGTCAATCCTATTAACGGCGAAGTGTTTGTTACCCTCACCAACAACAGTGAACGCGGCCAACCTGGCAAAACACTGGTGAGCGATGCCAATCCGCGCAGCGAGAACATCATGGGCCACATTATTCGCTGGCAAGAGGGCAATGGCACTGCCAAAGTAAGCGACGCCGCGGCAGACGAATTTCGCTGGATGCATTTTGCTTTGGCAGGCGACCCTAATGCGGCCAATGCTGAGCACCGTGGTAATGTCAAAGGCGATATGTATGGCAGCCCCGACGGCTTGAGTATTGATGCAGGCGGCCTGATGTGGATACAAACGGATATATCCACATCGGTGATGAACAAAGGTGCCTACACCAGCGTGGGTAACAACATGATGCTGTGCGCCAATCCGTCCACTGGCGAGACTAAGCGATTTTTAACGGGACCTTCGGGTTGCGAGATCACAGGTGTCACGTTTACACCCGACCGCCGCGCCGTGTTTATCAATATCCAACACCCGGGTGAGACAGCCAGCGAACGTAACGACCCTGAAAAACCCATGGCAGTCAGCCAGTGGCCCGATGGTGCAAGCGGTGGCCGCCCGCGCTCGGCCACCGTGGTAATACGCCGTAAAGATGGCGGCATTGTCGGCACTTAGTAGCCCCTCCCAAGCCCTCTGATTGAGGGCTTTTTTTATAGCTGATGGAGTATTTTTAACGAAGGAAAATGAGCATGAAAGAACTACCTATTCCAACACTCGCTTTTTCTAGCGGCTTTGCGTCTAAAGCAATGCATTATGTGCAGTCACTGGTAGCCCCTAAGTCATTGCTACCCACCGCCGCACAAGCACCAACCCATGTCGCGGCAAACCCTCAACGCACACCTCGCACCGCTGGCGTACACACAGCTTGGGCCCGTCATCAAGACGAGGTTAGGCAAGCGCAGCGCTTGCGCTACCAGGTATTTGCGCGTGAGATGGGTGCGCGGCTAGAAACTCCGTTGCCCGACCACGATGTAGATCGGTTTGACGATTTTTGCGAACATTTGTTAGCACGCGACACTGCTACTGGCCAAGTGATTGGAACCTACCGTGTACTCACGCCCACCCAAGCTGTCCGCGCGGGTGGGGCCTACAGCGACACCGAGTTTGATTTAAGCCCATTGCACAGCCTGCGCTCCAAAATGGTAGAGCTGGGTCGCAGCTGTGTGCATGCAGAGCACCGCCAGGGAGGCGTGATATTGGCGCTGGGCAGTGCGCTGTACGAATTTATGGCCCGCAACCGCCTAGAAACCATGATGGGTTGCGCCAGCATTCCCATGCTGCATAACGGCATGGTCAGCGGCGATGTAGCCGCCAGCGTATGGCGGCAAATGAAAGAAAAGCATTTGGCTGAGCCAGCATTTCAAGTGCGCGCACATTTGCCATTGCCAGTAGACCAGTTGGACGATACGCTGGACGTAGCACCACCAGCCTTGATTAAAGGCTATTTGCGCCAAGGCGCCAAAGTACTGGGCGCACCCGCGTGGGACCCAGATTTCAACACAGCAGATTTGCCGTTGTTGATTCACGTCAAAGATGCTCCTAGCCGCTTTACCAAGCGACTTGAGGTAGCAGCGTGACTAAAGTGAGTACGAATTGGACCACTCTGAAGGCGGCTTTGCCCCCCAAGATGGCGACACCTAAAGGCGTGCGAACAGTATTCATATCAGACGTGCACCTGGGTACAGCTGGGTGCCAAGCCGGTGCTCTGATTGATTTTTTGAAAGCATACCCCAGCGAAACTTTGTATTTGGTAGGCGACATTATTGATGGCTGGCAGCTACGCCGCAAATGGTACTGGCCGCAAGCGCATAACGATGTTGTGCAAAAACTGTTGCGTCGCGCACGCAAGGGCTGTCGTGTCGTATTCATACCAGGCAACCATGATGAGTTTGCCAGAGCGTTTATCGGCCACCAGTTTGGCGGCATTGAGGTACTGGATGAGGCGGTGCACACCACCGCGCTAGGAAAAAAACTATGGGTTACACATGGTGATTATTTTGATGGCGTGATCCAGTGCGCCAAATGGTTGGCGTATGTGGGCGACAACTTATATGAATTTACATTGCGTTTAAACCGCTACCTTAACCACTGGCGCGCTAAGCTGGGCATGCCTTATTGGTCGTTGTCGGCTTTTTTAAAGCATAAAGTTAAGAGCGCATTAAATTACGTGACCGATTTTGAGCGTGCTGTTGCCAGCGAGGCCCGCCAGCGTGGTTACCAAGGTGTTGTGTGTGGCCATATCCACCGCGCAGAGATGCGCGAGATCGAAGGTGTGCTGTATTGCAACGATGGCGACTGGGTGGAAAGCCGCACCGCACTAGTTGAGCATCATGATGGACGTTTAGAAATAGTGCATTGGCTTGGTTCTACAACAGACACTGCCCTACCCGTGACCGCACGGCCTGCCAGAGTGCCAAATGTTGCCGTGGTAGGTATACCCGCATGAAGATTGCGTTGATCACGGACGCTTGGCAGCCCCAGGTTAATGGGGTGGTCACTACTTTGGTAGAACTGGTAGGCGGCCTGCGCGAGCACGGGCATGAAGTACTGGTGATTCATCCCGGTTTGTTTACAACGCGCCCATGCCCTGGCTACGCGGGCATTGATTTGGCGATACGCCCATACAGCACCCTAGCTATGTTGCTAGATGATCATCAGCCAGAGGCAATTCATTTAGCCACTGAAGGCCCGCTAGGCTGGGCTGCGCGAAAACATTGCTTACGTCGAAGCTGGGCTTTCACTACAGCCTTTCACACTAAATTTCCTGAAATATTGCACGCTGCGGCCAAGGTGCCGTTGCGGTGGGGATATGCTTTATTCCGGCATTTTCATCGCCCATCGTCAGGCGTGATGGTGCCTACACAAGGTGTGCTGCGCATGCTGCAAGGTCGCAGATTTGTGAATTTGCGGGCTTGGACGCATGGCGTAGACACGCAGCTTTTTGCCTTTGCACCCCAAGCGCGCACCTACCTGCCTACGGGTGTCATGATGCGCCCTGTTAGCTTGTTCGTAGGTCGGGTGTCATATGAAAAAAATATCGAACACTTTTTGCAAATGGACATTCCCGGTACCAAGGTAGTGTGTGGTGTGGGGCCGCTAGAGCAAAGCCTGCGTGACAAATACCCGCAAGCGCGCTGGGTAGGCTTGCTAGACAGGCCTACGTTGGCGCAGCTGTATGCCAGTGCAGATGTTTTTGTGTTTCCTAGCCGCAACGAAACTTTTGGCTTGGTGATGCTGGAGGCCATGGCTTGCGGCACGCCTGTAGCCGCTTTTCCGGTGGATGGACCGTTAGAGGTGCTGGGCGCAGATGCCGTGCCCGGCCAAGGCGACGGTGAAGGCACGCAAACCATTACCAAGGGCGGGGTGTTACACGATGACTTACATGTGGCATGGCAATCAGCACGTAAGATACCTCGGTATGAGGCGCGTCTACGCTCTTTAGCATTTAGCTGGGATGCAGCTACGCTGAGTTTCATCAACCATCTTGTGCCAGTAAGCCTGGGCGCAAACCCCAAAAGGCCCTCTTTATGGTCATGGTTCTTTCATAAAACTGTCACATAGATGGGTCAAACTGCAGTGTTATCCAATAGTAACAAATTGCACTCACTGAGACATTTTTCACATGCCCTCTTTACAAGCCAAAGCAGATCAGTTTTTAGACCGTGATCAAAGCATATTGGAATTCAACCGTCGCGTGCTGAGCTGGGCGCTCAGAGGCGACGTACCTGCGCTAGAGCGTTTACGCTACGTGTGCATTGTGTCGTCTAATTTAGACGAATTTTTTGAAGTGCGGGCTGCGCAGCATTTGCTGGCTCTTAGGTCAGACGACCATAAGGGCCCATACAGCGTTGAATCGTTTAACCAATTGTCTGTGGGCGCGCAACTACTAGTGGCTGAACAGTACAAGGCGTTCAATGACGCAGTTACCCCAGCACTAGCCGCCAATGGTGTGCATGTGGTGGCGCACGGCGATCGTAATACACGCCAAAAACGTTGGGTGAAAGAGTATTTTGAGCGTGAAGTGCGCCCCTTGCTAATGCCAGTAGGGCTGGATCCTGCGCACCCTTTTCCAGTGGTGGCCAATAAGTCATTGAATTTTATTGTCAGACTGCAAGGCAAAGACGCGTTTGGCCGTGCTAACGAAATTGCTATTGTCAAGGTACCTAGAGTGCTGCCGCGCCTGATCCGCATGCCTAACCAGCGCGGTGATGCCAATGTGTATTTGGTATCTCTTTCTAGCATTATCCGCAGTCATTTGGCTGATCTTTTTCCGGGCCGTCAGGTGTCGGAATTTTCACAGTTTCGCGTCACGCGCCATTCAGATCTAGCCGTGGACGAGGAGGAGGTGCGTAATTTGCGCAAAGCACTGCGCCAAGGCCTACAGCAGCGCCATTACGGCGAAGCAGTGCGGCTAGAGGTATCGTCAGGCTGCTCCGATTTTCTACGCCAATTTCTTACCAAGCAGTTTGATTTGCCCGATGGTGCTGTGTACCGCGTGCCAGGCCCAGTGAATTTGGTACGCTTTAACCAATTGATTGACCTAGTGGGTAAGCCCAATTTACTGTTCCCACTGTACAGGCCTGTAGCACCTCACGCCATAGCACCTAACGTTTCTATTTTTGATCAAATGCGTGAACGTGACATTTTGATCCATCAACCGTTTGAAAGCTTCGATGGCGTGATGGCTTTCCTGCGCGAGGCAGTGCGTGACCCCAAGGTGCTGGCGATTCGCCAGACTATTTACCGCACAGGAGCTCAGTCTGAGATGATGGATTTGCTAGGAGAGGCAGTACGTTTAGGCAAAGAAGTTACCGCTGTGGTTGAGCTGAAGGCCCGTTTCGATGAGGAGGCCAACATCAACTGGGCAGAGGCTTTAGAGACCTTGGGTGCACAAGTGGTGTATGGCGTAGTAGGCTTAAAAACACATGCGAAAATGCTACTGATAACCCGGCGTGAAGGCAAATCCTTACGCCGCTATGGCCATCTGTCAACTGGCAATTACAACCCCGGCACCGCTAGGCTGTATACCGATTTAAGTTTTTTAACTACCGACCCCAAGATCACCGCCGATATGCAGGCTGTCTTTGTTCATTTGGCGAGCCAGTCTAAGCTACCCAAGCTACAAGCGCTGTGGTTGGCACCATTTCACCTGCAGGACAATTTGGTGCATGCTGTCCGCCGTGTGGCCGATGCCAATGTGC
>JAYSWJ010000212.1:0-8800 GCA_043718065.1 Polaromonas sp.
GTTGGTATTGCCTGCTACCACCTGCACGCCGGTGCGCATGCTGGGCGCGGCAATTTGCACTTCGGGCACGTCTTTGGCAATGGCCAGGGCGTCTTCTTCTGACAACGCTTGGCCGGTTTGCGCGCCTAGCCGCACGCCGCCTTGGGTAACACCGCCGGGCAGCACCAGCATGATGTTAGAGCCCAGGCCTTTCATCTGCTCTTGCACGCGGTTGGTGGCACCCTGGCCTACGGCGATCATGGTGATGACCGCTGCCACGCCGATGATGATGCCCAGCATGGTGAGGATGCTGCGCAGTGTGTTAGCGGCTAGGGCGCGCAGGGCGCTGCGTAGGGCGGCTAGGAAGGTCATATGGCCGCGCCTTCTGCCGCCGCAAAAGAATGGGGGTCAGAGCCCAGTTTCGTATTGGTGTTACTCGCTTCGGATAGGTGGTCTTCCTGAATTGGGATCTGACCCCCATTCTTTTGCTCATCACGCTGTACAGCATCCTCGATGATGTGACCATCTTTAAACACTATTTTGCGGCGGGCCCAGGCTGCTATGTCGGCTTCGTGGGTGACTAGAACTACCGTCATGCCTTGGGCGTTCAGGTCGGTTAGCAGGCGCATGATGTCCTCACTGGTTTGGCTGTCTAGCGCGCCGGTGGGTTCGTCGGCCAAAATCAATTGAGGGCTGTTGACCAAGGCGCGTGCAATGGCTACGCGCTGCTGCTGGCCGCCAGACAATTCTGCAGGGGTGTGGTGCATGCGCTGGCCCAGGCCTACTTTGGCCAGCGCGGCTTGGGCTTTGTCGTGGCGCTCGGCAGATTTAATGCCGCTGTACACCATCGGCAGCTCTACATTTTCTATCGCGCTGGTACGGGGCAATAAATTGAACTGCTGAAATACAAACCCAATGCGCCGATTGCGAATAGACGCCAGCTGGTCGCCTTGCATGCCCTGCACTGCTTCGCCTGCCAAGCGGTATTCGCCACTGCTGGGTAAATCTAGGCAACCCATGATGTTCATCAAGGTAGATTTGCCCGACCCCGATGCGCCCATGATGGCGACAAAATCGCCTTCTTCAATGTCTAGCGACACCCCGCGCAGCGCGTGCACGGTTTGGTCGCCCATGGTGTAGACCTTGGTTAGCTGGCGTGCTTCGATCAATGCCATAGTGTGTTGGTGGTGGCGTTACTGATATTTAAAGGAATGTTTTAGAACGGCAAGCGCGGGCCGCTAGGGCGTGCGCCGCCGCTGCCACTGCCACCCGATGCACCTGATGCGCCGCTAGACCCTCCTGCAGACGCCGTACCAATCACCACCAGCGCGCCTTCTTTAAACACCTCTGCGTTGGGCGAATTGGGTTGCACCAGCAGCTCGGTACTAGTGCCATCGGTCACGCCTAGGCGCACGTTGTAGGCCACAGGTTTGCCGTCGGCGTCTAGCAGGTAAATGCGGCCCCGCGTGGACGTGCGGCTGCCTGCCTCGGCCAGCAGCGCGGCATATTTGGGTTTTTGCTCGGCTGTCAAAATGTCGCCAATCTTGGCGCGTGTGTCTGCCGTAATGCGGTCGCGTGCTTTGGTGCGGTCTTCAGCCGCCATATCGCGCAGCGCGCTGTATTGGGGCCGCGCGTCGGCGTAGATGGCGTCTACCTTGGCTTGCTGCTCAGTAGTGAGCTGCAGCTCGGTAACTAAGCGGTTGCGAAACTCGGCCTGCGGGCCACCACTTCCCTGCGCGCCGCCCTGCCCTGCACTACCTTGACCTGCTTGCCCAGCTTGCCCGCCGTTAGGTGCTGCAGGCACTGCGGGTACAGCGGCGGCTACTGATGCGCCCGCCTTCGCGTCGCCAGATGGTGCACTGCTGGCAGTTGCATTTTTAAGTGCATTTTGAGTTTTTGAGGCTGTATTACCTGCTTTAGCAGCTATTGAATTTGTAGTGTTTTGAGCAGTAACCACTGCAGCAGAAGCGTTGCTTGCAGCAGTCGCCGCACTGACGCCACTGGCAGGCAGCTTGGCTGCACCGCGGTTAGCATCGCCGCGGGCTGGTGCGTTGGCCTGCATTTCTTGGTATTTTGTGCGTTGTGCAGGCGTCAACATGGCGCTTATTTTTTGGCGCATGTCGGCCATCACTTTATCGCGTGCTGCGGGGCGTTCGTCATCGGCCATGTCGCGCAGCGCTGCAAACTGGGGGCGCAGTTCGGCTGAAATGGCCTCTAGCTTGGCCTTTTGTTCATCGTTTAATTGCAGCTCAGTTACTAGGCGCTCACGCTGCGCGGCCATGCCGCCACCGCCACCTCCCGCAGATTGTGCCCAAGCCTCGCTAAAAAAGCTAAAACGCGATACACCCGTAGCCACGCCCGACGCCGCACTGGATGCACCTGCAGGCGCCGCAGCACCCGAAGGATTACCAGCGCCCGATGCGCCCTGCGCCGCAGGTTCTATGACTGCAATGCGCACACGCATTGCAGCGTTAGGCACCTTTAGCACATCTTGGCGCTGGTCGGTTATCACCCGCACGTTGGCCGTCATGCCGGGCAGCAGCTTGCCGCCTGTATTGGTAAAACCCACCACCGCCACATACGTCACTACATTGGCCACGTTTTGTGCGGCTTTGCGCACTTGGCGTACCTCGCCGTCAAAGGTTTGGCCGGGGAAGGCGTCCACCGTAAAGCTGGCTTTTAGCCCGTTACGAATGCGCCCTACATCGCTTTCGTCAATGCTGGCATCCACCTGCATGTCTTGCAGATTTTGCGCAATCACAAACAGCTCGGGCGCTTGCAAACTGGCCGCCACGGTTTGGCCTTTTTCTATCGCACGTTTAATCACTATCCCGTCAACGGGTGAGGTAATTTTGGTGCGCGACAGATCAATACGCGCCTGCGCTAAGGCCGATTCGCGCTGCTGCACATTGGCCTGCGCACTTTTAATCTGCGCCTGCGTCACCCCTAGCTGGGCCTGCGCGGCTTTGACCAATTCGGCATTAGAGGCCACCAGTGACCTTGCTTTGTCAGCCACGCTTTGCGCTACAAAACCTTTGTCTACCAGCGACTGCTGGCGGTCCAGGTCGCGCTGCGCCTCGGCCATGTCTACCTTGGCACGCGACACTGCCGCGTTGCTGGCGGCAATGTTGGCCTGCGCGGTCAGCACCGCAGCGCTGGCCGAATCTAGATCAGCTTGGGCTGATCGCACGCGGTATTCAAAACTCTCGGGGTCAATCAGGGCGATCAACTGCCCGGCTTTCACCTCAGAGTTAAAGTCCACAAACAGTTCTTTGATTTGCCCGCTCACCTGTGTGCCCACCGACACTTGCTTGACTGGGTTAACAGCGCCACTGGCCGACACGGTGGCCTGCAGGTTGCCGCGCTCTATTTTGGCGGTGCGGTAGGTGACATCGTCAGCTTTGGCGCGCTGCGTCCACCACCATGCACCACCGCCTACTAGCGCTAATACCACCGCAGTGGTAATCCAAGTTACTTTTTTCATAAGACTATTGTAGATAAACACATCTGTGCTGCATCCTCAGACACGTAATGGCCAGGTAAAGTTCGCGTTAACTCTGCGCCGCCAGCCAGCCCGCGCGAAACGCTTCTTCAAACACCGAATAACCGGCCCAGTCGCTGTGGGCGAAGCGCAGGCGCTGCGTGCTTGGCGCGCTAGTTGCACCCAGACGCTCTTTATTTGATAGCTGTTTGAGCAGCATTTTATTGGGTTGCAAGCCTATTTCACGTATAAAAGCAGGTGTAGGCACTGCCATGGCATGCCCATAGCGGGTAATGTTGACTTGCACAGCCCGCTGGTCAATATCAGGGTGCGCAGCGCGCAGGTCGGCCAAAGTTTCGTCTTTGTGCTGCGCCCACGGTTTGGCCAGCAGGCTGCGGCGCGCCTCCACGCTAGTGCCCAGCGCGCGGTAATAGGTCAGCACGCTGGGGCCCGGCGCGGTGCGGGTGCTTTGGTGCATGGCGTCTACATAGCCCAAGCCTGTGGGGCTGGCACTGCCAGCGGTGTCACCAGCTACGCCACCCGTTTGCACAGGATTGAATATCACGTTGTCCCACGACGGCGCAGCACCACCGCCTGCGTCCAGCAGCGGCGCGTTGGTGTGCACGTTAGCCACCAGCCAGCTGGCGTAGCTGGTGTGCTGCGCTGCGTGGCGCAAAAAATCAGGCGCGTTTTGCACCACGCGCTGCGCGATAAACACGGGCAGCGCCACAATGCAGCGCTGCGCTTGCCAGCGCTCGACCGCTTGGGTTTGCACGTTCAACGCCAGCACGGTTAGGCCAGATTTATCTTCTGTTATCTGCAGCACCACGCGGCCTGTGTGCACGCGCTCGCCCAGCGGCGCGGCTAGTGCGTGGGTAAGGTAGGCATTGCCCTCAGGCCAGGTCAGCACGCCGCCTTGCTGCTTGTCACGCTCACCGTCTGCAGCTTTGTCACCTGGCATGCCAAAGCCGTGGCGCGCAGCAAAATAATGAATGCCCGCCCAAGCGCTCACCACATCAACACCCGAGCCGTAGTCATCGCGGCAACAATAGTCTAGGTACCAGCGCAGCGTGGTATCGGTGAGCCCTTGCGCATCTAAATACGCGTTGAACGGCACAGCTAGTTGCGCCATTGCCTGCAGCGCCTGTAGTGTGTATGCACGCGGGATTTGAAAACCACCCGTTTTGCGCCAGCGCTCTACCAGCTGCGCAAACTTGCCATACTGTGCCAGCGTAGCAGGGCCCACATCGGCCAAAGGCAGCAAGCCGTCTCGCCACGCGCCGTTCATAAACAAACGCTCTTGCGGGCTGTGGCACAAATAGCGCTCCTCATACTGCCAGCGGCCCGACACACGTTGCCGTATGCCCAGCTCTTCTAAAAAATCTTGCGTCTCATACGCGGCATCACTAGGCACTGGCAAGTAGTGCGCACCTATCGGGTGCGCCATGCCTGCCATGCTGCCTGCACGGGCATTGCCGCCTGCAGAATCTTCCAGCTCTAGCAACGCAAAATCGTCCATGCCTTGCAGGCGCAGCGCTCGCGCTGCCGACAAGCCCGCCACGCCGCCGCCTGCTATCAGTGTGTGCACCGTGCGGGTGACTGATGGCGCGGCTATGGTTCGCGCATCGCGCAGCAGGTGCCCACGCTCGGGCGAGGTGCCGGTAAATCCGCCAGCGATGGCGTGATTTGATTTGCAGCCCACCAACGCTGCAGGCGACAGTGCCGCAAAAGCAAGTGCGTTACGTCGCGACAGCTCAAACCCACTCACCGCAGCACCTTGCCCCATTCTTCTTCAAAGGTAGTGACCAGCACTTGGTTGCTCAGACGGTTAGGCGGCATGTCTACCCGCGTCATATCTTGAGGAAAGTCAAACAGCAGTGGCAAACTTTGCAGGTTTAAAAACTGCAAGCCCGCAGGCAAAGCGGTAGGCGCGCGGTACGGCCTGCGGCTGGCGATGATAAAGCCCCATTCGCCAAAGCTGGGCACATTGGCGTGGTACGGTTTAATGCTAAGGCCCGCTTCTTCGATGGTGCGAGCCACGGTCCAAAAACTTTTGCGGGCTACCAGTGGCGAGGTAGTTTGCACCACCGCGTAACCGCTGGCCGACAGCCGCTGGTCTAGCAGGCCATAAAAACTGGTGGTGTACAGCTTGCCAATGCTAAAGTTACTCGGGTCTGGAAAATCCACAATGATGATGTCAAAAGTGTCTGCTGTAGTTTCTAAAAACTTAAACGCATCGGTGTTGATTACTTTAACTTTGGGCGAACTGAGGGCCTGGGTGTTCAGCGCTGACAGCGTGGGGTTGCGGGTAAACAGCCGCGTCATATTCGGGTCAAGTTCTACCAAGGTGATGGACTCCACACCGGGATACTTCAAAATCTCGCGCACCGCCATGCCATCGCCACCGCCTAACACTGCTACTTTTTTTGGTGCAGCGTGCGCTGCCATCACCGGGTGCACCAAGGCCTCGTGGTAGCGGTATTCGTCGCGCTGGGCAAACTGCAAATTACCGTTTAAAAACAGTCTGTGCCCTGCCCGCCCGTGCGTCACCACTATGCGCTGGTACGGCGAATTTTCGCTAAAGACAATGCGGTCTTGGTAAAACTTATCTTCAGCCAGCGAGGTAATGTGGTCAGCCCCTGCAAACGCACCGCTCAGCAAAGCCAACGTAGCCAGCGCAGCAAACAAGTGACTTTTAACGGCCCGCAGCTCATGGCGAAACAGCCACAGCGCCCACAAAGCCACAGCGGCATTCAGCAAGCCAAACAACAGACCTGTACGCACCAGCCCCAGCTGCGGCACCAGCACCAACGGAAACGCCACACTGACAGCCAGCGCACCCAAATAGTCAAACGTCAACACCTGCGAGACCACATCTTTAAACTGCACATTGCGCTTTAAAATCCGCATCACGAGTGGAATCTCCAGCCCCACCAAAATACCCACTAGCGTTACCAAGCCGTACAGCAATGGCCTGAAACTCTGCGGCGCATATGCATTAGCTATAAATAAAATAGCTGGCAGCGCACCACCTACAAGCCCCACCAGCAGTTCAATACGCAAAAAATGCGCAGGCAACTGCCGTTCAAAATAACGCGACAACCATGAGCCAATGCCCATGGCAAACAGATACGTACCAATGATGGTGGAAAACTGCAGTATCGAATCGCCCAGCAAATACGACGCTATCGCGCCCGCTGCCAGCTCATACAACAACCCACACGCGGCTACTACAAACACGCTGGCCAACAGCGCTAACTCAACGGGTCTGGGAGGGGTGGGTTGTTTAACCTGCATTGTGAAAGGTTGAGGGGATGGGGAAATTTTGGACGCGAAGGACGCTAAGGTTGCGCGAAGAACGCGAAACAAGACAAAAAAATTAAGGGAAATAAAACTTAAAAACTTAAAGTTGTTTTTCTAAATTCACTATTTTCTTTTTGGTATTTTCTTTTTCGCGTCCTTCGCGCAACCTTAGCGTCCTTCGCGTCCGGCAGCCCGCATTCAAATCTCCGAATACTCAGCCATGGATGGCCGCAGCCACAATGACAGATATGCCTAGGCACATTGCCGCAACAACCATAGCCAACGCAACGTTTTGCTTCTCAACGATTTCTTCCCACAAGTCATAGGGCGTGATTTTGTCGATGATGACAAAGCACAGCCAGAAAATCACCACGCCGATCAGCGCGAAGACGATGGAACCTGCGAAGGCTCCGGGTTTTAACCAATCTACCATGATGATGCTCCTGTAAAAATGATGTAGAAAAACTTGAACATTTACTTATGCCCGCCGCCCGAGCTAAAGCCGCCGTAGCTGCCGCCGCTGCTGCGGCTGGTAGAGCAGTTCTCGCGCTGCGGGTCACAGTTGCTACTGCTACAACGCGACATAAGCGACAACAAAATAACAATCACCACAACGATGATGATCCATCCCACAACCCCTAGGCTACCCAAGCCAGTGGCTGCAAACGGCGTGACATCGGCCCGCTGAAAATCTGCGTCACGGTCTTTGATTTTGAAGGCTGCCGCTACCGTAGTGTGGTCTACCTTGCTACCTACCGACCAGGTTAGCTCTTTGCCCGCCTTCTCGCTAGACAACAGGTTTTTGCCGCTGGCGTAGTCTTCGTTAAAGGTAATTTGGCCTTGCTGTACCTGCCAATAAAACTCGCCAGCCACGTAGCTGGTCTCGGCTTTGTAACTGTACTGCAGTGTGTAGTTTGTGCCCAGATAGGCAAAGGCATTGGTGCCGCGTTTGGTAGGCGCACCCGTGGCGGGTTTAACAATGCTCCAGCCGTCGGTAGAGTCAACTAAAAAGATAAATCCCGCCTTGGCGTTGAACAGTAAATATTCACCCCAGCCAAAGCTCTCGTCCTCGTCGCCCACCTCATGCCCCATGCGGTGCTGGTAGCCCACGATTTGCCATTGTTTGCCCTGCAAGGTGCCTATACTGCCCAGTGCAATCAGCGGCTTAACTGGCTCGTCTTGCTCTGCATGTTTTAGGTCGCCGCCAATGCCTTGCGTCAGGTCAATTAAGCTATTGCACGCCCCGCAGGTAATGCTTTTGCTGCCCGACAATTTGACATCGACCGGACTGCCGCAATTAGGGCAATTAAACTGGCGCGCTGCAACTTCTTTGCCGCCTTGCCCGGTGGCGTTAGCCAAGTCGCGCAGGCCCGTCAGTTGCAGCGTCTCTAGGTCTACCGCGCGGCCTACAGCCAGGCCAGCGGGTGTTGTGCTGTAGTCAACAGACAGTACTTCTTCCTCGGCGCTGCGCAGCTCTACGACGTAGAATTTTTGTCCCAGTGGCGGCAGCTTGGGCAGCTCGCCCTGCGCTGCCGTCAGCGCTACCTCTTGCACCGACGCTACGCTGAACTGTTTGCCGTTGATGGCGGTGGTGTTGCCCACTACCCACTGCTCGGGCTTGGGTAGATCACGCGTATTGTCACGCGTGTTGTCGCGCGTGTTGGCTTGCGCACGCGTCCACACAAAGCTGCCGTTGTCCTCTGACAGCGACGCACTGGTGCCATCGTCCAGCGCTACCAGCCACTCGTTCCAGCTGCCGCCTTCGTATTTGTACTGCAGGCGGCCTACAACGGTAAAGTTAACGCTGTCCAGCTTGCCCTGCGCCATCAGCTGCAGCGCACTGTAGTCGTCAAACACCTCGGCCATCTTGCCAATGCGGCGCAGCGCATCGCCCTCGCGCACGATAGTGCTTTGGCAAAACCCGCACACTGCGTGCGTGCTGGCCAGCGAGGTAAAAGTAACTGGCGCTCCACAGCCCGGGCAGGCAGATCGGTAAGCGCGTTGTTGGGGTTCGGTGGCCACTATTTGGATAGGTTA
>JAYSWJ010000213.1:0-8790 GCA_043718065.1 Polaromonas sp.
CTTGACCATTAAAAACTCCTGTTCGAGCCATCATAGGCTCGGCTTTAGACCCGGAGTTTCCACTCATAAAATTGTTCAAATTTGTGAGACCACTTCTAACGGCAGGCATGCCCAGGTTGCGCTTTATTTGCTGCGGCTGGGAGTCTGTGCCGCGCGATGTGCGTAGCCAGCGCACGTATGGCGTGTACACCGCAGGCGGGCGCAGCTACGCAGTGACCATGAGCAGCCGCGAGACTTTAGTTAGCCAACGCTCGGCCTTGCACACGGTGGATTATTTTTACGTCACCACCGTGCTGTACCTTGAAGAGCCTTGAGCGTTCTTGTTTCTACCTCTTCCTGCACAGCCTAAAAAAAACCGCTACCAGCCCTAGGGCTAGTAGCGGTGTAACACCCCTTGGAGGAGGAGGACATGAAAACAATTAGAAAGTATTAGTTTAAGTGTTAAATCAAGATTATGCTAGAAAATAATTTATAGAAAATCTTGTACCCCCTTTGACGGGCTTAGTTTGAAAGGGTTAAAGCGGCTGTGGTGGCAGGGTGCTGGCCAAGACTTTGGTGGGCTGGGCAGTTAACTGGCTGCTTAGTGCGGGCTGCTCGGCTTGGCTGCGCTGCCACAGTGTTTGCAATGCAGGCCACATTTGCGGCTGCACGCTGCGGGCATAGTCACCTACGCTGATGCTGCGCTCGTGCGGCAAGCTGGCGTCCATGCGGGCACCGCGTGCGATTAAAAATTGGGCTGTACGCAGGCGTGTGGCATCGTCTGCAGCAAAGCCGGGGGTCATGGTGCGGGCCAGTGGCAGCCAAGGCACGTAGCCCCTGCCTTTGGATGGCACGCGGTGTACCAGTGCGGGGGCTTTCTGTGTCCACCAGTCCAGGGCGGATACATCGCCTTGGGCCAGCGCCTGCGCGTAGCCTGACGCGTCTGCCTCTACTGCGCGCAGGGGCTGGTGGCCTGCGGTCACTAGGTCTTGCACCCAAGGCTTCAGCAAGCTGCTGGGGTGCACGCTAGACAGCACACTGAAGCTCACATGGCTAGGTGCTAAATAGCCCTGCGCGGCCCACTGCTCTACTACATTGTTTAATCCGGCACTGGTAGCCTCTGGGCAAGACAGCATGCGCAGCACCGGGCCAGATACCGACGCTGCATCGGCCACGGCAAGCCAGCGCACTGCATCTAGCGTGCCGCTGTCCATCTGCGTGAAGGCGGGGCAGGCATTGGCTTCAGCCATGGCTACCAGCGGCGCTTTGGGGCAGCCCTCGGGGGTGGCGCCTTTGGCTAAAAGTTCGGGTAAACCATGCCACAGGCTGGGCCGACTGGCAAAATTTGTCAGTGCGCAAGATGACATAACGCGCACATTGACATCTTTGGCATCTATTTGGCCTACTTTGTAGCCGCCACAACGCTCGGTGATGGCGCGCTCGGTGCTGGGCAGCTTGCTGCAAAAGGGCGGCATTTTTTCGGCATACTGGGTGGCTAATATGACCGCTGTAGTAATGCAGCCTGTTAGCTGCGTAGCTAAAATTACCGCACCTACGCTAACAGAAATGCATCGTAGCCACCGCAGAATAGACAATAAAGTTAGGTTGTTAGGCATACCGACCCTGTAAAGTTGTGCGTACAACGTTACAAGGTGCGTGCCAATTTTGAGGTCATATAGATAACTATTGTAATCAAAAGTATCTTTAAGTACCCCGTAATTGTTACAAATTATCAATTGATTGGCAACGTGATGGCAACTGGGTCGTGTAACTGTCGCGCCTGCGCGTGCGTGCTGATGCCTATCTACAGCGCCAGCGCCACTACGCACACCAGCGCCCAAGCCAGCGTTGCTGCTATGCATGTGATGAGATAGCCGTTGTTAAACCTCATAGTGTCCTCTTCTGGCAATACGTTTAACAGCGAATTTAAAACACCATAGCGTGCAAATCAATCCTCTAAATAGATGATATTGGTGGTTTGGCAAATATTACCCAAATCAGCAACCAGAGCAGGTGTTACCTGCTCAAGCAGCTATTTATTCAGTAGCATGTTGGCGACATAGTCACCTATGGCTAGGCTACTGGTCAGGCCGGGCGATTCGATGCCAAACAAATTAATCAAGCCCGGTATGCCATGGAAAGCGGGGCCGTCAATGCGAAAATCGGGCGCGGCCATGCCGGGGCCGTAGATTTTGGGGCGCACGCCGCTGTAGCTGGGCTGTAGCGCACCGTCGGGCAATGCGGGCCAGTATTTACGCACGGCAGCGTAGAAGCTGGCGGCACGCAGAGGGTCTACGGTATAGTCAATCTGCTGGGGCGATTGAATATCCAACCACTCTAAATCAGGGCCAAATTTAGCCTGTCCACCCAAGTCTAGGGTCAGGTGCACACCCAGCCACGCGTCTTGCGGCGCAGGGTAAATTAGTTGGCTAAATGGTGACTTGCCCGCTAATTGGTAGTAACTGCCTTTGGCAAAATACTCGCGCGGAATGTAGCGCGCGCCCAGCCCTACAAAGCACCTAGCCAGCGCGCAGGCATGCAAGCTGGCAGCATTGACAATCACTTTGGCTTGCAAGTGTGACACTACATTATCTATAGCTGTTTGAGAAGTCACCGCGTGCCCTGCAGCCTGATTATTCTTAGACAATTGCACTGCAGTCACAGTACTTTTTAAAACCACCAAGCCACCTGCGTTTTCCAGGTCGCCTTGCAGGGCCAGCATCAAAGCATGGCTGTCAACAATGCCGGTGGTGGGCGAATGCAGCGCCGCCGTGCACTGCAGCTGCGGTTCCAGATCAATAGCCTGCGCTGTGCTAAGCCACTGCGTGGGCGCGCCGTTGGCAGTGGCCTGGGCTTGCAAAGCGCGCAGTGCATCGTGCTGTGATGCATCAGTGGACACCACCAGCTTGCCGCACTGCTGAATGTTCACACCGCGCTCAGCGCAGTAGCTGTACAGCATGTGTTTGCCGCGCACCGACAGCTGCGCTTTGAGCGAGCCGGGCGCGTACTGCAAGCCTGCATGCACTACCTCGCTGTTGCGCGAGCTAACGCCTTGGCCCACTGCAGATTCTTTTTCAATAACGATGACCTCGCGCCCTTGCAGCGCCAGCGCGCGTGCCACCGCCAGCCCCACGACACCCGCGCCAATAACGACAACGTCTACGCTGTCCATGCTTGCTCAAAACCATCCAGCACATTCACCGCGTTCACGCCTAGCTCGGCCGCGGCGTAGCCGCCTTCGAGGATAAACACAGTGGGCAAACCTAGCTTGGCTATGCGTACACCCAAACGGGTGAAGTCGTCGCTTTGCAACGCAAATTTTGAAATCGGGTCACCCGCAAAAGTATCCAGGCCTAGCGACACCACCAGCGCCTGCGCGCCATGCTGCTTAACACGGCGGCAAGCCATCTCTAACGCGTCAAACCACACCTGCACGCTGCTGCCAGCGGCTAGGGGCAAGTTCAAATTAAAACCCTCGCCTGCGCCCTCGCCTAGCTCGTCGGCATGGCCCAAGTAGAACGGATATTCAGTTAACGGGCTGCCGTGGATACTGGTAAACAGCACATCGGCGCGGTTATAAAAAATGCTTTGCGTGCCGTTGCCGTGGTGGTAGTCCACATCTAATACAGCAACGCGCTGGTGGCCATCGACAAGCAAAGCCTGGGCTGCCACAGCAGCATTGTTTAAAAAACAGTAGCCACCCATAAAGTCGGCCCCTGCATGGTGGCCCGGCGGGCGCGTGGCGCAAAACGCGGCATGCGCGCCCTGTGCAATAGCGGCTGCCGCACTGGCTGCCGTGTCAGCACCGGCCTTAGCCGCAGCCCAAGTGCCGGCCACCAGAGGCGTGCCGTTGTCCATCGAATACAAGCCCAGCTTGGCAATAAAGTTGTCGGGCTCAGCGTCGCTGCGCAGCGTGCGGATAGGCCAGACCGAGGGGAAAGGCTGCTCTTTTGCATGGGTTGCGCTACCAGCGTCCATCGCCAGCCACTGTGCCCACGCGGTTTGTATAAATCGCAGGTAGCGTGCGGTGTGCACCTGTGCCAGCACCGGCGTGCTGTCCACATCGGGTGCTTGCAAGGCATGGCCACGCGCTAGCAGTTGTGTGCGCACATAGTCAGCCCGCACAGGCTTTTCAAAACACGGCACGCGCTGCCCCCGGTAAAACTCATACTCGGGTGCATGCGACAGATGGTCTGGGTTGAAAAATGTAATCATGAAAAAAGTAAAAATCGATGGATTGGCTAAGCACGAGATCCTATCCTACACGCCTTAAGTCCACAGGCCTATGCCGACAAATCTACGTTTAGGCTAGCATTAAAACTGCTTAGTTGATGCTTAGGCAATGCCTAGGAATGCTTAGGCAATGCCTAGGAATGCTTAGGCAGATAAAAATCGACTTCATCGCTACCCATTTAATTGGGCATTAAAAACTAACCCAACCTTGTATATCACCATGAAGATCAACTCTGCCTCACGTAGTTCTGCCCTACTTTCACTGACACTCGCTAGCTTGGTACTCTCAGCATCAGCAGCGCTGGCGCAAACAGCTACAACGGCAACGCCAACGCAAAAAATGGCCATGTCCATGGAAACCGCCAAAACAGACAGCGCAGCCTCACAAGACATGCACAAGTCGATGATGTCGGGTATGGACGCCATGAACAAAATGCCGATGTCCGGCAACACTGACAAAGATTTTGCGATGATGATGAAAGTGCACCATCAGCAGGCGCTAGACATGGCGGCTGTCGAGTTGGCCAGCGGCAAATCGCCAGAGATGAAGAAAATGGCCAAAAATATCATCACTGCTCAGAAAAAAGAAATCGCACAATTTGACAAATGGCTAGCAACGCAAAAGTGACAGTGACCTAGAGCTTACGCGGATCGATCGTTAGCAGCAGTTGCACCATAGCCTGCAAATGCGCCTGCAACGCATCGAAGCCTTGGGTCATCTCTAGCGTGTCTTCGTTCATGTACAGCTTGCGGTTAATCTCTACTTGAACGCTGTGGCGGTGCTGCGCAGGGTTGCCGTAGCGGCGCACCAGCTCGACGCCTCTGTACGGGTGGTTGATAGCCACGCTGTACCCTTGCTTTTCTAGCAGCGCTTGAATACGGTGCACTAAAGCTGCGTTAGCGGTCGTATTGTCACGGTTGCCAAGTACAAAGTCTGCATGCCCCATGCCGGGGAAATCTGTAGCGTGGCTGCTGGCTACTGCAGGCATGCTATGGCAGTTGATGTGAATGCTGTAGCCGTGGCGCGCATGCGCAGCGTCAATAGCGCGGCCTACTGCAGCGTGGTAAGGCTGCCAACAATTGGCAATGCGAGCCTCTACCTCGGCCACCGTCAAGCGGCGGTGGTACATGGGCACACCATCATCGGTAGCACGCCAGATTAAGCCCTTGCCTAGCCGCAGCTTAGACAAAATCGCTGCGTCCATAGAAGCAGCCGAATGTGGCCAATACCCGTCTAGCATAGCAAAGTCCACCTCGGTGGTATTGCGGTTAGCGTCTAAATAACTACGCGGAAAATGAGCCTCTATCCAGCCCACACCTAGCGTGGGTGCAAATGCGTAGAGCTTTTCCACATGGGTATCTTCGGCTTTGCGCAGCGCGGCCAAGTCACACACATAGCCAAAGTCTGGCGGGTAGTGAGTGCCGCTGTGGGGCGAGTCGAGCACAACCGGTGTGTGGCCATCGTGGGTGCTAATGTAATGCATGAGGTTCAGTTTAATCCAAAGAAGTTTTGACTCATGTGTTTTGCTAATCTTGTTTTTTGTAGTTGGCTAAGTTTTTTTGCTTACGTAGTCTCTGGATAGTGAGATAGCGTATACCAACTGCCTTCATACTGGGGTACCAGAAATCAGGCGGTCGGCATACGCTATCTCACTTGCAACCAAAGTAGCCCGCTACCGGTAGTCCTCGGAAATATTGCGCCAAAGCTACGGGTAGTCACAAGAGCATTTGGGGTCAGATCAAAATTCAGGAAGATTCTGCACCCGGCGCGACACCAAACCAGAACGAAATTTTGCTCTGACCTCAATTGCATCTCTCCTTAGCACGGGCTGTTTAAAACAACGCCAATCGCCACCAGTGCCCTGACCGACGCGCGGGCTGCTAAAACCAAGCAAAGAACAATGTGACGAGTCGGGTCCGTCTCGATGAAAAATACTACGCCAGGCTCGCGTTGTTCAAGCTAGCAAAAAAACACCTTGATTCACGCGTGTTTTCGGAGTTTTTTTGCAGCGAGATGCCCGGCTCGAGTCCAACTCTCCGATGCGCACGCTAACCCAGCAACCAACCCAGTGCATACAACACAAAATTTAAGAAGGAAACAAGCCATAAAGCCCGTTAATACTGCTCAACCAGCTATGAAATTAATAGTAATTCTAGGCTAACAGTCGCAGCTCAAGATCATGCAGCACTTTATAGCAAGGCAGCACTTTAGCTACACTGCTGTTAGGCTCACGCCCTTGTGCAATAGCCGCAAAAAACTCGCGATCTTGCAGCTCAATACCGTTCATAGACACATCTACCTGGCTAACGTCTATCTTCTCGTCTTTGCCATTAAATAAATCGTCGTAGCGCGCCAGATAAGTTGCCGTATCACCAATGTAGCGAAAGTAAGTGCCCAGAGGCCCATCATTGTTAAAGCTCAAACTCAAAGTACAAATCGCACCATTGGCCGTTTGCAGCTGAATGCTCATGTCCATCGCAATACCCAAAGTGGGGTGAATCGGCCCCTGCACCGCATTGGCTTTGACAACGGGCGATCCACACTGGTAAGCAAACAAATCTACCGTATGCGCAGCATGGTGCCACAGCAAATGGTCGGTCCAACTGCGCACTTGGCCCAGCGCATTCATGTTGGTGCGGCGAAAAAAGTAGGTTTGCACATCCATCTGCTGCACATTGAACTTTCCCGACTCAATCTGCTGGTGCACATACTGGTGGCTGGGATTAAAACGGCGGGTATGGCCGCACATCGCTACCAAACCAGTTTGTCTTTGCATAGCCACCACGGCTTGCGCACTAGCCCAGCTGTCTGCTAACGGAATTTCTACCTGCACATGCTTGCCCGCTTGCATGCACGCCATAGCTTGTGCAGCGTGCATTTGCGTGGGGGTGCACAAGATGACAGCGTCAACTTCTTTTAACGCCAGGCTGTCAGATAAATCGGTGGTGACATGACCAATACCGTATTTAGCGGCCACTTCTTTGGTCTTGTCTAAGTCTCGGCTAACAAGCGACACTACTTCTACACCTTCGATATTTTTAATACCTTCGATGTGTTTAATACCAAAAGCGCCTGCGCCTGCCAAGGCTACTTTAATCGTCTTCATAAAGGGTTCTCTAAAATCAAATGCCCCACCGCCGTGTTCGACGCGGGTACGTGGTAGAAGCGGTGCACAACTTTAGGCGCTTTGCCGCCGTTTAAATCAGCCATAGCGCCGCGTGCGGTGAGCCACATCACCAGCTCGATGCCTTCACTACCCGCCTCGCGCACGTAGTCGATGTGCGGCATCGCAGCTTGCTGCTCGGGGTATGCAATCATGGTGTCCATGAAGGCAGCGTCAAATGCTTTGTTGATCAAGCCTGCACGCGGGCCTTGTAGCTGGTGGCTCATGCCGCCTGTACCCCAGATGTGCACGTTAAGGTCTTTGTCAAACGACTCTACCGCTTTGCGAATAGCTTTGCCTAAATTAAGGCAGCGCTTGCCGGAGGGCACAGGGTATTGCACCACGTTAATCGCAATGGGTATCACCGGGCACGGCCATGCATCGGGTTGGCCGCACATCAGCGACAGCGGCACGGTCAGCCCATGGTCTACATCCATTTTATTGACGATGGTAATGTCAAAGTCGTCTTGAATGACCGACTGCGTAATGTGCGCTGCCAACTCGGGATGGCCGATCACTTTAGGCACCGGGCGCGGGCCCCAGCCTTCGTCGGCTACCGCGTATTCTGCGGCGCAGCCGATAGCAAAGGTGGGAATCATCTCTAGGCTGAATGCGGTGGCGTGGTCGTTAAATACCAGCAAGATGACATCGGGTGGGTTGTCCTGCAACCATTGCTTAGAAAATTCGTACCCCTTAAACAGCGGTTGCCAATAAGGCTCATGCGTTTTGCCCAAGTCCATTGCTGCGCCTATAGCAGGTACATGCGAGGTAAATACGCTGGCGGTGATGCGTGCCATGTTTAGTTCTTTTCTCTGTGTGCTTGGCCTTGCGGTTGGCGATGGGCTTGTGCCGTACCGCCCTCGCCTACTACGCGGTTGCCTTCAATTGCCCGGCCACCGGCGATCATCATGTTGCGGTACTCGTCCTCGGTCATACCTGTCATGCTGCCTGCCATTTGCTGAAAGCTTTTGCCATGTGTGGCACCCAGCTTGGCTAGAAAATAAATGTTGCCACCCAGCTTGATAGCTTGGTTTAAATCCACCGCCAGCACAGCCTGTTTTTGCTCTTCAGTCATCGGCCATTCGTCAACATAGGCGCGCTGGTCCGCTTTGAAGCGTTCGCGATTCTCGGCTTTCATCAGGCTCATGCAAAACTGGTTCAGATGAAAGCCCTTGCGAGATTCGTCCATGTCAAACAGCGTCGTGCCAGGCACATCAAGGTAAGGCTTATCTAGGGACATTCATCTTTCCAATACAACTGAGTAGAATTGTCCACCAATAGCTTGTGTTTCAGTTCTTGGGTCACCGCGATGTGCGGGATAAAGTCTACCAGCAGGCCGTCATCGGGCATGTGGTCTTTCAGGTTGGGGTGCGGCCAATCGGTGCCCCACAGCACGCGGTCTGGGAAGGTTTCA
>JAYSWJ010000214.1:0-3496 GCA_043718065.1 Polaromonas sp.
CCACGTGGGTGCAGCGGTTCAGGTAGGCATGCACAGCGCCTTCAAAGCGGATGGCAAAGGCGCGGCAGGCTTGGCCCGCATAGTCCACGTCAAACGGTACAGCCGCCGCGCTGTCGCATAGATCTTGGCTAGGGCACAGCGCAATGCGCACGCTGGCGGCATCGGCTTGCACGGCGATGGGGATGGTGGGGTGGCTCATGGCATTACAAAAAAATGGCGCGCAGTTTGGGCTTTAATCTAGGCGGTATGAAACGTTGACGGTCAGGCGTTGTCAAACAGCCAACTGTTCAAATCGGCCACGGTGTGCGCTACGTGCAGCGGCGCAAACGGCTCAAACGCTGCATGGTCGTGCGCACCAAAACTTACGCCCACGCTGGCCACGCCGGCGTTGCGCGCCAAGCCCAAGTCGTGCGTAGTATCGCCAATCATCAGCGTGCGTTCGGGGGCTACCTCTAGCTGGGCCATCAGTTGGTGCAGCATCATGGGGTCGGGCTTGCCTGCGGTTTGGTCGGCGGTGCGGCTAGCGGCAAACAAATGGGCTAGCACCGTGCCGTCTATATTGCGCTGCAACACTTCGTCCAGCCCCCGGCGCGACTTGCCAGTAGCCACGGCCAGCACATGCCCGCGCGCGCGCAGCGTGTGCAGCATGGGCAAAATACCTTTGAACAAGCTGATATCGTCTTGCAGCGCGCTGTAATGGCGGCGGTAGGCGTCGCCCAGCGCGGGGTATTTATCTACTGGAACATCAGGCGCAGCGTGGGCCAGCGCTTGCATCAGGCCCAGACCAATCACGTACCCTGCGGCCTCATCAGTAGGCACCACACCGCCTACGTCACGCACCGCGTTTTGAATGCAGCGCACAATCAGCGCGGTGCTGTCAAACAGCGTGCCGTCCCAGTCAAAGGCGATCAGGTCAAAACGGCGTGGGGTAGAGATATCGGTCATAACAGTTATTTTACTAAGTTGGGTGCCTAGTTAACGGTATCGCTAGGCAGATGGTTGATAGGTGAGCGTGTGCGCTGGAGAATTGGTTACTCGGTTCGCGTGCGCGCCGGTTAGCTGGACTCGAGCCGGGCATCTCGCTGCAAAAATACTCCGAGAACACGCGCGAAATGAGGTTGCACTTGGCTAGCTTTTGTACCGCGCGCCTCTCTGCGTATTTTTCATCGAGATGCCCGACTCGTCACATTGTTCTTGGCTTGGTTTTAACAGCCCGCGCTTCAGTGTGCTACAAGCTCTCCTTACGAGTTTCCCCTGTCAGTACAAACTGCAGCACACGGCCTGCAAAATTATCAAATTCGCTAATAGCGTGGTCGCTGCGGGGCAGCAACTGCAAGTGGCCTGCCGGGTAGCGTGCTGTCATCTCGCGCCAGCTTAGCACCTCGTCGCCCTTGCTGATGATGGCGGCATACCGCTGTGGTTGAGTAAAAGCAGTACTTTGCATAGCCAGCAACTCGTCCACATGCTGCTGCGTAAAAGCATAGCCGCCCTCGTCATGCCAATTGTTTACCCTGCCAATAAACGCCTTTAAATCTCGCGCCGGGTACACAGCCGGGTTCAGCAGCACGCAGCGCGCACCTGTACGCTCGGCCACCTGTGCCGCGTAGTAGCCGCCTAACGATGAACCAATCACCACCAAGGGCTGCGCGCCCTGGCCAGCACCTTCCCCCTCCCGTACCCACCGCATGATCTTGCGCATAGCTTGCTGGGGCGATGGCGGCAACTGCGGGCAATGCCAAGTAATGCGTTGCGCTGCAGGCACGCCAGCGTTATAGGCCAGCACATGCCACAGCATCGTCACGGCCTTGGCCGACTGCGGTGAAGATCGAAAACCGTGCAGGTAGAGTAGGCGCATTAACTATTCTGGCACATGAATCTTTGACTTGATGTGCTTTAAATTCGCCACAATCGTGAACGTCATCACCACCAGCAGTGACCAGCTGCTCCATTTGCCTAAACTGACGGTGGCCCACGCGCCCAGTTGGTTGGGATATTTCCAAATGCCAAAGAAGGTGCTGATATTCTCGGCCAGCCAGATGAAAAAGCCGATCAAAATAAAACTCAGAATCAACGGCATTTGGCGCGGCGTGCTCATGGGGTGAAAAATCACTGTGCTGCGCGCGTACAGGCCCAGTAGTGCGGCAGCCAAGTACCAGCGGTAGTCGCCAACGTAGTGATGGGTGAAAAAGTTGGCGTAGATCAGGCAGGCGATCAGTGCGGCCATCCAGTGCGGTGGGTGGTGGCGAATTTGCAGGTCAAACAAGCGCCACGCTTGAATGATGTAGCTGCCCACCGACGCGTACATAAACCCCGCAAATAGCGGTACACCAAACACTTTGGTGTAGGCCGGGTCGGGGTAGCTCCACGACTTGATACCGCCCGATACTTTGAATGCTTCCAGCGCAAAACCTACGATATGAAAAACGCCAATGGCTTTGAATTCGTCCCACGTTTCTAGCCCCGTCCACACCATCCAGGCTTGTATACCCAGCGCGATGATCAGCAACAAGTCGTAGCGCGGCACGCCCAGCAGGCCACCGCGCGGCACGGCAAACACCGCTAAAAAGAACAACACCACAAACAAACAAGCGCGAATTTCTTTCAGGCCAAAGAACCAAAACTCTGCTGCAAACGTCTTCCACCATGGCGCACCGCGCGGAGTTTGCAAGGCCATCAGGCGTTGGTCGAATTGGCTCAGCATGCAGCATCACCGTGCTGCAGCTTAAATAAATGGTGGTATGAATAACGCATCAAAGCTTTTCCAATAACAAAGCTTGCAGACTAGCGCAACTTAGAGCGATTGCGCTGTCATGGTGAAAGGCGAAGCGCTCTCTAACGTGACTTCTTGCGCAGAAGCTGGGTGCGTAAACCCTAGGCGCCAAGCGTGCAAGTACATACGCTTGTGGCCCAGCTTGGCCAGTTGTTTGTTCAGCTCAAAATCGCCATATTTCTCATCCCCCACAATCGGATGGCCGTGGCTGGCCAAGTGCACGCGAATTTGGTGGGTGCGGCCGGTTTTGATGGTGACTTCTAACAGGCTGGCCTCGGTGCCTGTGCCGATACCTGTGCCGGTGCCTGTACCTTTGGCATCACTACAATCACCTTTTTGACCATCGTGCAGCAGCAGGTTTTGCACAACTTTCACCAGCGTAATAGCGCGCATGCCGTTGGGGTCGTCTTTGGCCACTACTTTAACGCGCCGCTCACCGTCTTCTTCGCCACCAGTGGCAATGTATTTGTGCAGCGGCTGGTCAATCACTTTCAGCTTTGCGGGCCACAGGCCTTTGACCACGGCCAAGTAGGTTTTGCCAGTTTCGCGGTTTTTAAACTGGGCCTGCAGGTGCACCAGCGCGCTGCGGCGCTTGGCGATCAGCAGCACGCCGCTGGTTTCTTTGTCTAGCCGGTGCACCAGTTCTAGAAATTTCGCCTCGGGCCGAGCCCGGCGCAGCTGCTCTATCACGCCAAAGCTTACCCCGCTGCCGCCGTGCACCGCTAC
>JAYSWJ010000215.1:0-3488 GCA_043718065.1 Polaromonas sp.
TGGGTGCACTGCTTACCCTGGCAGGTGTGTCAGGCTGCGCCAACCTGGGCTACTACTGGCAAAGCATGACAGGCCACATGGCTGTGGTGAATGCTGCCAAGCCTGTGCAAGACTGGCTAGATGATGCCCAAACACCCGATGCAACCAAACGTCGCCTCGAACTGTCCCAACGCATCCGCGAGTTTGCCTCTAGCGATTTGCTGCTACCCAACAATGCCAGCTACCGCCGTTACGCTGATTTAAAACGCCGCGCTGCCGTGTGGAATGTGGTGGCCGCGCCCGAGTTTTCTTTAACGCTGAACACCTGGTGTTTTGCTGTGGTGGGCTGCGTTAGCTACCGTGGCTACTACGCCGAGGCTGACGCGCAACGCGAAGCTGAGGTTAAAAAAACTGAAGGCTTAGAAGTTAACGTGTACGGCGTGCCAGCGTATTCCACTTTGGGTTATCTCAACTGGGCCGGTGGCGACCCGCTACTGTCCACTTTTATCAATTACCCTGAGGGCGAGCTGGCTCGATTGATTTTTCATGAGCTGTCGCACCAGGTGCTGTATGTGCAAGACGACACCATGTTCAACGAATCGTTTGCCACTGCGGTGGAGCGTATTGGTGGCGCGCAATGGTTAGCGCAATACGGCTCAGACGCGGCGCGCGCAGAGTACACGCAGTTTGACCAACGGCGCAAAGAGTTTCGCAATTTCACCTTGGCTACACGCAAGAAATTAGAGGTGATTTATGCTGTGCAGGCCGATAAAACTGCTCAAGCAGCTATGAAAAAAATAGTAATGCAAGCTTTTCAGGATGACTATGCACAGCTTAAAACCCAGTGGGGTGGCTATGCGGGCTACGACGCTTGGGTGGCCAAGGCCAACAATGCCAGTTTTGGCGCGCTAGCTGCTTACGACGAGCTGGTGCCGCAGTTTGAAGCGCTGTATGCCAAACATACCGGCAGTGCGCAAGAACGCTGGCAGCGTTTTTATGACGCCTGCAAAGCCTTGGCTAAGCTGCCACGTGCCCAACGCCGGGCAGCACTGGCAGCCGTTTAGCTGCTGGGCCATAATCAACTCCACTTTAGTCAACAGGACACACCATGGCAGACATCCATATCGAACGCACCCACGACCTAGGCTTGCCAGAGGCCCGCAAAATTGCCTTCAAATGGGCTGAGCAAGTCGAGACAAAATTCGATATGGACTGCACCTACGAAGAAGGTAAGACCCAAGACGAGGTCACCTTCAAACGCAGCGGCGTAGACGGCAGCCTTGCGGTCACTAAAGACAGCTTTGTACTGGATGCCAAGCTAGGCTTTTTGCTGGGTGCGTTCAAAGACAAAATTGAAGGCGAAATCACCAAGAACCTTGACGCTTTGCTCAAGAAAAAGCCTGCAGTTAAGAAAAAAGCCTAGCTCTAGTGGCATGTTCAACTGCCCAACGTGCTAGCTACTTCATAGCTGCTTGAGCAGGTTCTACGGGCTGTAAAGCTCGAAACACTTAAAACTTACTTCAGCGATTCAATTAAATCAACGTATTGCTGCATCGCGTCATCGGTAGACGTACCTTTCAGGCTGTTCCACGCGTCCCACTTAGCGCGGCCCACCATGTCGCCAAAGCCGGGTTTTTTCTCAGCGTTGTCACCCGTGCTGCCTTGCTTGTACAGCGAGTAGATTTTTAGCAGCGTAGCGTTATCAGGGCGCTCGGCGAGGTTTTTAGAATCTGCCATGGCGGCGTCGAATTGGGCTCGTATGTCGGCCATAAGGTGCTCCTTTGAATAAATGAATCTGCGTTTAAGGGAAACTGCTCTGTATCTTAATGGCTTAAAACCCGCCAAAATAGACGATTATCCCCAACATCATCCCACATCGTATCTTTGTACAGCCACGGGGCTGCACCAGATGCCCCTAGGAGAGCTTTAGATGGTCACTCGCGTTATGGCACCCGAAATACAACAAGCTACGGCCCAAACCGTGGCCAAAAAAGTGGTCAAAACTGCCCGCAGAACAGTCGCCAAAACAGCTGCTAAAACCGCTGTTGGAGCGCAAAAAGCCGCCAGCACCGCCCAGCAGGCGGCCAAGGTAATGCAAAAAAACGTAGAGCGCGCAGTGGCCGGCACGCTGGGCTTATCAGGCGAGCGCATGACCAAGGTAGACACCGCCTGGCTGCGCATGGACAGTCCGCAAAATTTGATGATGATTGTGGGCATTTGGGTGCTCAAGCCCGGCATTACCCATGCAGCGCTGTGCGAGCGGATTGAAAGCCGTTTGCTCAAATACCGCCGTTTTGGGCAGCGCGTGGTCGAAGACGCAGCGGGCGCTACTTGGGTGGACGACAAAAAATTTGATATTCAAAACCATGTGGTAACCGAAACGCTCAAAGCCAGCAAGGGTGCTACTTTGCAAGACGCGCTGCAAGACCGCGTAGCCGTGCTAACCACCACGCCGCTAGACCGCCGCCGCCCACTGTGGCAGTTTCATTTGGTAGAGAACTACACCCTGCCCGACGGCTCCAAAGGCAGCGCCATGATGGTGCGCATTCACCACTGCATTGCCGATGGCATTGCCTTGATTTCAGTCACCACATCGCTGGTAGATGGCGGCTTACCACCGCCAGAGCGTAAACGCAAAGAAGTGCCTGTCGGCCCTGAAGACTGGCTAACGCACAGTTTTTTAAAACCTTTTACAGACTTGACGGTTAAAGCATTAGGCGCTGCAGGCCAAGGCGCAGCACGCTCATTGCAAATGCTGTCTGACCCGCAAAAGGGTCTGGCAGGGTCGATGGACATGGCCAAGGTGGGCATGCAGCTGGTAGGCGACTTAGCAGCGCTGGCCATGATGCCTGACGACTCTAAAACCCGCCTTAAAGGCAAACCCGGCACCACTAAAAAAGTAGCATGGTGTCAGCCCATTCCGCTAGAAGAAGTGCGCGCGGTCAGCAAAGCGTTGAACTGCTCCATCAACGATGTACTGCTCAGCTGCGCAGCAGGGGCGATAGGCGAATATTTAAGAAATATGGGCGACGACGTGACTGGCCAAGAGATTCGCGCCATGGTGCCCGTTAACCTGCGCCCGCTGGACCAAGCCCACAAGCTGGGCAACCGATTTGGCCTAGCGCCGCTGGTGCTGCCCATCGGCGTGGCCAACCCGATCGAGCGCGTGTACGAGGTGCGTAAACGCATGGCACACATGAAGGGCAGCTACCAGCCGCTGCTGGCTTTTAGTCTGCTAGCGGTGGCGGGCCTGCTAATCAAGCCTGCGCAAGACGCCATGCTTAATTTGTTCAGCAAAAAGACCACAGCCGTAATGACCAACGTGCCCGGGCCACGCGAGAAATTGCAGTTCTGCGGGTCGACGATTGAAGAAAATATTTTTTGGGTACCGCAAAGCGGCGATGTGGGCATGGGCGTCAGCATTTTGAGCTACGGCGGTGGTGTGCAGTTTGGCCTGATTACTGATGCAGGCCTGTGCCCCAATCCACAAGCCATCATCGACGAGTTTG
>JAYSWJ010000216.1:0-8723 GCA_043718065.1 Polaromonas sp.
GCTTTGGGTGCGTAGCTCGCGGGCGATGTGCTGGCGCTGGGCCAGCGGGCGGGCTAAAAATGCGGTTTGCCACGCGCTGCTGCGCACTTGCTGGCGAAACACTTGGTAGTCTGTGTCGGCCAGACACAGCTCGTCGCCGTGGCTTAGCAATGTGCGCACGCCGGCAAAATCTAGCACCGTGGGGTCGGGCAGGCCTTGCATGCCGCAGGCTTTGAGGGCCGCGTCGCCTAGCAGAAAGTCGCGGTTACCGTGCATAAAGTACACCGGGCGCTGGCGGGCGGCTTGGGCTAAAACGTGGGCGCAGCGGTCTTCAAAACACCATGCGGAGGCTGTTTCTTGGTCGTTATTTATCGGGGCAGTCGCTACTGAATAAATAGCTGCTAGAGCAGAATTTACTTGGGTTACAGCACTATTTTGTTGTAAATTAGGGCTTGAAAAAATGCGCACAGCGTGCAGCACATCGTCGCCCGGCCATACCTCAAACAAATCGCCCAATATAAACACGGCGTCAGCCGTGGTGCATTGCATGTAGCGCTGCCAGGCTTCAAAGTTGGCAGGCTCGCTCTCGTGTAAGTGCAAGTCGGAGATAAAGTCGATCTGCTGCCACGCAGCCGGCGCGATCAGATGGTAAAAATCTGGCAGCGCGGCGGGTACTAAATTAGTCATTACGGTGCACCATGACAGTTAGGCCATCGCGCTCACGTCGTCACATTGAGCAACGGGCAACCGCACCCCATAAAGCACCCAATAGCAAGCACGGTAGACATCACCACACCAGTGCTGCCGCTGGGCCTAAAGCGCTACTGCCTTGGTAATCACCAGGTCGGTGGCGGGCACGTCGTCATGAAAGCCTTTGCGGGCGGTTTTTACCTTGCCCATGGTGTCCACAATCTCGGTGCCCGAAACGACTTTGCCAAACACGGCGTAGCCCCAGCCTTGGCGGCTAGGCGCGGTGTGGTTTAAAAAATCGTTTTTAGCGGTGTTGATAAAAAACTGCGCGGTGGCGGAATGCGGCTCACCGGTGCGGGCCATGGCCAGGGTGTATTTTTCGTTTTTCAGACCGTTGTTGCCTTCGTTTTCAATCGCGGCGTCCACGCTTTTTTGTGTCATGGCGGCGTCAAAACCACCGCCTTGCACCATAAAGTTGTCAATCACGCGGTGGAACACGGTGCCGTCGTAGTGGCCCTTGGCCACGTAGGCCAAAAAGTTAGCCACCGACTTGGGCGCTTTGTCTTGGTACAGCTCGGCCACGATGGTGCCGTGACCGGCGATGTGGAGTTCGACTTGGGGATTTGCCATGGTGTTATCTCGCTTAAGTAAAAGTGAAAAGTTGAAATGAAAAGTAGACTATTTGACCAGCGTAGCCGTGACGATGCTGACCTGCGTCTTGGGCACATCGGTAGGGAAAGGCCCGCCTGCAGCGGTGGGCACGGCCTTGATTTTCTCGACTACGTCCATGCCTTTGATAACTTTGCCAAACACGGTGTAGCCCCACAGCTGGCCTGCGCCCAATAGCTTGGCGCGTGGCGTGCTGGGGTAGGTTTGGCCTTGGTAGCTAAAGTTCAACACCGGGTCACCGTCGGGGATGGGGGTGGGGTCTAAAAACGCGTTGTCCACCACGTTAATAAAGAACTGGCTGCTGGCCGACTGCGGGTCGCCGGTTCGGGCCATGGCCAACGTGCCGGTGGTGTTTTTCAGGCCCTTGGCCAGCGCCTCGCGGCCTTCGTGGGCAATGTTGGGACGGGTTTTCTTTTGCTCATATTTAGCGTCAAACCCGCCGCCTTGCACCATAAAGGTACTGATCACGCGGTGAAACACTGTGCCGTCGTAGTGCTTGTCTTTGACGTACTGCAAAAAGTTCTCGACGGTTTTGGGCGCTTTGTCGGGGTACAGCTCGACGATGATGTCGCCCATCGATGTGCTGATTTTGACCTTGGGGGCTGATGCGGTGCTGGCCGCGCTGGTGGCGCTGCCGGGGGCTGCAGTGGCTGTTTGTGCTACGGCAACAGGCGCTATTAATGAAATAGCTGCTTGAGCAGTAATTACAAGGGTTAGGCGGCGAAATGTATTAAAAATAGGGCGCATCAGCTGACTAATCCTTCAAAAAATATTTTCCATTGATTTTGCGTGGCACTTGATCTGATCCAATACTGCCGCTTCACAGGCGCGGTGCTAAAACCTGCGCGCACCTCTGAATATGTGACCACCATCGTAGCATTTTGCCCCCCCTCGGGCGACAGTAACACCGACTGGTCTTTGATCTGTACGGGTTTGCCACGGGCCAGCGCAATGTCGTTTTTAACCACGCCCGTCCAGTCGGTCAATGTTTTGCCGTAACTGTTGAAATCGCTGGTGTAGTAGGCCATCGTGCGGGTAAGCTCGGCGCTGGCTTTGGCGTTGCGCCATTGCTCCCAAACGGCGTCAAAGGCGCTGGCCTCGGGGTGGGGCGCGCCGGGGTTAATCCACTGCAGGCTGGGTGCTATCACCACCGGGGTAGAGCGAATCTCCACGGTGGACAAAATACGCATCAAATCAGGGTTCGACACTGCCACGCAGCCGTCCGTAGCCTTAGGCGCGCGGGCAAACTGGTTGCTGGGCACGCCGTGCAGCCAAATGCCGCCACCGGTTTTGCCGCGCCGCAGGTCGTAAGGGTTGGGGTAATTAATAGGCAGCGCGCCTGCACCGTACAGGTCTTTTAGCGCGTTGGGGTCTAGCGTGTTGGTGACAAAATACACGCCCAGCGGGGTACGCAGGTCGCCTTCGGTAGATTTTTCGATACCCAGCTTGCCGACCGACATATAAAAATCGGCAATCAATTTAACCCCCGTGGGCGAATTTTCAAACAGGTACAGCCGCGCGCGCGATGGGTCTACCGCTATGGCGTGCTTGTTGTAGGCCGCTAGGCGAATAAATTGACTGGGTAGGGCACCTGCGGGTGGGCGCTCGCGCAGGGCTTTGATGCGCAAGAGCGACTCCTCGCGCAGTTCGGTCAAAGTGCCGGGCAGGGCGGCGCGCACCGTGGCCTCAGGCATGTCGCCCATGGATTTGAGCGGGCGGGTTTGCGCCATCAGCAGGTCGCCGTGCACCAGCTGGGCTAGTGCGAAATTAGGATAGTCTTTGACCAATTGGTCAGCTTGGCGCAGCGCCTCGCGGGTTTGGGCCTGGCCAATGCGTTGGTAAATTTGAATCAGCCGCGCCTCAGCGTCTAGCCCTTTGACGGTGACGTTGCGGCTTTTAGGCGAGTAAATTTTTTTAGCGGCGAGTGCGGGAGTACACAGCAGTGCACATACCCACAACGCAGCGCACAGATTGCGCAATAACATTCGGCTTCACTTGGGCGGGGGTTGAAATCTATAAATACACGAGGTAAAAACACAAGGGCCAAAAACACAAGGCCTCAAAACACGACGTCTAAAACATGAAATCTGAAAATTCGAGGCTTAAAAATTACAAGCATCAGCAGCGCTACAGCTACCAGGCAAGCCGGTCTTCATCAGGCAAGCCGGCCTTAACCGCCGCTAACTTCTTTCACAATTACCCAGCGCTCGCCAGCTTTCACTAAGTTAAGCGTTTTGGTGCTGGACACCGACAGTGCATCGGCGTCGTAGTCTTGCTTAAAGCGGGCCTTGGCTGTGTTGCCGCTGACGGTAATAGCCAAGTTAGACACCTTCACGTTGATTTTGTTCTTGCCGACGATACGCTTGGTGCGCTCTTGCTC
This sequence comes from Polaromonas sp., assembly GCA_043718065.1. Taxonomy (GTDB): domain Bacteria; phylum Pseudomonadota; class Gammaproteobacteria; order Burkholderiales; family Burkholderiaceae_C; genus JAAFIP01. The sequence continues at coordinate 3,719 of JAYSWJ010000216.1, forward strand.
CCAGTTTTTGCGGCCGCCTGCGGCGTCAAAATCTTTGCCGTAGGCGCTGAAGTAGTCGATGGTGTTTTTGGCGCTCCAGGCTTTGGCCCAGTTTTGCACCGCAGCGGTGATGTCTTGCTCGGCAGCGCCGCTGGCGGCAGCGGCTGGGCTGGCAGGGGCTGGTGCTGGGGCAGGCGCAGGCGCAGGTGTTGCAGCTGGGGCGTTAACCGGTGGTTTCACAGCAGGTGCTGCAGCTACAGGCGCTGGTGCTGGCGTAGGTGCTACGGCAGTGGGCTGCTTGGCCGCTGGGGCTGGCGCGGCCGCTATGGCTGTGGGAGCTGCTGCCGCAGCGCGGCCTTTGCTACCCGGTGCAAACAGCTCGCGGATCAGGCCTAGCTTGGGCTGCACGCCGGTGTTAGTGTTGTCTAACTGCAGCGCTTTGCTATACGCTTGGCTGGCCAGCTTGGCGTACACATCGCCTAAGTTCTCGTGGGCGGTGGCGTAGCTGGGGTTGGTGCGAATCGCCATTTCTAGCGCGGCGCGGGCTTTGTCAAACTGGCTTTGGCCGGCGTACAGCACAGCCAGGTTGTTGTATGGCTCGGGCAGCTCGGGGTAGTCTTCTGTTAGCTTGGTAAATACGCCAATCGCGTCGTTGGGCTTGGCCTGCTCGGTAAAAATCACGCCCTTTAAAAAGCGCATTTGCGCGTCGCGCGGCTTGCCAGCTAAAAATTGGTCTGCTTTGGTGCCTGCCTCGGCCAGTTGGCCTGCGCGCAGCAGGCGGGTAACGTCGGCATATTCGTCGGCTTGGGCGGCGTAAGGCAGCAGCAAACCCAGGGCCAGACAAGCCGCTATCGCGCAAGGGCGAACACTAAAAGACACCAATGATTTAACTGGAAACATAGAACCTCTCATCGCAAGAATTGGCACGTTACTAACTGGTAAGCCCTGGTATTGGGCCGTATACTGCAATATTGTAGCGGCTAGAGCGCTGCATAATTGATCGCAACCGTTCCCTTTGGTAGCTACACCCCCATGAGCCTTCGCATTTACAACACGCTGTCGCGTGCATTAGAAGAATTTGTTCCCCTTGTTCCCGGCCAAGTTGGCATGTACGTTTGCGGCATGACTATTTATGACCTGTGCCACGTGGGCCACGCCCGCATGATGATGGCGTTTGACGTGGTGCAGTGCTGGCTGCGTGCCAGTGGCTACGAGGTAACTTTTGTGCGCAATATTACCGATATTGACGACAAAATTATCAAGCGTGCGGTAGAGCGCGGCATCACCATTCGCGCGCTAACCGACGAGATGATTATCGCCATGCACCGCGACCTAGACGCCCTAGGCGTGGCCCGCCCCACACACGAGCCGCGCGCCACAGAATATGTGCGTGAGATGACCGATTTGATTGGCGTGCTGCAGCAAAAAGGCTTGGCCTATCAGGCCGGTGAGGGCAGCGGCCATGGCGACATGAATTTCAGCGTGCGCAAGCTGCCCGGTTACGGCAAATTGAGCGGTAAATCGCTAGACCAGCTGCGCGCGGGTGAGCGTGTGGCCGTGCTGGACGGCAAGCAAGACCCACTGGACTTTGTACTGTGGAAAGCGGCCAAGCCCGATGAGCCTGCAGACGCTAAATACGAATCACCTTTTGGCCCGGGTCGCCCCGGCTGGCATATTGAATGCTCGGCTATGAGCATGGGCGTGCTGGGTGAGACGTTTGACATTCACGGCGGCGGGGCTGACCTGCAGTTTCCGCACCACGAAAACGAGATTGCCCAAAGCGAAGGCGCGACCGGAAAAACCTTTGCGCGCTACTGGCTGCACAACGGTTTTTTAAACGTTGACGGCGAGAAAATGAGCAAGTCAGTAGGTAACTTTTTTACCATCCGCGATGTGCTGAAAAGCTACGACGGCGAGACGATTCGCTATTTTATGATGCGCGTGCACTACCGCAGGCCGTTTAACTTTAGCGACGCTGGGCTCGACGATGCACGCACGGCGCTTAAGCGCTTGTACACCGTGCTAGATGCTGTGCCGCCTGCTGCTGTGCTGCTAGGCGGGAGCGAGCCCGTGGCGCTGAACGGGAGCGAGCCCGTGGCGCTCGATTGGACCGAACCGTGGTCTGCCAAGTTCAAGGCCGCGATGGACAACGACTTTGGCACGCCCGAGGCCTTTGCTGTGTTATTTGATTTGGCTAGCGAAATCAATCGCAGTAAAAATGCGCAACTCTCAGGCGTGTTGAAAGCATTGGGCGGCGTGCTGGGCTTGTTGCAAAGCCAGCCGACGGCGTATTTGCAATTAGGCTCTGCGCTGGACGACGCCGCGATTCAAGCGCTGATTGCGCAGCGGGCAGCCGCTAAAGCCAGCAAAGATTTCGCGGGTGCTGACGCGATTCGCAAAGACTTGGCTTCTCAAGGTATTGTGCTGAAAGACGCGCCTAGTGGCACGACGTGGGAAGTGCAAAAATGATTTGCGTTTATTACGTAAGCGCACAAGTGCACTGTCAAAGCGCCCAATCGCACAGAAATTATCAGTGTTTTAGCCTGTACAGGCCATATTACCTGCTCAAGCAGCTATGAAGTCTGCAGCACCCTCCACCACGCCAGTAGCTGCGCCCCCAGACTACTGGGACGAAGCCTGCAAGCATTTGGTTAAAAAAGACCGCGTGATGAAGCGGCTGATCCCGCAATTTAGCGAGGCTTATTTGCAGCGCCGCAGCGACCCGTTTATCACGCTGTCGCGTTCCATTGTGGGCCAGCAAATCAGCGTGAAAGCCGCGCAATCGATTTGGGACCGGTTTATAAAGCTGTCAAAAAAACCTTCGCCGCAAGCCGTGCTAAAACTTAAAGTAGACGACATGCGCGCAGCAGGTTTATCGGCCCGCAAAATTGAATATCTGGTTGACCTGGCATTGCACTTTGACAGCCGCGCGCTGAACGTGAAAGCTTGGGACGCGATGGATGACGATGCCATCATTGCCGAGCTGGTGGCCATTCGCGGCATCGGCCGCTGGACAGCTGAGATGTTTTTGATTTTCCACATGATGCGGCCTAACGTACTGCCCATGGACGACATTGGGTTGATCAACGGCATCAGCCACAACTACTTTTCTGGCGAGTCGGTCAGCCGCAGCGAAATACGTGAAGTTGCCGCCGCTTGGGCACCGTACTGCAGCGTGGCTACGTGGTACCTGTGGCGCTCGCTAGACCCATTGCCATAATCGGTTGTTGGGGCTTGGAAATGATCACTAAATGCCCTGTCAATGACTGCTTACAAATTGAGGGCCACTTAGCTGGCAGCAATGCATACTTAGGGCTTACAAACGACACGCCATCGCCGTTTTAGAATCAAAATAATAGCGCTTGTCAAGCCCCCAAATCGCGCCAAACAGGTTTAAACTTCGCTCGTTATTACGCCTAGGAGCCAACTTTGGCCAAAAAAGTATTCTTAGATTTTGAGTCGCCGATTGTCGAGCTAGAAACCAAGATAGACGAGCTGCGCTACGTGCAGTCTGAATCGGCGGTGGACATTAGCGACGAGATCGACCAGCTGGCTAAAAAAAGCCAGCAACTGACCAAAGACATATACAGCAGCCTCACGCCGTGGCAGATCACCAAGATCGCCCGCCACGCCGAGCGCCCGTACACGATGGACTATGTCCACGAGTGCTTTACCGATTTTGTCGAGATGCACGGCGACCGCCATTTTGCGGATGACCAATCAATTGTCGGGGGCCTGGCGCGCTTTAACGGCAACGCCTGTATGGTGCTAGGCCACCAAAAAGGCCGCGACACCAAAGAGCGCGCACTGCGCAACTTTGGCATGGCCCGGCCCGAAGGCTACCGCAAGGCCCTGCGCCTGATGAAGACGGCGGAAAAATTTCACTTGCCCGTGTTTACCTTTGTCGACACGCCAGGCGCGTTCCCCGGTATGGACGCCGAGGAGCGCGGCCAGTCGGAGGCAATTGGCCGCAATATTTTTGAGATGGCGCAGCTAGAAGTGCCGATTATTACCACCATCATCGGCGAGGGCGGCTCGGGCGGCGCGCTGGCCATCAGCGTGGCCGACCAAGTGCTGATGCTGCAATACTCCATCTACAGCGTTATCAGCCCCGAAGGTTGCGCCAGTATTTTGTGGAAAACCAGCGACCGAGCGCAAGACGCGGCTGAGCAACTGGGCATTACCGCGCACCGTTTAAAAGCGCTGGGCTTGATCGACAAAATCATCACCGAACCCGTAGGTGGCGCGCATCGCGATCACAAGCAGATGGCCGCGTTTTTAAAGCGCGGGTTAAACGACGCTTATCGACAGATGGCCGACTATAAAGTCAAAGAGCTGCTAGACCGACGCTACGACAAACTGCAAAGTTTTGGTCGCTACACCGACACCAAGGCGGACGCTAAATAAACGCTAGGTGGGGTAACGTTTTTGCACCTTGGCAAATACCGGGCCCCAAATAGGTTGCTGGCGTTCTGATGGGCTGAGGTTGAATTTTTTGTCTACGGCAAAAGCGGCTTCAAATGATTTTTCGCACTGCGCTGTGCGCCCGGTGACGCAGTACACAAAAGCTTGTGTTTTGTGGCCCCGCAGCAGGTCTGGCGTGTTGGTCAGGCCCAGCTTAAATCCCTCAGTTACTTTAGCCTCGGCGCGGCCGTATTCGCCGCGGTCTAGAGCCAGCGCGCTTTCACGCAGGGCGCCAGCGCCTGCAGAGGGGCGCTCAGTCATAGGCGGGCCTGCTGGGGTTGATCCTTGGCTGCCGGGGGTGCTACAACCTGCAATGAACACCAACAACATGCTGGCGCAGGTCAGCAAGCAGCATTCTAAAATCCATCGTTGTTTTAGCTTCATACGGTTTAGCCCACATTGCGAGGCAGGCAATTAATAGCTTACATTATTTTGCTGCACTGCCGCAATGGCGTGGTAACAAGCTGTAGGCGCTTGCCTTAGCGAAAACTTAAGGCTTTGGTGTGTAAAAAGCCTACGCCTGTGCGCTGCCTACGCCCTTGCACCACCCCTAAAGCTGCCC